>CAZOWR010000001.1:0-64601 GCA_964583645.1 uncultured Enterobacteriaceae bacterium
CGGCGAGGCGCGCAGGCAGGCGGAGCGCGCGGCGTCGCGGGGCAGGGCGGGCTGGCGCGGCGGGATCGCGCTCGCGGCGGCGCTCGCGCTCGGCGCGGTGCTCGCCTGGACGTGGTCGCCCCGCAAGGACCCGCCGGCGCCGGGGGTCGCGGGCGCGGGGCTCAGACTCGAGCACGACCACGAGGGCTTCGCTGCGCGCGCGCGGCGCGCCGACGGGTCATGATCGTCGACCTGCGCTCGGACACCGTGACGCGACCCTCGGCGGGGATGCGGCGCGCGATGGCCGAAGCGGAGGTGGGCGACGATGTCTTCGGCGACGACCCCACGGTGAACCGGCTGCAGGAGCGCGCCGCGCAGCTCCTCGGCTGCGAGGGCGCGCTGCTGTTTCCCTCCGGCACGCAGTCCAACCTCGCCGCGCTCATGAGCCACTGCCAGCGCGGCGACGAGTACCTGGTCGGCCAGGAGGCCCACGCTTACCGCTTCGAGGCGGGCGGGGGCGCGGTGCTCGGCTCGATCCAGCCGCAGCCGCTCGCCAACCGTCCCGACGGCACGCTCGATCTCGCCGAGGTCGAGGCGGCGATCAAGCCCGACGACCCGCATTTCGCGCGCACGCGCCTGCTCGCGCTCGAGAACACGATCGGCGGGCGGGTCATCTCCCGGGCGTACCTCGGGGAGGCCCTCGCGCTGGCGAGGCGCAAGGGCCTCGCGACGCACCTCGACGGGGCGCGGCTGTTCAACGCCGCGGTGGCGCTGGGGCTGCCGGCGGCCGAGCTGTGCCGCGGCTTCGACTCGGTCTCGGTGTGCCTGTCCAAAGGGCTGGGCGCGCCGGCCGGCACGCTGCTCCTGGGCAGCGCGCCGTTCCTCGCCGCCGCGAGGCGCGCGCGCAAGATCCTCGGCGGCGCGATGCGCCAGGCCGGCGTCATCGCTGCCGCGGGGCTGTACGCGCTCGAGCACAACGTCGCCAGGCTGGCCGAGGACCACGCCAACGCGGCGCGGCTCGCCGCCGGGCTGGCCGGGCTGCCGCGCCTGGAGGTCGAGCCGCCCCGGACCAACATGGTGTTCGTGCGCCTGCCCCCGGAGCAGGCCGAGGCCCTGGCGCAGCATCTCGCGCGCGAGGGGGTGCGGGTGCTGCCCGGCGCGCGTCTGCGGCTCGTGACGCACCTCGACGTGGACCGGGCCGGCGTCGAGCATGCGCTCGCCGCCTTCGGTGCCTTCTTCGGCGCGCGGCGGGCCGCCGGAGCCGCCTAGCCTTCCCGCTTACAAAGACTTGCGAACCGGCGGCTCGCGCCGCGCGCGGCGGCGTGCTAAATACTGTACATGGAGGTCTGGCAGGTTCTTGCGGCGCTGCTGGCGCTCGGCGCGGCGGCCGCGTTCTGGGCGGGGCGCCTCAGCCGCACCGCGGCGACGCTGCGGCAGGCCGAGCAGCGGCTGCGCAGCCTCGCGGCGCTGACCTCCGACTTCTTCTGGGAGACCGACGCCGAGTCGCGCTTCACGCGGCTGGAAGGCGAGGTCGGCGGCGCGCTCGGGGCGAGCCCCGCGGCCGCGCTCGGCCGCCCGATCTGGGACGTCGGCCTGCGCGTGAACGGCGATCTCGCGGCGCACCTGCGCCTGCTGGAGGCGCGCCTGCCGTTCCGCGAGGTGGAATTCGTACGCCTGGGCGCCGACCGGCAGGTGGCGCAGGTGCTGCTGGTGAGCGGCGAGCCGCGCCTCGGCGCGAAGGGCGAGTTCCTCGGCTACCGCGGCGTGGCGCGCAACGTCACCGAGCGCAACCGGCTCGCGGCTGCGGTGCGCCGCACCCAGGAGCGGCTGCGCCTGATGATCGACGCGATGCCGGCGATCATCGCCTACATCGGCCGCGACGAGCGCTACATCTTCGTCAACCGCGGCCACGCCGAGCTGTGCGGCCTGTCCGCGGCGCAGACCGCGGGCCGCAGCGTGCTCGAGGTGCTGGGCGAGGAGGACTACGGCGCGGTCCGGCAGTATCTGGCGCGCGCCCTCGCGGGAGAGGAGGTGCGCTTCGAGCGCCGGCGCAGGCGCGCCGACGGCGCGCTGCGGGACGTGCGCGCGCACTACGTTCCGGAGCTCGACGCCGCGGGCGCGGTGCGCGCGCTGGTGGTTCTCGCCGTCGACGTCACCGAGGCGATGGACTCGCGCCGCGCGCTGGCGGCGAGCGAGGCGCGCTTCCGCGACGTGGTCGAGCTGTCCGTCGACTGGGTCTGGGAGAGCGACGCCCGGCACCGCCTCACCTACGTCTCGAAGGAGATCGAGCGCTTGCTCGAGGTGCCCGCCGGGGAGGTGCTCGGCAGGGCGCGCTGGGAGATGCCGTTTCTCGAGGCGAGCCCGGCCGCGTGGGCGGAGCACCGCCGCGTGCTGGAGGCGCGCCAGCCGTTCGCCGACCTGCGCCTGGTGCGCCGCGGCCGCGACGGGCGCGTGTCGCACCACGCCGTCTCGGGCCGCCCGGTGTTCGGCGCGGACGGGGGCTTTCTCGGCTACCGCGGGGTGGGCCGCGACGTCACCGCCGAGGCCGAGGCGGCCGAGGCGCTGCGCGCCGAGCGCGACCGGCTGGCCGAGAGCGAGCTGCGCTTCCGCAGCCTGTTCGAGGTCTCGCAGGAGGGCATGGCGGTCCACCGCGACGGGGTGGTCGAGCTGGCCAACTCGGCGATGGCGCGCATGCTCGGCGCGCCCGGCCCCGAGGCGCTCGTCGGCATGCACGTCGAGGACTGGGTGACCCCCGAGCACCGCGACAGCATTCGCGAGCGGCTGCAGCGGCTGCAGCAGGGCGAAAGCGCGCTCGCCTACCGGGAGCGCAAGCTGCTGCGGCTGGACGGCGGCATCCTCGAGGTGGAGATCGGCGGCGCGGCTTTCGTCTCGGGCGGGGTGCGTCGCCTGACGCTCGTGGCGCGCGACGTCTCGGCGCGCAAGGCGCACGAGCGCCAGGCGCGCGAGCTCAACGCGGAGCTCGAGCGGCGCGTGCAGAGCCGCACCGCCGAGCTGACCGCCGCCTACCGCGAGATGGAGGCGTTCTCCTCGCTCGTGTCGCACGACCTGCGCGCGCCGCTGCGCGCCATCGCGGGCTTCTCGCGCATCGTGCTCGAGGACTTCCGCGGCGAGATTCCGGCCGAGGCGCAGCGCCTGCTCGGCCGCGTGGCGCACAACGCCGAGCGCATGAGCGCGCTCATCGACGGGCTGCTCGAGTTCGGCCGGCTCTCGCGCCAGCCGCTGCGGCTGCGGCGCGTGCAGCCGGCGGCGCTGGCGCGCGAGGTGCTCGAGGAGCAGGGCGCCGAGCGCGCCGGCCGCCGCGTCGAGGTCCGCGTCGAGGACATGCCCGAGTGCCGCGCCGACCCGGTGCTGCTCAAGCAGGTCTACGCCAACCTCATCTCCAACGCCCTCAAATACACCCGCCTGCGCGCCGAGGCGCGCATCGAGATCGGCGCCATCGCCATGGGCCTGGGGCCGGTGTACTACGTGCGGGACAACGGCGCCGGCTTCGACGCTGCGCTGGCGAAGAAGCTGTTCGGCATGTTCGAGCGGCTGCACGAGGCGCACGAGTTCGAGGGCACCGGGGTGGGGCTGGCGCTGGTGCAGCGCATCGTCGAGCGCCACGGCGGCACGGTGTGGGCCGACTCGGCGCCCGACCGCGGCGCGACCTTCTTCTTCCGGCTGGGCGGCGAGGCGCCGGCCGCGCGCGAGGCGGGCCGCGCGGCAGCCTGAGCGCTAGCCGGCGTCGGGCTGCGCCGCCTCGCGCGGCGGCGCGCGCCCGCCGCCGAACTGCGCCCAGGCGACTCCCGCCATGGTGACGCCGGCAGCCGCCAGCTTGAGCGGCGTGAAGGTCTCGCCGAGCGTCAGCCAGGCCACCACCCCCGCGATCGGCGGCATCAGGTACTGGAGCGGCGCGGTGCGCGCGAGGCCCCGCACCGAGTTCACCCAGGCCCACGCCAGCCATCCCAGGAACGAGGACACGAAGACGGCCCAGGCGAGCCAGGCCCACGCGCTCCAGGGCACCGCGCCGTACTCGAGCGCGAGCACCGACGGAATCGAGGCGAGCAGCAGCGGCGGCGCGCCGAAGGCGAGCGTCCAGCACAGCAGCAGCAGCGGCCCGTAGCGTTCCACCAGCGGCCGGGCGAGCACCGTGTAGAGCGAGAACAGCGCCGCCGCGAACAGCAGCGCGAGGTCGCCGAGCCCGGCGCGGGCGAGCCCGGCCGCGAGCTTGTCCGAGAGGAACACCAGGATGCCGCCGAGCGCGGCGAGCGTCCCCGCGACCTGCGAGGCGCGCAGGCGCTCGGCGCCGAGCGCCGCGAGGATGAGCAGCGTGAAGACCGGGCCGCTGGTCAGCACCAGCGCGCTGGAGAACGCGGTGGAGAGGTGGATGCCCCAGATCACGATGCCGACGTGCCCGGTGTGCGCGAGCAGGCCCAGCCCGGCGAAGCGCGCCCAGTCGCCGCGCCGCGGCAGCGCGAAGCCGAGCCGCCGGCGGTAGATCCAGGCGAGCAGCGCAAAGGCGATGAGCGGCATGCCGAGATAGCGGAAGAAGAGGAAGGGCCCCACGCCGATGTGCTCGAGCACGTGCTTGGTGACGGCGAAGTTGGCCCCCCAGACCGCCATGGTGGCGATCGCGGCGGCGAGCGACCAGCGCGCGGCGGTGGCGGAGGTCATGAGGCCGCGCAGGTTACACTAGCCGATGCTCTCCGCGCGACCCGCGGTTCGCGCGCTCGGCGCCTCCAAGATCCGCGAGCTGTTCAACTCGGGCCTCGGGCGCGGCGACATCCTGCCGTTCTGGGTCGGCGAGCCCGACGAGCCGACGCCCGAGTTCATCCGCAAGGCGGGCATGGACTCGATCGCCGCGGGCGAGACCTTCTACACGCACAACCTCGGCATCCCCGAGCTGCGCGAGGCGCTCGCCGCCTACCTCACGCGCCTGCACCGCCCGACCGGTGCCGGCGAGGTGGTGGTGACGAGCGCCGGGGTCAACGCGCTGATGCTCGCCTCGCAGCTGCTGCTCGACCCGGGCGACCGCGTGGTCGAGGTGGTGCCGCTGTGGCCGAACCTGCAGGAGATCCCCCGCATCCTGGGCGCCGAGGTCGAGACGGTGCCGCTCGGGTTCTCGCGCGAGGGCTGGAGGCTCGACCTGGACCGGCTGCTCGATGCGCTCACGCCGCGCACGCGCGCGCTTTACGTGAACTCGCCGAACAACCCCACCGGCTGGACCATCGGCCGCGAGGCGCAGCGGGTGCTGCTCGGGCACTGCCGGCGCCACGGCATCTGGATCTTCGCCGACGACGCCTACGAGCGCCTCTATTACGGAGACGGGGGAATCGCGCCTTCGTTCCTGGACCTCGCGGCGCCCGAGGAGCGGGTGCTCAGCACCAACACCTTCTCCAAGTCCTGGCTCATGACCGGCTGGCGGCTGGGCTGGGTGGCGCTGCCCGCGTCGCTCGCCGCGGACCTGGGGAAGCTGGTCGAGTACAACACCTCCTGCGCCCCGGTGTTCGTGCAGCGCGCGGGGCTCGCCGCGCTCGCCGAGGGCGAGGCCGTGATCCGGCGGACCCTGGCGCGCTTCCGCGCGGCGCGCGACTGGCTGGTCGGCGCGCTCAACACGCTGCCCGGGGTCGAGGCGGCGCTGCCCTCGGGGACGATGTACGCGTTCTTTCGCGTCGCCGGCGTGGCGGACAGCCTCGAGTTCTGCAAGCGCCTGGTGCGCGATGCCGGCCTCGGGCTGGCGCCCGGATCGGCCTTCGGCCCCGAAGGCGAGGGGTTCGTCCGCTGGTGCTTCGCGGCCACGCCCGAGCGACTCGAAGAAGGCATCGCCCGCCTGCGGCGCGCGCTCGCGCACCGTTAGGGTGCCCCGCCCCAAAGCGGTGCGCCGGCGGCGCCGCTGCAGATTCCGCGGCCTCATCATTTCGCTTTCTGATTCATGCAGATGAGGCCTGCCGGCGGCATGGCACGGTCGTTGCGTTGAGCGATCCCGAGGCGGCGATGGCCGCCGCAAGGGCTCGATCCTTACCACGCACACGGGAGATCCAATGAAGCGACGCATTTTTCTCAAGCAGCTGGCGATGTCGGCCGCGGTCGCCGCCATCGGGTTCGGCTCCAGCGGGCTGTACGCCCAGGGCAAGACCGTCAAGATCGGCGTGCTGCACTCGCTCTCGGGCACGATGGCGATCAGCGAGACGGTGCTGAAGGACACGGTGCTGATGGCCGTGGACGAGATCAACGCCAAGGGCGGGGTGATGGGCTACAAGATCGAGCCCGTGGTGGTCGACCCGGCCTCGAACTGGCCGCTGTTCGCTGAAAAAGCGCGCCAGCTCGTCACCCAGGACAAGGTCGCGGTGGTGTTCGGCTGCTGGACCTCGGTGTCGCGCAAGTCCGTGCTGCCGGTGTTCGAGGAGCTGAACAGCCTGCTCTTCTACCCGGTGCAGTACGAGGGCGAGGAGATCTCGAAGAACGTGTTCTACACCGGCGCCGCGCCCAACCAGCAGGCGATCCCCGCGGTCGAGTACCTGATGTCGAAGGACGGCGGCTCGGCCAAGCGCTGGGTGCTCCTGGGCACCGACTACGTCTACCCGCGCACCACCAACAAGATCCTGCGCGCGTTCCTCAAGTCGAAGGGCGTGGCCGAAGCCGACATCATGGAGGAGTACACCCCGTTCGGGCACGCCGATTACCAGACCATCATCGCCAAGATCAAGAAGTTCGCCTCGGAAGGCAAGAAGACCGCGGTGGTCTCCACGATCAACGGCGACTCGAACGTGCCGTTCTACAAGGAGCTGGGCAACCAGGGCCTGAAGGCGACCGACGTGCCGGTGGTGGCGTTCTCGGTGGGCGAGGAGGAGCTGCGCGGCGTCGACACCAAGCCGCTGGTGGGCCACCTCGCGGCGTGGAACTACTTCATGTCGATCAAGGCGCCGGCGAACGACGAGTGGACCAAGAAGTGGGCCGCCTACGCCAAGGCGAAGAACATCGCCGGCCACAAGGACAAGCCGCTCACCAACGACCCCATGGAGGCCACCTACATCGGCATCTACATGTGGAAGCAGGCGGTGGAGAAGGCCAAGTCCTTCGACGTCGACAAGGTCCGCGTGGCGATGGCGGGCCAGACCTTCAAGGCGCCCTCGGGGATCACCTCGAAGATGGACGAGAAGAACCACCACCTGCACAAGGCGGTGTTCATCGGCGAGGTCAAGGCGGACGGCCAGTTCAACGTCGTGTGGAAGACCAAGGGCCCGGTGAAGGCGCAGCCCTGGAGCCCGTTCATCGCGGGCAACGACAAGAAGAAGGACGAGCCGGCGCTGATGGCCGAGAAGAAGAAGTGATGGCGGCCTGACGCGAGGCGGGGAGAGGGCCGGCTCGCCGGCCCTCTTCACGTATGCGCAAGCTTCTTCCCATCGTCCTGCTCGCGCTCGCCGGGCACGCCTGGGGGCTGGACCGCGCCGCGGTCGGCAAGCTCGCCTTCGGGGAGTCCGATGAGCGCAGCGCCGCGATCGCGGCGCTCGTCGCCGAGGGCGATCCGCGCGCCGCGGAAGTGCTCTCGGCGCTCGCCGCCGGGCACATGCGCACCGCGGGCGAGCGCGTGCTGATCGCCAAGGGCGAGAGCGCCGCCGACGCCGTGACGGGGGAGGCGGTGACGCCGGTGCCCGGGGACATGGAGGAGGTTATCGCCAACAACCGGCTGCGCGGCGAGATCGAGGGTGCGCTCGCGGCGCTCAAGCTCTTCTCCGGGGAGCGCGGCGTGCGCCTCGAGGCGGCGAAGGCGCTCGCCGGGGGAGCGGACGCGGGCGTTCTGCCGGTGGTGAAGCGCGCCCTCGGGAAGGAGAAGGATGCCGAGATCCGGGCGCTGCTCGATCTCACAGCGGCCTCGATGGAGGTGGCGGGCGGACCGCAGCAGACGCGGCTCGCCGCGATCGCCCGCCTGGGCGAGTCCTCCAGCGCCAACAGCCGCACGCTGCTCGCGGCCGCGCTGAACGACGCCGATCAGGACATCCGCATCGCCGCCGAGCGGAGCCTGCGCGCGGTGCAGGGACGCCTCGCCTGGGGCGAGCGCGCCGGGCTCGCCTTCGCCGGGGTGTCGCTCGGCTCGATCCTGCTGCTCGCGGCCCTCGGGCTCGCCATCACCTACGGCCTGATGGGCGTGATCAACATGGCGCACGGCGAGCTGATCATGATCGGCGCCTACACCACCTACGTGGTGCAGAACCTCTTCAAGGCGCACCTGCCCGGCGCCTTCGACTGGTACCTGCTCGCCGCCGTGCCGGCCTCGTTCGTCGTCGCCGCGCTGGTCGGCATGGCGCTCGAGCGCGGCGTGATCCGGTGGCTCTACGGCCGGCCGCTCGAGACGCTGCTCGCCACCTGGGGCATCAGCCTGATGCTGATCCAGGCGGTACGCACGATCTTCGGCGCGCAGAACGTGCAGGTCGAGAACCCCGCGTTCATGTCGGGCGGGATCGAGGCGTTCTCCAACGTGGTGCTGCCCTGGAACCGCATCGTCATCATCTGCTTCGCCGCGGCGGTGCTCGCGGCGATGTGGCTCCTGCTCACGCGCACGCGGCTGGGCCTGTTCGTGCGCGGGGTGACGCAGAACCGGGACATGGCGGCCTGCGTCGGCGTGCCCACGGCGCGCGTCGACACCTGGGCGTTCGGCCTGGGCTCGGGAATCGCGGGGCTCGCCGGCTGCGCGCTCTCGCAGATCGGCAACGTCGGCCCCGACCTCGGGCAGGGCTACATCGTGGACTCGTTCATGGTGGTGGTGTTCGGCGGCGTGGGCCAGCTCGCGGGCACCGTCTACGCGGCGCTGGTGCTCGGCTTCGCCAACAAGGCGCTCGAGTCGGTCTCCGGCGCGGTCATCGCCAAGATCGCGGTGCTCGTCTTCATCATCTTCTTCATCCAGCGCCGGCCGCAGGGCCTGTTCGCGGCGAAGGGCAGGGCCCTCGAGGCATGAACCGGTTCTACGGCGCCGGGGGCTGGAGCGCGATCGCTGCCTTCGCCGCGATCGCGTTCCTCGTCTTTCCGCTGCTCAGCCTCGCGGTGCCGCAGGGGAGCGCCTTGCACGTCTCGCAGTACTGGGTGACCCTGATCGGCAAGATCATGTGCTACGCGATGGTGGCGATCGCGATGGACCTGATCTGGGGCTACGCGGGGATCCTCTCGCTCGGGCACGGCCTGTTCTTCGCGCTCGGCGGCTACGCCATGGGCATGTACCTGATGCGCCAGATCGGCCGCGAGGGGCAGTACCAGTCCGAGCTCCCCGACTTCATGGTGTTCCTCGACTGGAAGGAGCTGCCCTGGCACTGGTGGAACACCGACCAGTTCTGGTGGGCGGCGCTGCTGGTGGTGCTGGTCCCCGGCCTGCTTGCCTTCGTGTTCGGCTTCTTCGCCTTCCGCTCGCGGGTGAAGGGCGTGTACTTCTCGATCATCACCCAGGCGCTCACTTTCGCGGCGATGCTCGCGTTCTTCCGCAACGCCATGGGGTTCGGGGGCAACAACGGCTTCACCGACTTCAAGCGCATCCTCGGCTTCGCCGTCACCACGCCGCAGACGCGCATCGGCCTGTTCATGGCCACCGCGGCGGCGCTCCTCGGCACGCTGCTGCTGGCGCGCTGGATCGTGACCTCGAAGCTCGGGCGCGTGCTCACCGCGATCCGCGACGCCGAGGCGCGGGTCGCCTTCTGCGGCTACAACACCGTGCACTACAAGCTCGCCGTGTTCACGCTCTCGGCGGTGCTGTGCGGCATCGCCGGCGCGCTCTACGTGCCGCAGGTCGGCATCATCAACCCGAGCGAGATGTCGCCCGCCAACTCGATCGAGATCGCGATCTGGGCGGCGCTCGGCGGGCGCGGCACGCTGGTGGGGCCCATGCTCGGCGCGGGCGTGGTCAACGGCGCCAAGAGCTTCTTCACCCAGGCGTTCCCGGAGTACTGGCTGTACTTCCTCGGCCTGATCTTCATCCTCGCGACGCTCTACCTGCCGCAGGGCCTGGGGGGGCTGGCGCGGCAATGGCGGCAAAGGCGCGCATGAGCGCGAGCGCGGTGGCGGCCAACGAGAGCGCCACGCTCGGCCGCGTCTCGAGCGGCGAGCTCGACACCACGCACGGCGCGGTCCTGTACCTGGAGGACATCAGCGTGAGCTTCGACGGCTTCAGGGCCCTCGACCGGCTGTCGCTGTCGATCGACGTCGGCGAGCTGCGCTGCGTCATCGGCCCCAACGGCGCGGGCAAGACCACCATGATGGACGTCATCACCGGCAGGACGCGGCCCGACGCGGGCACGGCGTTCTTCGGCCAGACCATCGACCTGACGCGCCTGACGGAAGCCGAGATCGCGCACGCCGGCATCGGCCGCAAGTTCCAGAAGCCGACCATCTTCGAGCGCCACAGCGTGTTCGAGAACCTCGAGCTCGCCATGAAGGCCGACAAGCGGGTCTTCAGCACGCTGTTCGCGAGGCTGACCGGCGAGCAGCGGGACCGCATCGCGGAGACCCTCGAGCTGATCCGGCTGCAGGACAGCGCCGCGAGGACCGCCGGAGAGCTCTCCCACGGCCAGAAGCAGTGGCTCGAGATCGGCATGCTGCTCGTGCAGGAGCCCAGGCTGCTGCTGCTCGATGAGCCGGTCGCGGGCATGAGCGACGAGGAGACCGAGCGCACCGGGGAGCTGTTCCTCTCGCTCGCCGGCAGGCACTCGCTGGTCGTGGTCGAGCACGACATGGCCTTCATCGAGAGAATCGCGCGCAAGGTCACGGTGCTGCACGAGGGCAGCGTGCTCGCCGAGGGGCCGATGGCGCAGGTGCAGAACGACCCGAAGGTGATCGAGGTCTACCTGGGACGCTGATGCTGAAAGTCTCCGGCCTCAACCAGTACTACGGCGGCTCGCACATCCTGCGCGACGTCTCGTTCGAGGCACCCGCGGGCAAGGTGACCGCGCTGCTCGGGCGCAACGGCGTCGGCAAGTCGACGCTGCTGCGCACGCTCATGGGCCTGGTGCCGGCGCGCGCAGGCGCGATCGTGTTCGGCGAGGCGGACCTGACGCAGGCGCGGCCTTACGAGCGCGTGCGCGCGGGCATCGGCTACGTGCCCCAGGGGCGCGAGATCTTCCCGCGGCTCACCGTGGCCGAGAACCTCGAGATGGGGCTCGCGACGCGGCCGCGCGGCGAGCGCGTGCCCGAGCGCGTCTTCGAGATGTTCCCGGTGCTCGCGCAGATGCTGGGGCGGCGCGGCGGCGACCTCTCCGGCGGCCAGCAGCAGCAGCTGGCGATCGGGCGCGCGCTCGCGATGGGACCGAAGCTCCTGATACTGGATGAGCCCACCGAGGGCATCCAGCCCTCGATCATCAAGGACATCGAGCGCGCCATCCGCGCACTCGCCGCCACCGGGGAGATGGCGATCCTGCTCGTCGAGCAGTACTACGACTTCGCCCGGTCGCTCGCCGACCGGTACCTCGTGATGGAGCGCGGCGAGATCCTGCGCCGCGGCGCCGGCGCCGACATGGACCGGGACGGGGTCAAGGGCCTGCTGGCGGTATGATCGGCGCATGCTGCTTGCCGAGCCCGTCGCCGCTGCCGGCTGGTGCGCCAGCCTGTCCCTCGGCTTCGAGCGCCGCGCCGATCGCACCGTGCTCGCAGCGAAGCGCCACGAGGGCCCGCTGCTGGTGCAGAAACCGCTCTATCCCGAGGGCGGCGCGGTGTGCCACGCGATCGTGGTGCACCCGCCGGGCGGCGTCGCGGGCGGCGACGCGCTCGAGATCGCGCTCGACTCGGGCCCGGGCGCGCACGCGCTGCTGACCACGCCGGGAGCGGGGAAATGGTACCGATCCTCCGGCGCCGAGGCCGCCCAGGCGATCGAGATCCAGGCGAGCGGCACGCTCGAGTGGCTGCCGCAGGAGAGCATCGTCTTCGACGGCGCGCTCGCGCGCATGCAGACGCGGGTGCGGCTGGCGAGGCAGGCGCGCTACATCGGCTGGGAGATCGTATGCCTGGGGCGCAGCGGATCGGGGGAGCGCTTCGCGCGCGGCGCCTGCCGCATCGAGACCCGGCTCGAGCGCGAGCAGCGTCTGCTCTATTTCGAGCGCGCGAGCATCGAGGGCGGCGCTGCGCTGCTGCGCGCCTCGGCCGGCCTTGCGGGGCACCCGGTCTTCGGCACGCTGCTCGCCTCGGCCCCGGGTTTCGGCCGGGGCCTGGTGGACGAGTGCAGGCGGCAGGCGCCCGCGAAGGGCGAGGGCGCGGTGACGCTGCTCCCAGGCGTGCTGGTGGCGCGCTACCTCGGCGGCTCGAGCGAGGCGGCGAAGCGCTACTTCACCGCGCTGTGGGGCGTGCTGCGCCCGGCGCTCGCCGGGCGCGAGGCCTGCGAGCCGAGGATCTGGCGCACATGAGCGCCGAAGAATCCGCGAAGCGGCTGGTGCGGGCCTATCGCCGGGGCAGGCTGTCGGAGGAAGCGGTGAGGCTGCTGGTCGAGGCCCACGGCAGCGGCAGGCCCGCGCAGGTCGGCGGCGTCACGCTCAAATCGGATCGGGAAGCCTACCGGGTGCAGGACGCGGTTTTCTCGCGGCTGTGGCCCGGCGCGCGGGCGGCGGCGTGGAAGGCGGGCGGGCCGAGCGACAAGGTGGAGCCGACCGCGGCGCCGATCCCGCCGGAGCGGCTGCTCGCGAGCCCCGCGAGCATCGCGGCGAAGCGCCTCAACCTGCTCGGCGTGGAGGCCGAGATCGCTTTCCGCCTGCGGCGCGACCTGCCGCCGCGCGCGAGGCCCTACTCCGAGCAGACGCTCGCCGACGCGATCGGCGAGGTGCTGGTGGCGATCGAGGTCTGTGCCACGCGCCTGGCGGACTGGAAAGAGTCCTCCAGCCCGTGGAAGCTCGCCGATTTCCAGAACAACGGCGCGCTCGTCGCGGGAAGCGGGATCGCGGACTGGCGCAGCATCGACTTCGGCGAGCTGGAGGCCCGCTTCAGCATCGGCGGCGCGGTCCGCAAGGCGAAAGGCGCGCATCCGTTCGGCAATCCGTTCCGGCTGATCCCGTGGCTCTCGCGGCACTGCGCGAAGCGCGGCCTGGGCCTGCACGCCGGGGACGTCGTCACCACGGGCGCCTGGACGGGGCTGGAGACCGTGCGGCCCGGCGACGAGGTCATCGCCCGGTTCGCGGACATCGGCGAGGCGAAGGTGCGGATCATCTGACATGGAGCTCACGCCCCGCGAGAAGGACAAGCTGCTCGTCTTCACCGCGGCGCTGCTCGCCGAGCGGCGCAGGGCGCGGGGGCTCAGGCTGAACTATCCGGAGGCGGTGGCGTTCATCACCGCGGCGATCATGGAAGGGGCGCGCGACGGCAGAAGCGTGTCGGAGCTCATGACTTGGGGCGCGACGCTGCTTGGGCGTGGCGAGGTGATGGAGGGCGTGCCCGAGATGATCCCGGAGATCCAGGTCGAGGCCACGTTTCCCGACGGCACCAAGCTCGTCACCGTGCACCATCCGATCCCATGATCCCGGGCGAGATCGAGGCGGCGGCGGGCGACATCGAGCTCAACGCGGGGCGCAGGACCGTGACGCTCGAGGTGACCAACACCGGCGACCGGCCGGTGCAGGTCGGCTCGCACTACCACTTCTTCGAGGTGAACGAGGCGCTCAGCTTCGAGCGCGCGAAGGCCTACGGCCATCGCCTCAACATCGCGGCGGGCACCGCGGTGCGCTTCGAGCCGGGGCAGGCGCGCACGGTCGAGCTGGTCGCGCTCGCCGGCGCGCGCCGGGTCTACGGCTTCGCCGGCAAGGTCATGGGGAGGCTCAAGTGAAGATCGAGCGCCAGGCCTACGCCGAGATGTTCGGCCCGACCACGGGCGACCGGGTGCGCCTGGCCGACACCGGGCTCTGGATCCAGGTCGAGAAGGACTACACGACCTACGGCGAGGAGGTGAAATTCGGCGGCGGCAAGGTGATCCGCGACGGCATGGGGCAGAGCCAGCGCGCCTCGGCGGAGGTCGCCGACACCGTGATCACCAATGCGCTGATCGTGGACCACTGGGGCATCGTCAAGGCCGACATCGGGCTGAAAAACGGCCGCATCTGGAAGATCGGCAAGGCGGGCAACCCGGACGTCCAGCCGGCGGTCACGATCCCGATCGGCGCCGGGACCGAGGCGATCGCGGGCGAGGGCATGATCGTCACCGCGGGCGGCATCGACTGCCACATCCACTTCATCTGCCCGCAGCAGATCGAGGAGGCGCTCATGTCGGGCGTCACCACCATGATCGGCGGCGGCACGGGACCCGCTACCGGCACCTGCGCGACGACCTGCACCCCGGGGCCCTGGCACCTCCTTTCGATGCTCGCGGCCGCCGAGGCCTTCCCGATGAACCTGGGGTTCCTCGGCAAGGGCAACGCCTCGCTCCCCGAGCCGCTGCGCGAGCAGGTGAAGGCCGGCGCGATGGGGCTGAAGCTGCACGAGGACTGGGGCACGACCCCGGCGGCGATCGACAACTGCCTCGCGGTCGGCGAGGAGCTCGACGTGCAGGTCGCGATCCACACCGACACGCTGAACGAGTCCGGGTTCGTGGAGAACACCATCGGCGCCTTCAGGGGCCGCACCATCCACGCCTATCACACCGAGGGCGCGGGCGGCGGCCATGCGCCCGACATCATCCGCGTGTGCGGCGAGCCGAACGTGATTCCGTCCTCGACCAACCCTACGCGCCCCTACACGGTGAACACCATCGCCGAGCACCTCGACATGCTGATGGTGTGCCACCACCTCGATGCGTCGATCGCCGAGGACGTGGCCTTCGCCGAGTCGCGCATCCGCAAGGAGACCATCGCCGCCGAGGACATCCTGCACGACCTGGGCGCGTTCTCGATCATCGCCTCCGACGCGCAGGCGATGGGGCGCGTCGGCGAGGTCATCATCCGCACCTGGCAGACCGCGCACAAGATGAAGCTGCAGCGCGGCGCGCTGCAAGGGGACCCGGCCGCGCACGACAACGCGCGCGTCAAGCGCTACGTCGCCAAGTACACCATCAACCCGGCGATCGCGCACGGCATCGCCCACGCGGTCGGCTCGGTGGAGGAGGGCAAGCTCGCCGACCTGGTGCTCTGGAAGCCGGCCTTCTTCGGCGTCAAGCCCTCGCTCATCCTCAAGGGCGGCATGATCGCGGCGGCCGCCATGGGCGACCCGAACGCCTCGATCCCCACGCCGCAGCCGGTGCACTACCGGCCGATGTTCGGCGCCTTCGGGCGGGCGCTGCGCACCTCGGTCACCTTCGTGTCGCAGGCCGCGCTCGAAAACCCGGCGCTGCGCGAGCTGGGGCTCGCGCGCCCGCTCGAGGCGGTGAAGAACACGCGCGCCATCGGCAAGAAGGACATGCTGCACAACGCCTGGCAGCCGAGGATCGAGGTCGATCCCGAGACCTACGAGGTGCGCGCCGACGGCGAGCTGCTGGTGTGCGAGCCCGCCAGCGTGCTGCCGATGGCCCAGAGATACTTTCTTTTCTGATGCTGCAGATCAAGTCGAAGCTTAAGATCCGGCGCGGCGCCTACAAGCTGGAGGTGAAGGGCCGCCTGCGGCTGCCGTTCGACGCCCGCCAGAAGAGCCGCCTGCGTGCGAAGCTCGAGTCCGGCGAAGAGGTCGCGCTCATGCTGGCACGTGGCGAGGTTCTGCGCGGCGGGGACCTCGTGACCGCCTCCGACGGACGGGTGATCGAGGTCGTGGCCGAGCCCGAGAAGCTGCTCCACGTCGAGTGCGCGGACCGCGTGCAGCTGGCGCGTATCGCCTACCACCTGGGCAACCGGCATGTCCCGGTCCAGGTCGGGGATGGCTTTCTGCGCCTGGCGCACGACCACGTTCTCGAGGAAATGGTGAAGCAGCTCGGCGGCGAGGTGACGCACGCCGAGGCGCCGTTCGAGCCCGAGGCGGGCGCCTACCGCGAGGCGCATTCGCACGGCGGCAAGATCCACGAATACGGCGGGCACGACCACGACCACGAGCACCACGGCCATGACCACAAGCATTGAGCGTCTCGCGCGCCTGCTGCAGCTCGCGAGCCCGGCGCTGCCGGTGGGCGCCTACAGCTACTCCGGGGGCCTGGAGGCGGCGATCGAGGCGGGGTGGGTGAAGGATGCGCCTGCGGCCGAGCGCTGGATCGGCGAGGTGCTCGAGCACCCGGTGGGGCGCATGGAGGCGCCGATCCTCGCCCGCATGATCGAGGAGCCGGACCGCGTCCGGAAGTGGAACGCGCTGTTCCTCGCCAGCCGCGAGACCGCCGAGCTGCGCGCCGAGACGGTGCAGATGGGCTACTCGCTGAATCGGCTGCTGCCGGAGCTCGGCGTGGCGCCGCTGGAGCTGGAGGAGCCGGCCTTCCCGGCCGCGTTCGCGCAGGCGGCGCGCGCCTGGGGAATCGAGCCGCGCGCGGCGCTCACCGCCTATCTCTGGGCCTGGCTCGAGAGCCAGGTCATGGCGGCGGTGAAGACGGTGCCCCTGGGCCAGACCGAGGGGCAGAAGATGCTGCTCGCGCTCGGCGCGAGGCTTCCCGCCGTGGTGGCTGCGGCGCTCGCGCTCGAGGAGGATGCGCTCGGCAACTTCGCGCCGGGCCTCGCGCTCGCCTCGATGCGCCACGAGACGCAGTACTCGAGGCTGTTCCGCTCATGACGCTGCGCGTGGGCATCGGGGGACCGGTGGGCTCGGGCAAGACCGCGCTCACGCTCGCGTTGTGCAAGGCGCTGCGCAGCCGCTTCGACATCGCGGTGGTCACCAACGACATCTATACCGAGGAGGATGCGCAGTTCCTGGTGCGCCACGAGGCGCTCGCTCCCGAGCGCATCATCGGCGTGGAGACCGGGGGCTGCCCGCACACCGCGATCCGCGAGGACGCCTCGATCAACCTCGAGGCGGTGGCGCGCCTGGACCGCCGCTTCCCGCAGCTCGACGTGATCTTCATCGAGTCGGGCGGCGACAACCTCGCCGCGACCTTCAGCCCGGAGCTCTCCGACCTGACGCTCTACGTGATCGACGTGGCGGCGGGCGACAAGATCCCGAGGAAGGGCGGGCCCGGAATCACCAAGTCGGACCTGCTGGTGATCAACAAGATCGACCTCGCGCCGCTGGTGGGGGCGTCGCTGGAAGTCATGGAGCGCGACGCGAGGAAGATGCGCGGCGTGCGGCCCTTCGTCTTCACCAACCTCAAGTCCGGGCAGGGCCTGGACGCCGTGATCCGCTTCATCGAGACCGAGGGCCTGCTATGCGCCACGCAGCGTTAGTTCTCATTGCGATCGCCGACACGGCGTTCGCGCATCCGAACCATCCCGACGGCGTCGTCGAGCTGCTGCACCTGCTCACCGAGCCCGACCACCTCGCGCTGCTCCTGGTGCCCGTGGTGCTGGTCGCGATCGCCTTCCTAGCCGCCAAGCTCCGCCCGTAGCAGCCGCGCCGCCGCGACCATCGCCTGCATCTTGCCCAAGGCGACGCCGCGCGGCAGGTACTTCATGCCGCAGTCCGGGGCGAGGATCACGTTCTCCTTCGGCACGTAGGCGAGCGCGCGCCGGATGCGCGCCGCGACCACTTCGGGCGTCTCGACCGTCATGTCGTTGAGGTCGATGCAGCCGACCATGATCCGCTTTCCCGGAAGCTTTGCCAGCACGGCGCAGTCGAGGCCCGATTGCGCCGTCTCGATCGAGACCTGGTCGCAGGCGCAGCCCGCGAGCTCGGGAAGGAACGAGTAGCCGCTCGGGCGCTGGTGGATGATCGCCGCGTAGCCGAAGCAGAGGTGCACCGCGGTCGTGCCCTTCACCCCCTCGAGCGCGCGGTTGAGCGCCTTCAGCCCGAACTGGCGCGCCTGCTCAGGCCGCGCCTGCATGTAGGGCTCGTCGATCTGCACCACGTCGGCGCCCGCGGCGAAGAGCTCGCGGATCTCCTCGTTGACCGCCGCTGCGTAGTCGAGCGCCGCCGCCTCGTCGCTCGGGTAGAAGTCGTTCTGCGCCTGCTGCTGCATGGTGAACGGCCCGGGAACCGTCATCTTCACCCTGCGTTCGGTGTGCCGGCGGAGGAACTTCAGGTCCACGAGCGCCACGGGGTGCCGGCGGCGGATCCTGCCTACGATGCGCGGCACCGGGTTGGGGTGCCCCGAGCGGTCGAGCGCGGTGCCCGGGTGGTCGAGGTCCACGCCCTCGAGCGCGGTGGCGAAGCGGTTGGAGTAGCTCTCGCGCCGGATCTCGCCGTCGGTGACGATGTCCAGCCCCGCCGCCTCCTGCGCGCGGATGGCGAGCAGCGTGGCGTCGTCCTGCGCCTCGGCGAGCCACGGCTCCGGCACGCGCCAGAGTTCGCGCGCGCGCACGCGCGGCGGAAAGCGGCCGGCGAGCTTCGCGCGGTCGATGAGCCAGTCGGGCTGCGGGTAGCTGCCTACGAGCGTGGTGGGAAAGAGCATGCCCCGAGTCCTCCTCGGGGCAGGATTCTATGCCGCGCCGGGCGGCGGACGGCGCGCCGGCGCGGCGGGCACGGGCTGCCGCTCGAGCACGCCGATCTCGCCCGCGAGCTCGGCGCCTTCCTCGACCTTGATGCGCGCGTAGCGGACCTTGCCCGAGACCTTGCCGGTGCCGTGGATGAGCAGGTGCTTGCGCACCGTGAGCTCGCCCTCGAGCCGGCCGTGGATCTCGGCGCTGTCCACCGCGACGGTGCCGCAGAACACGCCTTTCTCGGCGATCTGCAGCACGCGCGAGTCGAGCGTCGCCTCGATGCGCCCCTCGACCACGAGCGTGTCGCAATCGGCGATCTCCACGCCCTTCATCTTGATGTCGGGGCCTACGATCAGCTTCGCCTCCTTGCGCTCTTCCGCGCTCTCGGCGGGCTTCGCAGGCTCGGGGCGCGGCGGCGGGGGAGCGGCGTCCCGGCTCGGTGGGGAGGCAGGGGGCATCGGGCGCAAGGCGGGCTCGTCGCGGCGGCGGAAAAAGCTGTCCTTCTGCAGCATCATGGCTCTCCTAGTTAAAGCTGGATCTCATCCACATCGGAGAGCGTGCGGAAGCACGCGCCGTGCCCGGCGGCGAGCACGAGTGAAATCAAGCAGATGCGATGACTGCGGGGCCGCACCCCGTCGGGCCGCCGCGACGGCTCAGGGGGTGAATTCGCGCAACAGGCGCCCAGCCAGCGGCTCGGCGGTGCGCATGCCGCGCTCGTCCGCGACGCGCGCGCCGTTCACCCAGACGCCGTGCACGCCGAGCGCGGGGGTGGTCAGTCGCGCGCCCCCGGCGGGAAGGTCGCGCACGCGCAGCTTCGGCCCGCGGCCCACCGTCGCCGGATCGAACAGCAGCAGGTCGGCATGGTGGCCGGGCTTGAGAGCGCCGCGCCGCGCGATGCCGAAAACCTGCGCGGGATGGGAGGTAAGGCGCCGCGCCGCTTCCTCGAGGGAAAGCACGCCGCGCTCGCGCACCCAGTGCCCGAGCAGGTGCAGGCCGTAGCCGGCGTCGTCGAAGAAGGTGAGGTGCGCGCCGGCGTCCGAGAGCGACACCAGGCTCGCCGGGTGCCTGAGCATGCGGCCCACCGCGGCTTCGTCGGCGTTGAGCGTCAGCGCGACGAACACCGTCTCGAGGTCCTCCGCGATCGCCAGGTCGAGCCAGAAGTCGAGCGGGTCCTTCCCCGCCTCGCGCGCGAGCTCGTCCAGCGCGCGCTGCTCGAAGCGCGCATGCTCGGGCCGGCGCGTCTCCACCACCTGCACCTTGTCCCACTCGCCGTTGAAGAGGCGGAAGGCGGCGGGCCGCGCCAGCTCGTCGCGCACCGACTGGCGAAAGGCCGCGGCCGCGAGCTTCGCCTTCAGCGCTTCGCCCTTCAGGCCGAGCGCCGGCTGCCAGGCCTCCAGCCCCTCTACGGGATAGGGCGAGCGCAGCGTGAAGTCGAAGCTCAGGGGGCAGCAGGAGATCGCGCCGACCATCCTGCGGCCGCGCGCGCGCGAGGCCTCGATGGCGTCGAGCTCCTCGAACACCACTCCGGGGTTGGTCGCGTTGTGCAGCAGCGCCGCCACCACCACGGGACGCCCCGAATCGGAGGCGAGGTCCTCGAGGAAGGTCATCTTCGTCAGTCCGCCCTTGGTGAGCATGAACGCGCCGCGCCCGGCCTCGCGCAGTGCGCCGACCAGTGCGCGCAGCTCCTTCTCGTCGGCGAGGCGCGAGGGCATCGGCGCGCCGCCTTCGCCGTTGTGCGCGGGCGAGGTGCTGGTGGAGAAGCCCACCGCCCCGGCCCTGAGCGCCTCCAGCACCAGCGCGCGCATCTGCGCGATCTCGCCGTCGGTCGCGACGCGCTGCGCCGCGGCCTCGCCCATCACCCAGGTGCGGATCGAGGAGTGGCCCGCGAAGCAGGCGACGTTCGGCCCCAGGCCGCCGCGCCCGAGCATCTCGAGGTACTGCGGGATCGTCTGGAACTCCCAGCGGATGCCCGCGCGCAGCACCTCCAGCGACATGCCCTCCACCTGGGTGAGGTTGCGCATCACGCGCTCGCGGTCCGCCGGCCGGCAGGGCGCGATGGTGAAGCCGCAGTTGCCGATGATCACCGTGGTGACGCCCAGGGCGGGGGAGGGCGAGGCGAGCGGATCCCAGGTGAGCTGCGCGTCGTAGTGCGTGTGGTTGTCGATGATGCCGGGCATCAGCGCGCGGCCCTCGGCGTCGAGCGTTTCCTGCGCCGCGCCGAGGTCGCGGCCGATCGCGGCGATGCTGCCGTGCGCGATCGCGAGGTCGCCATGCTGCGGCGGCGAGCCCAGGCCGTCCAGCAGCAGGGCGTTTCGAATGACGAGGTCGTGCATGCGCATATACTAGCGGCAGTTCAACCCGGAGGAGGGCGCGCGCATGGGCACGCTACAGGACGTTCGCAAGCTGATGGTCGCAGCGGCGGTCGCGATCGCGTTCGCGGGCGCGGCGCTCGCCGACGAGACCTGCAATTCGCCTTACACGACGCGCCTCATCAAGGGACAGGAGGACTACGTCCACGTCTGGACCCTGGGCGTGGACGGCCTCGGCGACGGCTCGGACAAGCTGGTGACCGTAGACGTCAATCCGAGGTCGAAGCGCTACGGCAAGGTCGTGCACACGCTCTCGGTCGGGGGTCGCGGCGAGGCCCACCACATGGGCTTCACCGACGACCGCAAGCATCTGTGGGCGGGCGGGCTGGACGACTCCAGGATCCACGTCTTCGACGTCGGCTCCAATCCGGCGAAGCCGAGGCTGGTGCGCACGATCGCCGATCTGCCGAAGAAGACGGGATTCGTCGGCCCGCATACCTTCTACGCGCTCCCCGGCCGGATGCTCGTGCAGGCGCTCTCGAACAGCAAGGATCACGGCGGCGTGACCGGCATCGCGGTGTACAACAACCGGGGCAGGTTCGTCGCCAGGTACGACATGCCGACGGGCGAGCTGGGCGGCGTCAAGGGCGACGGCTACGGCTACGACCTCGCGATCAACCCGCGCAAGAACGTGCTGCTCACCTCCAGCTTCGCGGGCTGGAACAACTACATGATGGACATGGGCAAGCTGGTGAAGGACGCCGAGGCGATGAAGCGCTTCGGTGGCACCATGGCCGCCTGGGATCTGAAGGCGATGAAGCCGAAGCAGATCTTCAGCGTTCCGGGCTCGCCGCTCGAGATCCGCTGGTCGCTCAACCCGAAGGACAACTGGGCGGTGACGGCGACGGCCCTGACCTCCAAGATCTGGCTCATCAAGCCCGACGGCAAGGGAGGCTGGCAGGCGAAGGACGTGGCGACGATCGGCGATCCGTCGAAGATCCCGCTGCCGGTGGACATCTCGATCAGCGCGGACGGCAGGGGCCTCTGGGTCAACACCTTCATGGACGGCCTGACGCGCTACTTCGACCTCTCGAACCCGGAGGCGCCGAAGGAGATCTATACGAAGAAGACCGGCAAGCAGGTCAACATGATCTCGCAGAGCTGGGACGGCAAGCGCGTATACATCACCAGCTCGCTGCTCGCCAACTGGGACAAGAAGGGCGAGGACAACGAGCAGTTCCTGGCGCTCTACAGCTGGGACGGCAAGGAGCTGAAGGAGCAGTGGCGGATCGACTTCACGAAGGAGAAGCTCGGCCGCGCCCACCACATGAAGTTCAGTGCCAAGGGCAAGAAGACGTAGCGCGGCCGTCCTTGCTGCGCTCGCCCTGACCGCGGGCGCGGTGCTCGCCCACCGCGCCGAGCACCGCCCGGCCGCGGTACGACCGGAGATGGATTACGTGCCGCCGCCGGCGGGCAGCTACGCGCTGCACGTGATCCAGCGGGCGCCCGACGGCGAGGTCATCGGGCACGACGGCAGGCCGCAACGCCTCGCGCGCTACACGCGCGGCCGGGTCACGCTGCTGTCGCTCGTCTACACCTACTGCACCGAGCCGACCGGCTGCGCCTTCGCCTACGAGACCGGGGTGGACATCAAGCGGCGCGTCCTGGCCGACCAGCGCCTGCACGGTCGCGCGCAGTTCGTGAGCCTGTCGTTCGATCCGCTCAACGACACGCACGAGTCGATGCGCGCCTACGGGGGCCCCCACGCGCGCACCGGCGGAGCGCTGCCGTGGCACTTTCTCACCACGCGCTCGATGCGCGAGCTGGCGCCGATCCTCGAGGGCTTCGGCCAGGAGATCGAGGTGGAGCGCGACTCGCGGGGCCGGCCTACGCGGACCATCAGCCACATGCTCAAGCTCTTCCTCATCGACCGGGAAGGCCGGGTGCGGGAGATCTACTCCACCGCGTTCCTCCATCCGGAGGCGATGCTCAACGACATCCGCACCCTGGTCATGGAGGAGGACGCGCGCCGCTGATCGCAATGCTCGTGCCGCTGTTCGCGGCGCTGGCCGGCTGCACACGCGACGCCGCCGTGCCGGAGCCTGCCGCGCTCGGCCTGCCAAGGCTCGACGTGCCGGCGGACAATCCGCTCACGCAGGCCAAGATCGCGCTCGGCCGCAAGCTGTTCTTCGACCGGCGGTTGTCGCCCAATGGCACCATGTCCTGCGCCATGTGCCACGTGCCCGAGCAGGGGTTCACGGCGCACGAGCTTGCGACGCCCGTGGGGATCGAAGGCCGCAGCGTGCGGCGCAACGCACCGACGTTGCTGAACGTCGGCTGGCAGAAGCCGTTGTTCCACGACGGGCGCGAGAGCTCGCTCGAGAACCAGATCTGGGCGCCGCTGCTCGCCGCGAACGAGATGGGCAACGCCTCGATCGGGGCGGTCGTCGAGCGCATCCGCGGCCTGCACGACTACGACGCCCTGTTCGCGGCTGCGTTCGACGGCGCGAGCGCGTCCGCGCAGCGCATCGGCGCCGCGATCGCCTCCTACGAGCGGATGCTCGTCGCCGGGGACTCGCGCTTCGACCGCTGGCGCTATGCAGGCGAAAGCTCCGCGCTCGATGCCCTCGAGCAGCGCGGCTTCGAGCTGTTCACGGGCAAGGCAAGGTGCGACGTCTGCCACCGCATCGGCAGCCGCGACGCGCTCTTCACCGACCACGAGTTCCACAACACCGGGATCGGCTGGCGGCGGGCGTTCGCCGCGCCCGAGCGCACGCGCGTGGAGCTCGTGCCCGGCGTCTTCGCCGAGCTCGGGCGGCGGGCCGTGGAATCTTTCTCCGAGCCGCCGCCGATGGACGCGGGGCGCTTCGAGATCACGCTCGACCCGAAGGACCGCTGGGCCTACCGGACGCCGAGCCTGCGCAACGTCGCGCTCACCGCGCCGTACATGCACGACGGATCGCTCGCGACGCTGGAGGCGGTGATCGAGTTCTACGACAGCGGCGGGATCGACAATCCGGGCAAGAGCGCGTTCCTCTATGCGCTCGGATTGAGCGCCGCGGAACGCGCCGCGCTGGTCGCGTTCCTGAAGACGCTCACTGGCCGCGGCGTCGAGGCGCTGGTCGCCGAGGCGCGCAGGACCCCGCCCGGGCAGTAGCGGCCGGCGCCGGGGCGTTGGCATACCATTCGCGGAGGAATCGGGGTCAGACCCCGATTTCACTTGACTCGTATTTAACGGATATGTTAAATAAGAGCGTAGTGGACCAGCTTTCGACGACGTTCGCCGCCCTCGCCGACCCGACCCGGCGCGCGATCCTCGCGCGCCTGGCGAAGGGCGAAGCGACGGTCGGCGACCTCGCGAGGCCCTTCGACATCTCGCTGCCCGCGGTTTCGCGCCACCTCAAGGTGCTCGCCGGCGCGGGCCTGATCGAGCGCGAGGTGGACGCGCAGTGGCGGCTGTGCCGGATCAAGGGCCGCCCGTTGCGCGAGGCGCACGGCTGGCTGGAGCGCTACCGCAAGTACTGGGACGAGAGCCTCGAGCGCCTCGCCGAATACCTGGAGAAGGAGGAAGCATCATGAACCGCGCAGCGACGTTCGAGCTGACCCTCAACCGCCATATCCGCGCCCCGCGCGAGAAGGTGTTCGACGCCTTCGTCACCGAGCAGGCGATGCGCGCCTGGATGTGCCCGCGCGGCATGACCATCCCGGAGCTCGCGCTCGACGCGCGCGTCGGCGGGGGCTTTCGCCTCGCGATGCGCGCGCGCGACGGCGACACGTTCCGCGCTCGGGCGAGCTATCGCGAGATCGTGCGTCCCGAGCGCCTCGTCTACACCTGGCAGTGGGTGGGCGAGGGGATGCCGAACATCGAGACCCTGATCACGGTGACTTTCGCCGAGCGCGAGGGTGGCACCGAGGTGCGCATGACGCATTCCGGATTCCCGGATCAGGTCATGTGCGACTCGCACCAGGAAGGCTGGGGCTCCTGCCTCAACCGCCTGGCGGACGCGCTCGATGCGCGCGGCACGGCGGCGAGCGTCACGCTGCTCGGCGACGCGCGCAGCACCTACACGCGCAGCGTGCGCATCGGGCTCGCCGAGAAGGGCATCAAGTACGCGATGCAGCAGTGCGCGCCGCGCACGCCCGAGATTCTCGCGCTCCATCCCTTCGGCCGCATCCCGGCGTTCAGGGACGGCGAGGTGCGCCTGTTCGAGTCCAGCGCGATCCTGCGCTACCTCGAGGAGGCGTTTCCGGGGCCGAGCCTGCTGCCGCAGAACATCCGCGACCGCGCCCTCGGCGAGCAGTGGGTGAGCGCGGTCAACAGCTACTTCTACGACGTGGCGGTGCGGCGCTACGTGCTGCAGTACGTGTTCCCGAAGGGGGCGGACGGCAAGCCCGACCGCTCGGTGATCGGCCCGGCGGTGGCGGAGCTCACCGACCAGCTCGCCGTCTTCGAGGCGGGCTACGCGCGGCCGTTCCTCGCCGGCCAGCAGCCCACGATGGCCGACTTCCTGCTCGCGCCGATCGTCGGCTACCTCGAGATGTTCCCCGAATCCAAGGCGATCCTCGGGCGCCTGCCGAAGCTCTCGCGCGCCCATGCCGCGGTGAAGGAACGGCCGAGCTGGAAGGAGACGCAGCCGCAGTGAGCCGCTGGGCGAAGGACCACGACGCGCAGGCGCTCGCCGGGCGGCTCCGGGCGGTGCTGAAAGGCCGGCGTGCGATCACCGAGAAGCGCATGTTCGGCGGGGTCTGCTTCCTGCTCCACGGCAACATGCTGTGCGGCAGCGGCGGCCCCGGCTTCATGTTCCGCGTCGGAAGATCGCAGGACCGCAAGGCGCTCGCGCGCAAGGGCGCGAGCGCGATGACGCTGAACGGCCGCCGCTTCGAAGGCTTCGTCTGGGTCGATCCGGCGGCGTGCCAGGCGCGCGCGCTCCGGAGCTGGATCGCGCTCGCCGAAAAATACGTCGCTGGGCTGCCGGCGAAGAGAGGCTGACATGGGATTGCACGGCAAGCGCTTTCCGAACGAGAAGCCGCGCTACCGCGCGGCGCGCGACCGTCTGCTGCGGGCCGAGGTGGCGCTTCGACGTCAGGTCGAGGCGGTCGCGGCGATGCGCCGCAAGCTTCCGGCGGGAGGCGCGGTGCCGGAGGACTACGTCTTCGACGGCGAGCGCGGCCCGGTCCGGCTCTCGCAGCTCTTCGAGCGCGGCGACTCGCTGGTCGCCTACAGCTTCATGTACGGGCCGGGCATGGCGAAGGCCTGCCCGATGTGCACCTCGATGCTCGACGGGCTGGACGGCAACGCGCGGCACATCGTGCAGCGGACCAATCTGGTGGTGATCGCGAAGTCTCCTCTCGAGCGCATCCGCGCGCATGCGCGGACGCGGGGCTGGACCGGCTTGCGGCTGCTTTCGTCGGCGAAGAACACCTATAACCGGGACTACCATGGCGAGGGGCCGGACGGCGCGCAATGGCCGATGCTCAACGTGTTCGTGCGCCGCAAGGGGGCGATCCGGCACTGCTACGGCGCCGAGCTGCTTTTTGCCAGGGCCGAGAGGGGCCAGAACGACCGCCACGTCGACATGATCTGGCCGCTCTGGAACCTGCTCGACTTCACGCCCGAGGGCCGGGGCGCCGACTGGTATCCGAAGCTAGACTACGGGGGCTGACCTACGCCCACGGAGAAGTCATGCGCCCCGAGACACGCTACCTGTTCACTGCCAGCATGGATGTCGATCCCGAGAAGGAAGCCCTGTTCAACGAGGTCTACGACACCGAGCACATCCCGTTCCTGCTCAAGGTCCCCGGGGTGCTGGCGGTGACGCGCAGCACCCTTGCGCCGCTGGAGATGAGCATCGGCGGGCAGCGCAAGAGCATCGTGGTCGAGGGCGAGCCCAAGTACAGCGCCGTGTACGAGCTCACCGACATCGACGTGGTGACGAGCCCCGCGTGGGCCGCGGCGGTCGAGCTCGGGCGCTGGCCGACGGAGGTGCGCCCCCATACGCGCAATCGCCGCCACACCATGCGCAAGGTGGTGAAGCAGGAGCCCGCCGGCCGCACCGGCTAGGGTGCAGAGGATCGACGCCGGGCGGCTGCTCTCCGACCTGCGCGCGCTGCGCGGCATCGGCGCGCAGGGGCGCGGCGTGGTGCGGCCCGCCTTCAGTGCCGCCGACATGCAGGCGCGGCGCTGGCTGAAGACGCGCTTCGAGGAGGCGGGGCTGGAGGCGACGATCGACGGCGCCGGCAACGTCTTCGGCCGCTCGCGCAACCCGGGCCGCGCGCTGCTCCTCGGCTCGCACTCCGACACCCAGCCCACCGGCGGCTGGCTGGACGGCGCGCTGGGCGTGATCTACGCGCTCGAAGTCGTGCGCGCTCTGGAGGGGCTCGCCGTGGATGCGGTATCGTTCCAGGACGAGGAGTCGCGTTTCCTGGGCTGCCTCGGCAGCCGCTCGCTGATCGGCGCGCTCAGCCCGGAAATGGAGCAGGGCGCGAAGGATTCCGATGGCGTGGCGCTTGCGGATGCCCTGCGCGGGGCCGGCCTCGCGGATGCGCCGCGCCTGCGCCTGGACCCCGGGCGCTACGCCGGCTTCGTGGAGGCGCACATCGAGCAGGGCCCGCACCTCGAGCAGGCGGGCCGCAGGATCGGCGTGGTCACCGACATCGTGGGCCTGCGCGGCTTCCGCTTCGTCTTCCGGGGACAGCAGAACCACGCCGGCACCACCATGATGGCGAGCCGGCGCGACGCCTCGGCCGCGCTCTACGAGCTGGCGTACCGCATCAACCGGGAGTTCCCCGCGGCGGCGGCCGAGCGCAGCGTCTGGACCATGGGGCGGGTGCGCATCGAGCCCAACGCCACCTCGATCGTGCCCGGGTACGCCGAGCTCGACCTGCAGTTCCGCGACGCTTCGCAAGCGCCGCTCGATGGCTTCGAGGCGATCGTGGCGCGTCTGGTCGCCGAGGTCAACGCCCGCGGCGGCGTCCGCATCGAGGCGGTGCGCGCGCGTGCGCCGATCGCGCCTACGCGCATGGATGCAGGGCTGCGGGTGCACCTCGAAGCGGCGGCCGAGCGGCACGCGCCGGGGAGTTGGCAGCGCATGCCGAGCGGGGCGTTCCACGACGCGGGCATCCTGTCGGCGCGGCTGCCTTGCGCGATGCTCTTCATCCCCTCGATCGGCGGCGTCAGCCACGACTTCGCCGAGGACAGCCGGGACGAGGACATCGTGCTCGGCTGCGAGGTGCTGGCGGACGCCGCCGCCGCGATCCTCGCCACGGCTCAGTAGCCGGCGGCGAAATCCACCAGGTTGCCCGGCCGCTCGCCGCGGCGCAGCCGCTCGAGGTTCTGCGCGATCTTGGCGACGGAAGTCCGCGGCTCGGTGAGCGCGGCAATGTGGGGCGTGACGCTGATCCCGGGATGGGTCCAGAGCGGGCTCTCGGGCGGCAGCGGCTCGACCTCGAACACGTCGAGGTAGGCGTGCGCCAGATGCCCCGCGTCGAGCAGCGCGAGGAGGTCCGGCGCCACGAGGTGCCCGCCGCGCGCGACGTTGATGACGCAACCCTCCTTGCGGATCTTCTGCATCCGCTCGCGGTTCAGGATCCCGCGCGTCTGCGCGGTGAGGGGCAGCAGGCATACCACCGCGTCGCTCGCGCAGAGCACCTCATCGAGGTCGGTAGAGCAGCGTACGCCGTCGAGGCCCCTGGGCCTGCGGCTCCAGCCCGCGACGTTGAAGCCCATGCCGCGAAGGCGCGCCGCCACGGTGCCGCCGAGCTCGCCCAGCCCGAGGATCCCCACGGTCCGGTCGGAGGGCAGGTACTGGCGGCGCATCTTCCAGGTCTTCGTGCGCTGAAACTCGCGGTAGCAATAGAGGTGGCGGTGCCAGTCGAGCACCTGCGCGGCCACCATCTCGCCCATCGCGTTCACCATGCCGGGATCGATGAGGCGGGCGAGCGGTACGTGGCGCGGATAGGACGGATCGGCGATGATGTTGTCCACGCCCATCCACATCGACTGTACGAAGCTCAGCCGCGGCAGCTTCTCGAACGTGCCTTCGGGGTGCGTCGCAATCAGGGCGACGTCGATGTCGCCACCGTTGACGTCGGGCCAGGCGAAGAAGCGGTCGCGGGGGAGCGCCTTCTCGAGCAGGGGAAGCCAGAACTCGGGCTGTTCCTTCTTCGAAGCGAAAAGGACGTTCACTGCCCCGGCTTGAATCCCGAGGCCCTGATCACCGGTCCCCATTTGTCGTGGTCGGCCTTCATGATGCGCGCGAGCTCCGCCGGACCGTGGCCGGTCGGCTGCAGGCCGATATCGATCATGCGCTTGCCCACGGCCGGGTCCTTGATCGCCGCGATCGCGGCCGAGGACAGCCGGTCGATCTCCGCTTTCGGCGTACCGGCAGGCGCAAACAGGCCGTACCAGCCGGTGCCTTCCATGTCGTAGCCCTGCTCCCTGAAGGTGGGCACGTCGGGGAACGCCGGGTCGCGAGCCGCACCCGAAACCGCGAGCAGCCGCGCGCGGCCGCCGCGCACCAGCGTGCCGATGTCGGCGGCGAGCGTGGTCGCGGCGGCGATCTCGCCCGCGGCGAGCGCCTGCAGCACGTTGGCGGTGCCCCTGTAGGGCACGTGCGTGAGCTCGATGCCGGCGGTGCGCGCGAACATGACACCGAGGAAGTGCGGGATGCTGCCCGCGGCCGCCGAGGCGTAGAAGCCGTTCTTCGCGTCCTGCTTCACGAGCGCGACGTACTCGGCGAGCGTCTTCGCCGGGATCTTGGTAGAGACGCCGAGCGAGAGCTGGAAGTCCGAGAGGTGGGTGAGCGGCGCGAAGTCCCTGAACGGGTCGTAGCGCAGGTTGCCGAAGGAGTGCGGGAAGATCGACATCGTCGCGACCGGCGTCATGAGGAGCGTCGCGCCGTCGGGCGCCGCCGCCTTCACGGTCTCGTTGGCGATGCGCCCGCCGGCGCCGGCCTTGTTCTCCACGATCACCGCGTGGCCCAGCGTTCCGCGCATGTGATCCGCGACCAGGCGCGTCAGGATGTCGCTGGTGGCACCCGCCGGGAAGCCGAGGATGATCTTGACGGTGCGCTCCTGCGCGGCGGCAGCGCCGGAAAGGGCGAGCAGGACAGCGAGCAGTGCGGTGCGAAGCATGGCGTTTCCTCCCCGGGTGGCGATGTTAGCATTGCCTCGCCGCGAGAGGAGGAGCCATGCCGATCCGCAAGTTCAGCGAGAAGAACCTGACCGCAGAGGTGCTGCAGCGCATCCGCAAGACGCCCGATCCGCGCCTCAAGCAGGTGATGACGGCCTTCATCCGGCACGCGCATGCCTTCGTGCGCGAGGTGAAGCCCACGCAGGAGGAATGGTTCCGGGCGATCCAGTTCCTCACCGAGACCGGGCAGTGGTGCGACGACAAGCGCCAGGAGTGGATCCTGATGTCGGACACGCTCGGCGTCTCGATGCTGGTCGATGCGATCAACTACAGGGCCGCGGGCGGCGCCACGCAGTCCACCGTGCTCGGCCCTTTCCACCGCGAGCGCGCGCCCGAGTACCCGCTCGGGTCCAACATCGCGAAGAGCCCGGCCGACGGGCAGCCCTGCGAGGTGAGCGGCACCGTGCGCGACACCGCGGGGAAGCCCGTCGCGGCGGCGAAGCTCGACGTCTGGGAGGCGGGCGCGGACGGCTTCTACGATTCGCAGAAGGGCGAGGCGATGAACCTGCGCGGCATCTTCCGCGCCGATGCGCAGGGGCGCTTCCGCTTCCGCTGCGTGCGGCCGGAGTTCTACCCGGTGCCGCACGACGGCCCGGTGGGGCGGATGCTCACGGCGACCGGCCGCCACCCGATGCGCCCGCCGCACCTGCACTTCTGGATCACCGCGCCCGGCTGCAAGCCGCTCGTCACGCACCTGTTCGTGAAAGGCGGCAGGTACCTCGACTCGGACGCCGTGTTCGGTGTCAAGCCCGAGCTGGTCGTCGACTTCAGCAAAGGCGCGGACGGCGTCTCGCGCGTGCGCTACGACTTCGTGCTCATGCCGGAGAAGCCCAGCGCAGCGAAGCGAAGGCCGGCTCGCTAGACCAGTCGATTCCGGTTCCGCCCCCCGCAGCGCGCGGGGCCGAAGCCGCGGGCGGGTCGTTGCGCAGGATGATCGTCGAGCCGGCGCCCGCGAGGACCGCGCACCACGCGATCTCCCAGGGATGGCCGTGAGGCGCGAGCAGGGCGAGCGGCGTTCCGAGGTGTGCCGCCGCGGCGCGGATCGACAGCACCCGCTCGAGCGATTCCCAGGCGAAGGGGTCGATGCGCAGCAGCGGGTGCTTCTCCTCGAGTAGCGCGCGGCGCAGCGACTCCCAGTCGGGCTGGAGCGCGGGCAGTTCGTCGCGCACGAGCGGCACGGCCTCGCCGTTGCTTCCCAGGAGGGCGTGAAGCGGCGCACGCCGTACGCGCGCATGCAGGTCCCACGCGGCCATCTCGCGGGCTGCCGCCGGCTGCATGCCGAGACTGAACCCGTACCCCGCGGTCCCCGCGGCATCGAGCACGCGCGCCACCAGCGCCTCCGCCCCCGAGGCGAGGCGGATCGAGTGTACGTGCGCGTGCGCTACGCAAACGGGCGCGGCCAGATCAGCCCCAGACTTCGCGCGCCACTTCCACGATGCGCTCGAGCTTGCGCCACTGCTCCCCGATCGAGAGCGCGTTGCCGTGGTGCGTGCTGGAGAAGCCGCACTGCGGCGAAAGGCACAGGTCCTCGAGCGGCACGAACTTCGCCGCCGCCTCGATGCGGCGCTTGAGCGTGTCCTTGTCTTCCAGCTCCCCCACTTTGGTGGTGACGAGTCCCAGCACCACCTTCTTCCCCTTCGGCAGGTAGCGCAGCGGCTCGAAGGTGCCGGCGCGCTCGGAGTCGAACTCCATGAAGAAGCCGTCCACCGCCGCGGAGAACATCGCCTCCGCGACCGGCTCGTAGCCGCCCGAGGCGACCCAGGCGCTCTTGAAGTTGCCGCGGCAGGTGTGCATGGTCACCGTCATGCCCGCCGGGCGACCCTTCAGCGAAGCGCTGATCGTGTCCGCGTAGCGGCGCGGGAGCCGCCCGGGGTCGTCGCCGTTGCGGCGGCAGTTCTCCTGGATCTTCGGATCGCACAGGTAGGCGAAGCTCACGTCGTCGAGCTGCAGGTAGGTGCAGCCCGCTCGGGCGAGGTGGCCGATCGCACTGCGGTAGGCGGCGGCGACATCGGCCCAGAACTCGGCGATATCGGGATAGACCTGCTTCGAGACCGAGGCGCGGCCGCCGCGCAGGTGCAGCATCGAGGGCGAGGGGATGGTGAACTTGGCGGTGCGCGCGGTCACCGACTTCAGGAATGCGAAATGGTCCGCCATGATGGGCCGCGTGCAGCCGATCCTGCCGGTGACCGAGGGGATCGGCGGCTGCTCCTCGGTGCCGCCGAACTTCGGCCCCGGGTTGGCGGTGAGGGTGACGCCCTCGAGCTGTGCGAGGAAGTCGAGGTGCCACCAGTCGCGGCGCATCTCGCCGTCGGTGACGGATTGCAGGCCGATGGCCTCCTGCCTGCGCACCGCTTCCCGGATGCAGCGGTCTTCGATCTCTCTCAGGGCAGGGCCTTTGAGCGTCCTGCGGGCTTCGGCGAGCTCCGCAGGCCGCAGCAGGCTGCCGACCTGGTCGGCTCTGAAGGGAGGCTTCATCGCAGTGGGTTGAGTCCGCTCCGTGTCACGCGGCCGTGCAGCTCGCGGCCGAGCACCTGCTCGCAGTATGCGGCGGTCCCGAGCAGCCCGTCCAGATCGATGCCGGTCGTCACGCCCATGGACTCGAAGAGGTTCACCAGGTCCTCGGTGCAGACGTTGCCGGTGTGGCCGCCCCCGTACTTCAGCTTCGCGGGATGCCCGCCCACGCCGCCGAACGAGGAGTCGAAATGCCGCACGCCCGCCTCCAGCGCCGCGACGCAGTTCACCAGCCCCGTGCCGCGCGAGTCGTGGAAGTGGGCGATGGGAACCGCTTTCGCGGGGAGCCTCGCGACGAGCGCCTTCACGGCGCCCGGGGTCGCCATGCCGGTGGTGTCGCCGAGCGCCACGTGCTCCACGCCGAGGCCCACGAACCGCGCCACGTCCTCGATCACCGCGCCCGGGTCCACGCGCCCCTCGAACGGGCAGCCCAAGGCGACCGAGACGACGCCGACGAGGCGGAAGCGCCCGCCGGCGAGCCGCACCATCTGCTCCACGTTCGCCCATTGCTCCGCGCGCGTGCGCTTGAGATTTTTCTGCGTGTGCGACTCGGTGGCCGAGACGAGCAGGCTCACCTCGTCCACCCCGAAGCCGGCCTCGGCGTCGGCGAGCGCACGGCTCACCGCCTTCGGGTTGGCGCAGGTCGCCTTGTAGCGCGTGCCCTGCCGGCGCGGCAGCGACCTGAGGAGCTCGGTGGCGTCCGCGAACTGCGGCACCACGGCCGGGTTGGAGTAGGAGGTGGTCTCGACGCGCGCGAAGCCGAGCGCGGCGAAGCGCTCGACCAGCGCGCGCTTGGTCGCCGTCGGCACGAACCCCGGCTCGTGCTGCAGGCCGTCGCGTGCGAAGCACTCGCAGAGGACGACGCCGGCCGGGTCCGCCATATTCGTTGACATTGTCAACTAGCGCCGCTAGGCTGTCAACGATGGATCCGAGCCAGCCGGCGCGGCTCGTCGCGGGCTACCCGCAGACCCGGCAGCGCACGCCCGCGCAGCCGCTGGTGAGGCGCGCGCCGACGCTCTCGGAGCGCACCGGGCCGCTCGATCTCGCGCGGCGGCTCGCGCTGCACGGCGGCGAGCTCGCCGGAAGCGGGGAGCGGCGCGCGATCGGGCAGCGGATCCACCTGCGGGTGCGCGTCCTGGACGAGGACGGTGCGCCGGTCGGGGGTGCGATGTTCGAGGTCTGGCACGCCAACGCCGCGGGCCGCTATGCGCATCCGGAGGACGACGAGCACGCGCCGCTCGATGCGAACTTCCGCGGCGACGCGCGCCTGACCACGGACGCGTCGGGGGCGATCGAGCTGCACACCGTGAAGCCGGGCGCGTACCCGGTGCCGACGCGCGACGGCTGGTGGCGGCCGCCGCACGTGCACTTCTCGGTGTTCGGCAGGATCTGGCTTTCGCGCCTCGTCACGCAGATGTACTTCCCGGGCGAGCCGCTCAACGCGCAGGACCGCATCCTGAACGCCATTCCGGACGCGGCGGCGCGCGAGCGCTGCGTCGCGCGCTTCGTGCCGCCCGCGGCGGAGCCCTACGATGCCCTCGTCTACGAGCACGCGATCGTCCTGCGCGGTTGCCGCGCGACGCCTGCGCAGCCATGATTCGCACCCCCGAAGCGACGCTCGGGCCGTTCTTCCCGCCGCATTACGCCGACGCGGGCGCGAGCGACCTTGCGACGGGCGCGCGCGGCGAGCCGATCGAGATCCACGGCCGCGTGACGCAGGAGGACGGCGCGCCGGTGCACAACCTCGTGCTCGAGATCTGGCAGGCGGATGCGGCGGGCATCTATCGTCATCCCGCCGATCGCCGGCACCGCGAAGCCGACCCCGGCTTTCTCGGCTGGGGCCGCGCGGCGACGGGGACCGACGGCCGCTATGCGTTCCGCACCCTTCGGCCGGGCGCGCCGCGGGGCCGCGCCCCGCACGTCAATTTCATGCTGATGTACTCCGGCCTGATGCGCATCCTCTCCACCACGATGTTCTTCAGCGACGCCGCCGACCCGGTGCTCGCGGCGGTGCCGGAAGCGAGGCGTGCGCTGCTCTTGGCGCAGCCCGACGGCCCCGGCCGCTACCGCTTCGATATCCGCCTCAGGGGAGAGAACGAAACTCCGTTCCTCGAGGACTGATGCTGCAGCGCACGACGCCCACGATTCGCGAGCTGCTCTCCTACCGCCTGCACGTGGTGGCGAACCTGCTCTCGCGCGGCGCCGAGCTGCGCTACCGGCGCGAGTTCGGCGTCAGCCTCTGGGAGTGGCGCACGGTGGCGCTGCTCGGGGGATCGCGCGAGGCGCTGTCGCTGAACGAGCTTTCCCGCGCGGCCGGCATCGACAAGAGCCAGATGAGCCGCGTGGTCTCCGGCCTCGTCGCGCGGCGCCTCGTGTCGCGCGCGATCGACGGGGCGGACGCGCGCGGCGTGCGCCTCGCGCTCACGCGTACGGGCGAGCGGCTCTACGCAGGGCTGATCCGCGCCGCGGCCGAGCGCAACGACGCCTTCCTCGGCGCCTTGAGCGCGCGCGAGCGCGCCTGCGTCGAGCGCGCGCTCGCCAAGCTCGCCGAGGAGGCGCGGCGCTTCATCCGGGAGGAGGGCAGGCGGGCGTGAGGACGCGCATCACGGCGCTGCTCGGCATCGAGCACCCGATCTTCCAGGCCGCGATGAGCTGGGCCTCGTCCAGTTCGGCGCTCGTGGTCGCGGTGTCGAACGCGGGCGGCATGGGCGTCATCGCCGGCGGCCCGATGCGCACGCCGGACTTCGCGCGCGCGCTCGCCGAGATCAGGGCGGGCACGGCCAGGCCCTGGGGCGTCAACATCCCGCTCACCAACCCGCGGGCTCGCGAACTGCTCGACATCGCCTACGAGGCGCGCGTCCCGGTGATGGTCGCCTCGCAGGGCGGGCCGCGCGAGCACCTGGCGCGCTTTCGCGCCATCGGCACGAAGTGGCTCCACGTGGTGGCGTCGGTGGAGCACGCGCGCAAGGCCGAAGCCGCGGGCGTGGACGCGCTCGTCGTGGACGGCGCGGAAGCCGGCGGCCACCCGCCGCCCTCGGAAGTCGGCACGCTCGTCCTCGTGAGGCGGATCGTGCGGGCGACGCAGCTCCCGGTCGTGGCGAGCGGCGGCATCGCGGACGGCGCCGGCATCGCGGCGATGCTCGCGCTCGGGGCGGACGCGGTGCAGCTCGGCACGCGCTTCATCGCCACGCCCGAGGCGAGCGTGCACGAGAACTACAAGCGCGCGGTGCTCGCCGCGGACGTGGACGGCTCGACCATCGTGTCGCGCGGCCACCACCCGATCCGGCAGCTGAAGAACGCCTTCTCGGCGAAGTTCGAGGCGGCGGAGCGCGCGGGCGCTGCGCGCGAGACGCTGCAGGCCATCTTCGATGGCGCGAGCCTGAGGCAGGCGGCGCTCGACGGCGACGTCGAGTGGGGCAAGCTCGAGGCCGGGCAGTCGGCCGGGCTGGTCGAGGAGATCCTGCCCGCCGCCGAGGTCATGCAGCGCCTCGTGGCGGAGCTGGAGGAGGCGAGGCGGAGGCTTGCCGCGCTGTGAAGAAGCAGGGTCAGAGCACCGCTTCCGGACCGGAGAAAACGTGGCCTGACCCCGTTTTGCGGGTCGAGGATCGCGGGGCGGTGCGCGTGCTGACCATGAACCGCCCGGAGAAGCGCAACGCGCTCAACACCGAGCTCACGCAGGCGCTGCTCGACGCGCTGCGCGCAGCCGACGCGGACGAGGCCGTGGGCTGCGTGGTGCTTACCGGCGCCGGGCAGGCATTCTGCGCCGGCGCGGATCTCGCGGAGTTCAAGGACCTCACGCCCGAGCATCAGGACCGGGTGGACGCGCGCGCCGAGCTCACGATGCAGCTGCACCTCGCGTTCTCGAAGATGGCGAAGCCCGTGGTCACGGCGATCAACGGCGCCGCGATGGGAGGCGGCGCGGGGCTCGCGATCGCGGGCGACCTCGCGCTGATGGCCGAAGGCGCGACGCTCGGCTACCCGGAGACGCACCACGGCATCGTCGCGGCGATCGCGATGGCGAACCTCGCGCGCCAGGCAGGACGCAAGGCGACCTTCGAGCTGCTCGCGCTCGGCGAGCCGATCGACGCCGAACGCGCGCTCGCGCTCGGCCTGGTCAACCGCGTGGTACCCGGAGTCAGTTTGATGGATAAGACGCTCGCGCTCGCGGCGAAGCTCGCCGCGGTGCCTCGCCCCGCGATGGCGCTCACCAAGCAGCTCTTCCACGAGGTCGCGGACCTGCCGCTGGAGGCAGCGCTCAAACGCGGGGCCGAAGCGAACCGGCGCATGCGGGCCTTCCGCAAGGGGCAGGCATGAATGGGCACGGCGCTCGCCCTGCTCGCGATGGTGTGCTTCGCCGTGAACATCCTGATCACGCGCTACGCCGTGGCGCGCCTCCCGGTCGAGTCCGGGTTCTTCGTCGTGCTCGCGACCAACGTGCTGTTCCCTGCGGCGATCTTCGCGCTCGAGCTCGGCGCGCGCGCCGCGCCGTATGCCTGGGACTGGAAGGGCGCGGGGCTCTTCGCCCTGGGCGGCGTGATCGGCACCTTCCTCGGCCGGCGCTTCCTCTTCGACACGGTGCGGCTGCTCGGGCCCTCGCGCGCGAGCGTGTTCCACTCGAGCGCGCCGGCGTTCGCGCTGCTCGGTGCCTGGCTCCTCGCCGACGAGCGCCTGGGCCTGTACGAGATCGGCCTCATGGCGGTGGTCTGGACGGGGCTGTGGTTCACCCAGCCGCGCGCGGGCACCGCCGGCGCGACGGGTGCGGCGGCGCTGCGCGCCGGGATGCTGGCGGGCCTCGCCACCGTCGCGGGCTTCGGCTTCGGCAACGTCCTGAGGGGACTCGCGATGCGCGGCTGGAGCGAGGCGGTGCTCGGCACGGTGATCGCCTCGCTCGCCGCGCTCGCCTGCCAGGTGCTGGCGACGCGCGACTGGGCGAGGATCCGCGGCCAGCTGCGCGGCGCCCCGCCCGGGGCGCTCCTGCTCTACACCGGGTGCGGCGTGGCGACCTCGCTCGGCTCGATCTTCGTCACGCTCTCCATGGCGCACATGGAGATCGCGCTTGCGGTGCTGGTGGTGCACACCACGCCACTCGTGATCTTCCCGGTGAGCGTGCTCGTGCTGCGCAACCGCGAAGAGCTCGCGCCGCGCACCATCCTCGGGGCGGCGCTGGTGCTCGCCGGCATCGCGCTGCTGTCGCTGCGCTGACGCCGTGAAGCCGCTCGAGCACCTGACGATCCTCGACCTGTCGCGGGTGCTGGCCTGTCCCTTCGCCGGCATGATCCTCGCCGAGCTCGGCGCGCGCGTCATCAAGGTCGAGCAGCCAGGCATGGGCGACGAGACGCGCGGCTTCGAGCCGCGCCTCGCCCGGGACAGCGCCTACTACTTCGCCTGCAACCGCTCCAAGGCCTCGATCACGGTGGACCTGCGCCACCCGGAAGGCCGCGCCATCATCCGCGCGCTCGCGCAGAAGGCCGACGCGCTGGTGGAGAACTTCCCGGTCGGCAGCCTCGCGCGCCACGGTCTGGACTTCCCCACCCTGTCTGCGCTCAACCCGCGCCTCGTCTATGTCTCCTGCACGGGCTTCGGCCAGACCGGACCCTACGCGCGCAGGAAGGGCTACGACACGGTGTTCCAGGCGATGGGCGGCCTGATGAGCCTGACCGGCGAGAAGGGCGGCGGCCCGGTCAAGCCGGGGCTGCCGATCGCGGATCTCAGCTCGGGCCTGTGGGTGGCGATCGGGCTGCTGGCGCTGCTCGCGGGGCGCAGCCGCACCGGGCACGGGGCGCGCCTCGACTTCTCGATGCTGGACGGGCAGGTGGCGCTCCTCACGCTCGCCGCGGCGCGCTACTTCGCGCTCGGCGAGGTGCCGCCGCGCCTGGGCACCGAGCATCCCGGGCGCGTGCCGAGCGCCACCTTCCGCTGCGCCTGCGGCCGCTACGCGCACCTCACCGCGAGCGACCAGCACTGGGCGCCGCTGTGCCGCGCCCTCGGCCTGGAGAAAATGGGGTCAGACCACGATTTCTCGGACAACGCGAAGCGCGTGGCGCGCCGCGACGAGGTGATGGCGGCGCTGACCGAGGCGATCGCGGCGCTGCCGCGGGACGAGCTGATCGCGCGGCTGGACGCGGCCGACGTGCCCGCAGGGCCGGTGCACGACGTCGCCGAGATCCTGGCCGATGCGCACGTGAGGGCGCGGCGGCTGGTGGGCAGCTTCGACTATCCCGAGGTGGGCGAATTCAGGGCGCTGGGCCTGCCCTACAGGTTCCTCGGCTGGGACGACCCGGAGATCGGGGCGCCGCCGGCGCTGGGCGCCGACACCGAGCGCGTGCTCTCGGAGATGCTCGGCTATTCCGCCGAGCGCATCGGCGAGCTGCGCGCGGCGAAGGCGATATGACGGTCCGCTACAGGATGGCCGGCGGCGTGGCGACTCTCAGGCTCGACCGGCCCGAGGCCCGCAACGCGCTGAACGCGGCGATGTGCGATGAGCTTCTGCGGGCCTGCTCGCAGGCGACCGTGGATGACGTGAAGCTGGTCTTCGTGCGAGCGAACGGCCCGGTGTTCTGCGCCGGCGCGGACACGAAGGAGCGCAAGGGCATGGACGGCGCCCGGACGCTCGAACGCCGCATGAAGGCCTTCGCCGCCTACGCCGCCCTGGAGGCGCTGCCGATGCCGTCCGTGGCAGTGGTGCACGGGCCGGCGATCGGCTCGGGCTGCGAGATTGCCGCCGCCTGCGACTTCATCGTCGCCACTCCCGAGGCCTGCTTTCAGACTCCGGAGGCGCTTCGCGGCACGGTTGGCGCGACGCAACGCCTCGCGCAGGCGCTCGGAATTCGTTTCGCCAAGGACATGATGTTCACGGGGCGCCGTCTGCAGGCGGCGGAGGCAGCCGGCCACGGCCTGGTGGCGCGCGTGGTGGAGGCCGCGCGGCTGGAGGAGACGCTGGCGGAGATAGCGCAAGCCGTGACCGGGGCGCCGCAGGCCGCGCTGCGGCTCGCCAAGCGCGTGCTCGACGACGCCGACCGGCAGCGGCGCGAGCAAGCGCTGCGCCGCGAGGTAGAGGCGATCCGCGAGCAGCTCGCCGCGGGCGGCGGGCTCGGCAAGCCGTGAGCTGGGCGGCGCAGACGCTCGGCCAGGTGCTGGAAGCGCGCGCGCGCGAGCGGGGCGGCGCGGAGGCGCTCGTCACTCCCACCGCGCGGCTCACCTACGCGCGGCTTCGCGCCAAGGCGGTCGCGAGCGCCGCCGGCCTGCAGGCGCTCGGTCTCGCTCCGGGAGACCGCGTAGGGATCCTGATGGGGAACGACGAGCACTGGCTGGGCCTGTTCTACGGCGCAGCCCTCGCGGGCTGCGTCGCCGTGCCGGTAAACACGCGCTTCAAGGCGCCCGAGATCGCGCACTGCGTGCGGCAGTCGGGCTGCAAGGCGCTGGTCTACGTCGAGCGCTTCCTCGGCCAGGAGTTCGGTGCCATGGTGCGCGAGCTGCCGGTGCTCAAGGCGGAGATCTCGAGGGGATTTCCGGAAGGCGACTTCACCCCGATCCCCGTTTCCCCTCACGATCTGCTGCTCATCCAGTTCACCTCGGGAACCACCGCCCATCCGAAGGGTGCGATGCTGACGCACGACAACATGCTGAGGAATGCCTGGGCCGCGGGCACGCGCATCGGCGTGCGGCCTGCAGACCGCTATTTCAACTGCCGGCCCTTCTTCCACGTAGGAGGCTCCACGCTCTCGGCGCTGCTGGCGCTGGTCTTCGGCTGCTGCCTGGTCACGCGGCCCACCTTCGAGGCGGGCGCGGCGCTCGAGACGATGGAGAAGGAGCGCTGCACGCTCACGTCGGGCAACGACACCCTCTTCCAGATGCTCATGGGCCACGCCGATTTTCCGCAGCGCAGGCTCGCGCTGCGCGGCGGCTGGGCGGCCGCCGGCCCGCAGACCATGCGCCGGATCGTGGAGGAGCTCGGCGCGCGCCAGATGTGCGCCGCCTACGGGCTCTCGGAAGCCTCGCCCAACGTGGTCATGAGCGACTGGCGCGAGCCGGAGGAGATGCGCATCCAGGGACTGGCGAAGCCGCACCAGGGGCTCGAGCTGCGCATTTCGCCCGAGGGAGAGATCCAGCTGCGCGGCTGGAGCGTGATGCGCGGCTACTGCAACGACCCGGAGGCGACGGCCAAGGCCTTCACGCCGGACGGGTGGCTGCGCACGGGCGACCTCGGCGAGCTGACCGCGGACGGGCGGCTGCGCATGACCGGGAGGCTGAAGGACGTGTTTCGCGTGGGCGGCGAGAACGTCGCGCCGGCCGAAGTCGAGGAGGTGCTGCTGGGGCACCCGGCAGTGGAGACGGCGCAGGTCGTCGGCGTGCCCGACGCCAGGCTCGGCGAGGTGGGCTGCGCCTACGTCACGCTCAGATCGGGGCAGCCCGTCTCGGAGGAGGGGCTGCTGGCGTGGATGAGGGAGCGCTGCGCAAGCTTCCGCGTGCCGCGCTACCTGAAGGTCGTCGCGGATTTCGAATCTATCGGCATGACGGCGAGCGGCAAGGTGCAGAAGGCGCGCCTGCGCGAGCGCGCGATGCGGGACTTCAAGCTCGGCTAGAACGCGCGCCGCGCCGTCACGCCGAGGAAGCCGTTGCGTCCCGGCGCCGGCTCGTAGTAGCGGCCGTTCGCCTCGTTGACGATCACCGAGCCGGCGTAGCGGCGGTCGGTCAGGTTGTCGAGGCGCAGGAACCCGGAGAAGCGCCAGGCGCCGGACTGCTGCGTGAAGCCGGCGGCGAGGTTGTACAGGGTGAAGGCGTCCGCCGCCTCGGTGTTGCGGTCGTTCACCCAGACGCGCGCGCGGTGTTGCGTCTCCAGCGCGACGCGAAAGCCGCTCGGGGGATGGCGCCAGGCGAGCTCGCCGTGCAGCGTGCTGCGAGGAACCCCGGGGAGGGTGTTTCCGGCGGCAATCGCAACCGGCGGCACGCCGCTCGCGAAGCCGTCGCGGAACTTCGCCTCCATGCGCGTCCAGGCGAGCAACGCCTCGAATCCAGCGGGCAGCGCCGCCTCCGCGGCCAGCTCGAGCCCCGTGCGCCGCGTGCGGCCCGCGTTCTTGAAGGTGGTGCGCCCGCCCGAGGAGGTGTCCACCACGATCTCGTTGCTGGTGCCGACCTCGAACAGGGCCGCGTTCAGCCGCAGCCGCCCCGCGAGCACCGCCTTGACGCCGAGCTCCGCGTGGCGGCTGCGCGCCGCCGCCAGCGCGAAGTTGAGCCCCGGCCCCGCGCTGCGATAGGCGAGCTCGGCGAAGGTCGGCGTCTCGAAGCCGCGCCCGAGGCCGGCGTACAGGCTCGCGGCCGGCGCGAGCCGGTAGAGGAGTCCCGCCACCGGCGTCGTGGCCGAGAAGCTCGCGCGGCCGCTGTCGTCGGCGTTCCCCGGCACGACGAAGCGGTCCTCGGAGCGGAACGTGACGCGGTTCGCGCGCAGCCCGGCGAGCGCGATCCAGCGCTCGGCGAAGCGCCACTCGCCTTGAGCGTACGCGCCGGTGCTCGCGGCGATGTCGTCCTCGTCGCGCTTCAGGTCCGCGAGGCTGCCCCCGACGTTGAGAAAACCCTTGCGGACTTCCGCCATGCGCTCGTACTCGCCGCCCAGCGTGAGCGTGAGCGGCCGTCCCCCGAGCGCGGCCTCGCGCACGAAGCGCAGCGACCCACCGCCGTAGTCGCGGTCGAGGTCGACCACGCCGCCCGAGTGCGTAGGCGCCACCTGCACGAACAGCGGGATCGAGAGGTACTGGCGCACCGCGCGATTGCCGCCGTAGGCCGAGACCTCCATGCGCCAGGCATCGAAGCGGTGCGCGAAGCTCGCCCCGAGCTGCCCCTGGCGCGCGCTCTTGCGCGTGTCGAAGTCGTACGCCGGGGCCACTGCCTGCTCCGGATGCTCGTTCATCTGCGCCCGCGTCATGCCGAGCGGGTCCTGCGTCTCCGGGCTGTCGAAGCTGTTCGCCACCAGCGTGAGCGAGGAGGCGGGCGCGAGCGCGAGCTGGAGCTTCGCGTTGAGCTGCTCGCGCGTCGCGGCGCTGTGCAGCCGGTAGCCGTCGATGTCGAAGCGCGAGGCGCTCACGATCCAGTCGGCGGCGCCCGCGCGCGCCCCGGCCTTGAGCGCGGCGCGCCGCATGCCGAAGGAGCCGAGCGCGAGCTCCGCCCCGGCGCCGGGATCGCGGCCGCCGCTCCCGGTGACGATATTGATGACGCCCCCGGCGGCATTGCCGTACAGGACCGAGAAGGGCCCGCGCAGCACCTCGATGCGCTCGGCCGAGCCGAGGTCGAAATGCGACACCTGGCCCTGGCCGTCGGGGAAGCTCGCGGGGATGCCGTCGCTGACGATGCGAATGCCGCGGATGCCGAAGGCGGCGCGCGCGCCGAACCCCCGCGAGGAGATCTGCAGGTCCTGCGCGTAGTTCTGCCGGTTCTGCACCACGATCCCCGGGACGCGCCCGAGCGACTCCGAGAGGTTCACCTGCGGCCGCGCCCAGCCGATGTCCTCGCCATGCACGCGGTCGACCGAGGCCGGGACCTCGAGGCTCGGCCGCTCGACTCGTGTCGCGGTCACGGTGATCGCGTCCTGCTGCGAGTGCGCCGGCTCTGCCGCGAGCGCCAGCAGGAGCGCGCCGCTAGCGCAGGCGCGAGAAATAGTGCGCGAGGGCGACGAAGTCCTCATCCAGGATCCCGTAGAGGGAAGCCGCCATGATGGTGTCGCCGCCGCGCACGCGGTCGGCGCGGTAGGCGCGCAGCTGCGCGAGCAGGAACTCCTCGCGCTGGCCGGCGAGCCGCGGCATCTGCTCGCGCCCGCGGTACCCGGCGCCATGGCAGCTGCCGCAGCGGTTGCGCGCCGCGACCGCGCGGCCGCGCTCGAAGCGCCCCCGGTCGGCCGCGCCGGGCCGCGGCCTCGCGGGCTGCCTCGCGTAGTGCGCAGCGAGCGCGGCGATCTCCGGGTCGCGCAGGCCGCGCAGCAGGCCCTGCATGACCTCGGAGCCCCGCAGCCCCTCGCGCGTGAGCACGAGGTAGTTCTCGAGGAAGACCCTCGGCTGCCCGGCGATCGAAGGCACCCCCGCGGTGGTCGAATTGCCGTCGGCGCCGTGGCAGGCGGCGCAGGCGCTCTGCGGCGCGTGCTGGGCCTGCACGGCGGGAAGAAAAAGGGCGGCGAGCAGGCCTGCCCACCGCCCGGTCCGGCGGCAACGCACCCCTACTTCTTGCCGCCTCCGTAGCTCACCCGATAGATGGCGCCGTTCTGCTCGTCGGAAACCAGCAGCGCCCCGTCGGGCATCTGCAGCAGGTACGCGGGTCGGCCCCAGAAGCTCTGCTCCGCCGGGTTCATGAACCCGCTCATGAAGCGCTTGGGCTGCGCGTCCTTGCTCGGGGACACGGTCACGACGTCGAAGCCGAACTTCTTGGTCCGGTTCCAGGAGCCCTTGCGCGCGATGAACATCAGGTTCTTGTACTCCTTCGGGAACATGTCGCCCGTGTAGAACAGCACGCCCATCGCCGCGGCGTGCGGGCCCATGGTCGTCACCGGCAGCGTGACGCCCTTGCAGGGATCCTTCTTCCTGATGTCGGCGTCCGCCACGCCCTTGGCGTGGCAGTACGGGTAGCCGAAGTCGAGGCCGGGCTTGGCGAGGCGGTTCAGCTCGTCCTCGGGACCCGCGTCGCCCATCCAGTCGCGGCCGTGGTCGGTGAACCACATGACCCCCGTGTTCGGATGCCAGTCGAAGCCCTGGGTGTTGCGCACACCGCGCGCGATGACTTCCATCCCGGAGCCGTTGAGGTTGTAGCGCCGGATCTGCGCGTATTCCGCCGACGGCTCGCAAATGTTGCACGGCGCGCCGAACGGCACGTAGAGCTTCTTGTCCGGCCCGACCGCGACGTACTTCCAGTTGTGATGCTGCAGCGGCGGCAGCTTGAACTTGTCGGTCATGTCCACCGGCTGCGCGCCGGGATTCCTCTCGATGGCGTCGTAGCGCAGCACCTTGTCGATCGCGAACACGTAGAGGTCGCCGTTGGCGTAGGCGACCCCGGAGGGCTGGGTGAGCTTGTCGGCGAGCACGCGCACGCTGCGCTTGCCGCCCTCGTCCTTGATCTCGTAGACGCGCCCGATGATGCGCGTGCCGACCCAGATCGTGCCCCTGTCGCCGCGCGCCATGGCGCGGCCGCCCGGCAGGCCGTGCGCCCAGAGCTCCACCTTGAAGCCCTTCGGCAGCTTGAGCTTGTCGAGCGGGATGTCGCCCGGCGCGGTCTCGGTCATCTTGCCGGCGAGCGGCGCGAGCTTCGAGTCCTTCATCGCGGCTGGCTGCCCTTGCTTCCAGATCGGCGGCTTGGGCTTGTCCTGCGCCCACGCCACGCCCACCGAAAAGGCGATACTGCTGAGCACGGCAACGGTGCGTTTCATTGCGATCTCCTCCCGGAGCTGGTTGTACGTACGGGGCGCCCGCAAGCTACACCCAAGAATGCGGAACCGCAATGCGGCAGTGCAGCGAGGCTACTCGAGGATCGCGATCAGCTCGCCCTCGGCGAGCGCATCGCCCTCGGCGACGCGCAACTCGCGCAGCCGCCCGGCGCGCGGCGCAGCGACCGGGATCTCCATCTTCATGGACTCGAGGATCAGGATCGGCTGCCCGGCCGCGAGCGCGGCGCCGGGCCGCGCCTCGATCTTCCAGACCTTGCCGGCGACCTCGGCCCTCACCTCGAGCGGCCTCACGCCGCCCCCCCGGCGCGCGCCGCGAACTCGCGCTCCTGCAGCGCGCGCCACTGGATCTTGCCGGTGCCGGAGCGCGGCAGCGCGGGCGCGAACTCGATCGCGCGCGGCACCTTGTAGGCGGCCATTTCGCCGCGCGCCCAGTCCAGGATCTCCTGTGCGCCCGCGCTCGCCCCCGCCTTGAGGACCACGACGGCCTTCACCGTCTCGCCGCGGCGCGCATCGGGCGCGGCGATGACGCAGCACTCCTGGATGGCGGGGTGGCGGTACATCGCGGCCTCGACCTCGGCGGGCCAGACCTTGTAGCCCGCGGCGTTGATCATGCGCTTGATGCGGTCGGAGATGAAGTAGTAGCCGTCCTCGTCCATGCGCCCGAGGTCGCCGGTGCGGAAGAAGTCGCGCCCGCCGACGTTCACCCAGGACTCGCGGAAGCTCGAGTCGTTCTTCCAGTAGCCGATGAGGAGCTGCGGGCCGCGCACCACGATCTCGCCCGCCTCGCCGGGAGCGAGCGGCGTGCCGCGCTGCGGGTCGAGCACGCCGGCCTCGGTGTCGAAGGTCGGAATGCCGAGGCACGGGCGCCGTGCCTCCCGGGGAGGGTTGATGTGGGTCTGCGAGATGCTCTCCGTCATCCCGTAGCCCTCCATGTAATGGATGCCGCAGACCTGGTGCAGCTTGCGCGCGATCGCCTCGGGCATCGCCGCGCCGCCGCCGAAGATGCAGCGCAGCGACGAGACGTCGTGGCGCAGCGCCTCGGGGTGCGAGAGCAGGTCCACCACCATCGTGGGAACGTTGGCCCAGTGCGTGCAGCGGTGCCGCTCGATGAGGCGCGCGGCGAGCCACGGATCCCAGCGCGGCTGGATCGCGAGCGTCGCGCCGCTCCACGCCGAGGCGAGCAGGCTGTGCACGAGGCCGGTGACGTGGAACATGGGCGCCGTGCACAGGGCGACCGCGTCCTGGTGCATCGACTCCCACAGCGCGGCACCGAGCACGTTGTGCAGCGTGGTGGCGTGCGTGTGCATGCAGCCCTTCGGGCGGCCGGTGCTGCCCGAGGTGTAGGGCATGAGGCACAGGTCGCGCGGCTGCGCGCGCGAGGGCGCGGGCGCGCGCGCCGCAGCGAGTGCCTCCGACCAGCGGACCGCGCCCGCGGCGTCGATTTGCTGTCGCGGCGCCGTCACCGCCTCGGGCGCGGGCAGGTCGCAATCCGCATCGGCGTAGTCGGCGTAGGCCGCGACCACCGCGTGGGCGAGGCCCAGGCCCGCGAAACGCGGCCAGAGCTCCTGCCCCACGATCGCCACCCGCGCGTCGCTGTCCTCGGCGTAGTGGCCGAGCTCGGCGGCCACGCTCATCGGCGAGAGCGGCACCGCCACCGCGTCGGCGCGCAGGATCGCGAAGAGCGCCAGCGGGAACTGGGGGCTGTTCTGCAGGCAGAGCAGCACGCGGTCGCCGCGGCGCACGCCGCAGACCTGCTGCAGGTGGCCCGCCAGGCGCTCGACCTGTGCGAGCGCCGCGCCGTAGCGGAGCACGCCGCCGAAGAACAGGCTGAAGGGCCGGTCCGGGTAGCGCGCGGCCGACGCCTCGAGCATGCCGTGCAGCGTGCTGCGCGGCAGCGTCAGCGAGCGCGGCAGGTGCTTGGGCCAGAATCGCCAGTGGCGGGGCTCCATGGCGGCACGTATATTAGCCGCACATGCAGGAGCACAGCTTTCTGCTGCGGGAAGGGCTGTGGCGCGCCGAGGGGGAGTTCATCGACGGCGCCGGCACGTCGAGTGCGGTGGAAGGCGAGGCGCACATCCGCCACTATCCGGAGAAGTGGATCTACGAGGGCGTGCTGCGCACGCGCGGCGCGAAGCCGGCCGAGCACCGCACGCGCTACGAGATCCAGCCCTTCCCGCCGGGCAACTTCGCCACCGGCTGGACCTCGAGCAGCGCCTCCATCGGCACGCTGCACGGGCGCTTTCTCATCGTCGGCGACGCGATCCTCTCGGTGTTCGAGTCGGCGACCGGCCGCTACCGCGGCCAGGACACCCTCCTGCGGCGCGACGAGCGGCGCTACAGCGCGCGCGGCGCGCTGTTCGACGGCCCGAAGCTGCTCTCGGCCTGGGCGATCGAGCTCACCCAGCCCTGAGAAACGGGGTCAGACCACGTTTTCCACGAACGAAAACGTGGTCTGACCCTATTTCCGGAGTTTCGAGAGGTCGGGCATGGGCAGCGGATGCACCGCCTCGAAGGCGCGCGCGGCGCGCAGCACGAGGGCGTCGGCGTAGCGCGGCCCGACGATGTGCAGCCCCACCGGCAGGCCTTTCCCGGTAAGGCCGCAGGGAATGCTCGCCGCCGGCTGCTGCGTGAGGTTGAACGGGTAGGTGAAGGGCGTCCAGTCGGTCCAGCGCTTCTCGCGCAGCAGATTCGAGACCTCCTTGCCGGCCTCGAAGGCTGCGAGCGGCAGCGTCGGCGTCAGCAGCAGGTCGTACTTCCGGTGGAAGAGATTCATCAGCGCGCCGAGCGCGCCGCGCTGCGCCACCGCGGCGAGGTAGTCCCTGGTGGAGATTCTCTCGCCCTGGCGCGCGACCTCGAGCAGCCCCTTGTCCACCAGAGGACGCTTGCGCGGGTGGATGGCCCGCACGATGCCGGCAGCGCCGGGGAACCAGTGGTTCGTGAAGACGCTCAGCTGGTCCTCGAACCCCGGGTCTGTCGCCTCCACGCGCGCGCCGAGCTCGGAGAGGCTGCGCGCCGCGCGCTTCACGAGGCGCGCCACCTCCGGGTCCACCTTGGCGTAGCCGAGGTCGGCGGAGTACGCGATGCGCAGCCCGCGCACCCCGTCCTCCAGCCCGACGCGATAGTCGCGCGGATCGGGGGGCAGCGCGTGCCAGTCGCGCGCGTCCGGCGCTGCAATGACGTTCATGAGCAGCGCCGCGTCAGCCACCGAGCGCGTGATCGGCCCTACGTGCGCCACCGTGCCCATGGGCGAGAGCGGCCACGCCGGCACCCGGCCGAAGCTGGGCTTGAGGCCGAACAGGCCGGTGAAGGCGCAGGGAATGCGGATCGAGCCGCCGCCGTCGGTGCCCAGCGTCAGCGGTCCCATGCCGGAAGCGACCGCGGCCGCGCTGCCGCCCGAGGAGCCGCCGGGCGTCTTCCGGGTATCCCAGGGATTCCGGGTGATCCCGGTGAGCGGGCTGTCGGTAACCCCCTTCCAGCCGAATTCGGGCGTCGTGGTCTTGCCGAGGATCACCGCGCCGTGCTCGCGCAGGCGCGCGACGCTCGGCGCGTCGTCGCGCCAGGGTCCCTTCGGGTCCACGGTCCGCGAGCCGCGCAGCGTGGGCCAGCCGCGCGTCAGCAGCAGATCCTTTACCGAGACCGGCACGCCGTCGAGCAGGCCTCTGGGCTCGTTGCTGCGCCAGCGCGCCTCGGATTCGCGCGCCGCCTTGAGCGCCGCTTGCGCGTCGACGAGCTTGAACGCGTTGAGCACGGGATTGAGCTGCCCGATGCGCGCGAGCACCGCGCGCGTCGCTTCGACCGGCGAGAGCGCGCGCCGCCGATAGGCAGCGAGCAGTTCGGTGGCGGTGAGCGAACAAGGATCGGAGGATTTCATCGGGTCACCTGTCGAGTGCGAGCGAGGATCGGGTGCCGAACACCCAGCCGCCCGCGAGCGCCGGCGGCAGGATCGCGGCATAGAGTGCGGGGCGCAGCGCTCTGACGGCCGCACCGGTTTGCGCGAGGCGCGCCGCAAGCGCGGCCGGGTCGGCGCACCGCAACGCGTATCCCGCGAGCGCGGGTCCGGGCGGAGGCGCTGCGCCGAAGATCGCCTGCCAGTCGCGATCGCTGCCGATCAGGACGTCGCCGCGCTCGCTGCGCAGATGCACGAAAGGCCCGGCCGGGCGCGGCAGGAGCGCGGCGAACTCCGCCCAGCGCGCCGCCGCCTGCGACGGATCGTCCGCGACGACGAACGCGCAGGCGAGGCCGGTGACGCCGTTCTCGTGCCCCATCCAGCGCTCGTGCCAGAGCACCTCGGGCGTCAGGTGCTGCACGAACTGCACGCGCCCCTCGGGCATCGCCTCGGGCGCGGCGCGGATCACCCGGAACCGCGCGAGGCCGGTCTCGGTCTCGCGCCGCAGCTCGACCGGCGGCTGCGGCCGCAAGCCGTGCGCCGCGAGCCGCGCGTGCTCCTCTTCGGCGGCCGGCGTGCCGAAGCAGGCGAGGTGCACGCCGGGGTAGCGGCGCATCGTCGCGCGCAGCCGCCCGGCGTTCGGCGTCGGCGCGGTCGGGGCGAGGAACTCGAGGTAGCCCTCCCGGAGCATGACGCAGACGTTGGCGGTTCCGGCCGGGCCGTCCTGCGTCGCCTGCGCCGACTCCGGCGTCACCGCGAAGCCGAGGGCGCGCAGCGCGCGCGCCGCCGCGCCCAGGTCGGGCACGAAGTGCGAAACGTGATCGAGCACGAGGCTCCCGGGCGGCGGGACGGGGCGGGGCACGGTCCTATAATACTTGCGTGAACAAGCCGGTCGAGCCGCAGGTGGCGACGGTCACGGGCGCCGAAGCCGTGGTGGCGGTGCTCAAGGCGCACGGCGTGGAGGTGATCTTCGGTCTGTGCGGCGACACCAGCCTGCCGCTGTACGACGCGCTCGCGCGCCTGCCCCACGGCATGCGCCACGTGCTGACGCGCGACGAGCGCCACGCCGCCTACATGGCGGACGGCTACGCGCGCGTCTCGGGGCGGGTCGGCGTCTGCGAGGGGCCGTCGGGGGGCGGCGCGACCTACATCCTCCCGGGTCTGGCCGAGGCGAACGAGTCCTCGGTGCCGCTGCTCGCGATCAACACCGACGTGTCGGTCGCCTCGCGCGGCCGCTTCACGCTCACCGAGCTCGACCAGGGCGCACTGATGAGGCCCGTCACCAAGTGGAACGCGGTGATCGAGCGCTCGCAGGACATCCCGCGCACGCTGCGCGCCGCCTTCAACGCGATCACGACGGGACGGCCCGGGGCCGCGCACGTCGCGCTGCCGTTCGACGTGCAGAACGGGCCCGTGGAGCGCGCCGAGCTCTGGGGCGATCCGAGCCTCGCGCAGGCGCCTTCGCGCCGCGTCGCGCCCGACCCGTTGCACGTCGAGCTCGCGGCGAAGCTGCTGCGCCGCGCGAGTCGTCCGCTGCTCATCTGCGGCGGTGGCGTGGTGAGCTCCGGCGCCGAAGGCGAGCTCGCCGAGCTCGCCGAGCTGCTCTCGGCCCCGGTGGCGACCACGGTGAGCGGGCAGGGCGCGATTCCAGACGAGCATCCGCTCGCGGTGGGCGTGGTGGGCTCCAACGGCGGCACGCCGGAGACGCGCGCCGTCGTGGACGGCGCCGACCTCGTCTTCTTCGTCGCCTGCCGCGCCGGGTCGGTGACCACCGAGCGCTGGCGCCATCCCGCGCCCGGCAACGCGAGGATCGTGCACCTGGACGTCGATCCGCGCGCGATCGGCGCGAACTACAAGGTGGATGTGCCCCTGGTGGCGGATGCGAAGCTCGGCCTCGCGGCGCTCAACGAGGCGCTGGAGGGTACGAAGCGGCCGCTCGATGCCGCCGGCGTGCAGAAGGCCCGTGCGGCAAAGCTCGCCAGGTTCGAGCAGCTCGCGCGCTCCGACGAGGCGCCGATCCGCCCGGAGCGGGTGGTGGCGGAGATGGCCGCCGCGCTCGACCCGGACGCGATGCTCGCGCTCGATCCGGGGACGCCCTGCCCGTACTTCTCGGCCTTCTACCCGATCCGCGGCACCGGGCGGCGCGTGTTCTCGAACCGCGCGCACGGCGCGCTCGGCTACGCGATGTCGGCGGCGATCGGGGCGCATTTCGCGCGTCCCGCGGTGAAGACGGTGGCGGTGATGGGCGACGGCAGCTTCGGGATGTGCGCCGGAGAGCTGGAGACCGCGGTACGGCTCGGGCTCCCGGTCACTTTCGTCGTCCTGTCGAACGCGGTGTACGGCTGGATCAAGGCGGGGCAGAAGTCCGGCTACGGCGCGCGCTACTTCGCGGTGGACTTCGGCGTCACCGACCACGCTCGCGTCGCCGAGGCCTACGGGCTGAAGAGCTGGCGCGTGACCGAGCCGCGCGAGCTGGGCGAGGCGTTTTCGGCCGCGTTCGCGCACGGCGGACCCTCGCTCGTGGACGTGGTCTGCCAGCCGCTGCAGGAGGCGCGCGCGCCGGTCTCGGAGTGGGTCGCGTGACGCTCGAGCTCGAGCCCGGGCGCGGGCACCACGACATGGGCGGGCTGCCGGCGGGCCGCGTCGAGCGCACCGAGCACGACTACGCGGAGTGGGAGCGGCGCGTGGACGCGATGATGGTGATCCTCTCGGGCGTGAAGGGCGGGCGCAAGCTCATGACGGTGGACGAGCTGCGCAAGAACATCGAGGCCATCGGCCCCGAGGCCTACGACCGCATGAGCTACTACGAGCGCTGGATCACCTCCATCACGCAGACCATGATCCAGCGCGGCGTCATCACCACCGAGGAGCTGGGCCGCAAGATGGAGGAGGTGAAGCGCCGTGCCTGAACCGGAGAAACAGGGTCAGACCACGATTTCCACGGAAGGAAGCGTGGTCGACCCCCGTTTTTCCGCAGGCGATCGGGTCAGGGTTCGCAAGGCGTATCCCCTGGGCCACATCCGCACACCGTTCTACGTGCGCGGGCTCACCGGCGAGGTGGAGCGCCTTTGCGGCAGCTTCCCCAACCCAGAGGAACTGGCGCAGATGCGCGACGGCCTGCCGCGCCGGCCGCTGTATCGCGTGCGCTTCGTGCAGCACGACCTCTGGCCCGACTACCGTGGCAGGGACGCGGACGCGGTGGAGGTCGAGATCTTCGAGCACTGGCTGGAGCCGGCGTGAAGCAGGACCCGGGACGCTACCAGCCGCTCAGCTACTTCCAGCTCATGGAGGTGAGCCTGCGCGAGCTGCTGGTCGAGAAGGGCGTGACCACCGAGGCCGAGGTACGGGCGACGCTGGAGGACGTGCGGGCGCGCACCCCGGAACGCGGCGCGAGGGTGGTGGCGCGCGCCTGGACCGACCCGGAATTCAAGGCGCGGCTGCTCGCCGACGGGACCAAAGCCTGCCAGGAGCTCGGCCTGGACGTGCCGGCCCTCAGGCTCGTGGTGGTGGAGAACACGCCGCGGGTGCACAACATGATCGTGTGCACGCTGTGCTCGTGCTATCCGCGGATGCTGCTCGGCCTGCCGCCCGACTGGTACAAGTCGCGCAACTACCGCTCGCGCGCGGTGCGCGAGCCGCGCGCGGTGCTCGCGGAATTCGGGCTGCGGCTGCCGGACGAAGTGCAGGTGAGGGTGCACGACTCGAGCGCGGACATGCGCTACCTCGTGCTGCCGATGCGACCGGCGCAGACCGCAGGCTGGAGCGAGGAGCGGCTCGCGGGCATCGTCACCCGCGACTGCATGATCGGCGTGGCGGTGCCGGCGGTGAGCTGAGCGCGGCAAAGTCCTCGCCCTGAAGAAGCTCCGCACGCCCACGCTCGAGCCGCTCGGCGACGCCGCCGCCTACGCGGAGTTCGCCGCGGCATTCGACCCCGAGGTGAACGGGGCGCTGCAGTCGGCGGCCAACGTGCTGCGCCAGCACGCGCCGGACTGGCTCACCGGCGTGGTACCCGCGCTCGCCGGCATCGCGCTGCACTTCGATGCCGACCACGCCGGGCTTCCCGCCGATCCGCTCGAGGCGTGCGCGCGCCTGCTCGAGGAGGCGCTCGCCGCGGCGCACAAGGCCCCGCCGGCACCGCGCCTGGTCGAGGTACCGGTGTGCTACGATCCCCAGTTCGCGCTCGACATCGTCGAGGTCGCCACCGCCACCGGCGTCGCGCCCGAAGACGTGGCGCGCCTGCACGCGGCCACCGAGCACCGCGTCCTCATGGTCGGATTCGCTCCGGGGCAGCCGTACATCGGCGGCCTGGACGCGCGGCTGCGGCTCCCGCGCCGCGCCACCCCGCGCACGCGCGTCGTCGCGGGGTCGGTGGCGATCGCCAACGACCAGACCGCGGTGTATCCGTTCGAGATCGCGGGCGGCTGGAGCGTCATCGGGCGCACGCCGCTCGCGGTGTTCGACCCGCGGCGCGAGCCGCCCAACCTGCTCGAGGCGGGCGACCGGGTGCGCTTCGTGCCGGTGTCGCGCAGCGAGTACGAGCGCCTGAAGTGAGCCTCAGGATCCTCAAGCCCGGCCTGCTCAGCACGCTGCAGGACCGCGGCCGCTTCGGCCTGCAGCACCTCGGCGTCGCGCCCGGCGGGCCGATGGACCGGGTGGCGCTCGCGCTGGCCAACGCGCTCGTGGGCAACGGCGCCGAGGAAGCCGCGCTCGAGATCACGCTGATCGGCCCGGAGATCCTCTTCGAGAAGGACGCGCTGGTGGCGCTGTGCGGAGCGGAGCTCGAGGCGCGCTCCGGGGGGGCGGCTTTCCCACGCGATCGTCCCGTGCTGGTGCGCGCCGGGACACGGCTCTCCGCCGGCCGCGCGCGGCGCGGCAGCCGCGCCTACCTGGCGGTGGCGGGCGGATTCGCGTGCGACCCGGTGCTCGGCAGCCGCTCGACCTGCCTGCCCGCGCGCTTCGGCGGGCTGGAGGGCCGGGCGCTGCGCGCCGGGGACCTGCTTGCTCTGGCGCCGGAGGCCCCGGCGCAGGCCGCGGAGCGCTTCGCGCGGCTCGCGGCACAGGTGCGCGTGATCGACGGCCTGGAGAGCGTGCGCTGGTCGGCGCCCTCGCTCACGCTGCCCGAGGGCGAGGACATCGTGGCGCACGCCATGGAGGGCCGGCATTTCGCGCAGTTCGAGGCGGCGTCCCGGCGCGCGTTCTTCGAGTCGCAGTGGCGCGTCGCTCCGGACTCCAACCGCATGGGATTCCGGCTCATGGGGGCCACGCTCGCACGGGGCAAGGCCGCTGAGATACTATCGGAGCCGACCTGCCTGGGCACGGTGCAGGTGCCCGCGGGCGGCGCGCCGATCGTCCTGATGGCCGATCACCAGACGACCGGGGGCTATCCGCGCATCGCCGAGGTGGCGGGCGCGGACGTGCCGTGCCTCGCGCAGCTCGCACCGGGCGCGCGCCTGCGCTTTGCGCGCTGCTCCCTGGAGGAGGCGAGGGCGCTGGGCCGCGCGCTGCGCGCGCGGCTGGACGCGGCGCTGCGCGCCATTGCCTGGCGGTACGGATATGAAGAGCATTGACCTCAATTGCGACATGGGCGAGAGCTTCGGCGCCTGGAAGATGGGCGCGGACGCCTCGGTGATGCCCTACATCAGCTCGGCGAACGTCGCCTGCGGCTTCCACGCCGGCGACCCGGCGACCATCCGCGCCACCGTGCGCCTGGCGCTCGATCACGGCGTCGCCATCGGCGCGCACCCGTCGCTGCCGGACCTGATGGGCTTCGGGCGGCGCGCGATGCGCATCTCGCCGCAGGAGATGTACGACCTCGTCGTCTACCAGGCGGGCGCGGTGGAGGCCTTCGCGCGCGCCGCGGGCGCGCGGCTGCACCACGTCAAGTGCCACGGCGCGCTCTACAACATGGCGGCGAACGACGCGGCGCTCTCGGAGGCGATGGTGAAGGCGGCGAAGGACCTGGGCTCGATGCTCTACGTGCTGTCGAACAGCAGGAACCACGCGATTGCGAAGCGCGCCGGGGTGCCGGTGGCGGGCGAGGTGTTCGCCGACCGCGGCTACTCCGACGACGGCACGCTCGCACCGCGCGATCGACCCGGAGGCATGATCGAGGACGCGGCGGCCGCGGTGAAGCAGGCGCTCGCGATGATCGAAGAGGGCTACGTCACCAGCCTCTCGGGCAAGCGCGTGCCGGTCTCGGCCGACACCATGTGCCTGCACGGCGACCAGCCCGGCGCGGTCGCGTTCGCCAAGGCGCTGAGGCAGGCTTTCAAGGAGAAAGGAATCACCGTTGCGGCCCCCTAGACTGTTCGCGCCGATCCAGCTCGGCGGCGTCACGCTTCCCAACCGCGTCGTGGTCTCGCCGATGTGCCAGTACTCGGCCGACGACGGCTGCATGGGCGACTGGCACCTGATGCACCTCGGCAGCCTCGCCTGCTCGGGCGCCGGGCTGATGAACGTGGAGGCGACGGGGGTGACGCGCGAGGGCCGCATCTCGCACGGCTGCACCGGCCTGTACAGCGAGCACAACGAGGCGGCGATGCGGCGCGTGCTCCAGGCCTGCCGGCGCATCACCCGCTCGCCCTTCGGCATCCAGCTCGCGCACGCCGGACGCAAGGGCTCCGTGCAACCCCCTTTCCACGGCGGCAGGCCGCTCGGGGCGGGGGAGTCGCCGTGGCAAACCGTCGCGCCTTCGCCTGTCGCCTACGACAGCGGTTGGCATACGCCTCACGAGCTATCCGCACTCGAGCTTCGCCAGCTCGTCGATGATTTCGCCGCCGCGGTGAAGCGCGCGGCGGCGATCGGGTTCGACATCGTGGAGCTGCACTCGGCGCATGGGTACTTGCTTCATGAGTTCCTGTCGCCGCTCTCGAATCGGCGCGGCGATCGCTACGGCGGGAGCCTGGAGAACCGCATGCGCTTTCCGCTGGAAGTCGCGCGCGCGGTGCGCGATCTCTGGCCGCGCGAGCGGGGACTGGGTGCTCGCCTCTCGGCGACCGATTACGCCGAGGGCGGGTTCAACCCGGAGGAAGCGGTCGCCTACGTGCGCGAGCTGCAGCGCATCGGCTTCGACTTCGTCTGCCTCTCCGGGGGCGGACTGGTGCCGCACCAGCGGATCAAGGTCGAGCCCGGCTACCAAGTCGAGTTCGCGGCGAAGATCAAGCAGGCGGTGCCGATCGCGGTGCGCGCCGTGGGCATGATCGTCGATCCCGTTCAGGCCGAGGAGATACTCGCGTCCGGCAAGGCCGACATGGTGGCGCTCGCGCGCGCGCTGCTCGATGACCCGCGCTGGGTGTGGCACGCCGCGGAGCGCTTCGGCGTCAAGCTCGACTACCCGCCGCAGTACGCGCGCAGCCATCCGTCGGTGTGGCCGGGGGCGGCACTGGCTCGCCCACGGGCGGAAGTCGCGGCCGAGTAGGCGCCTAGGAACCCGCGACCACCACGAGCTTGGACCGGACCTGCTGCACGCCTTCGACCGAGGCGGCGGCCTCCTCGGCGCGCTTGCGCTCGGGCGCGGTGTCCACGGTGCCCCAGAGCGTGACCACGCCGTCGGTCGCCGTGACCTGGATCGCGTGGGCGTCGAGCTTGGCGGTGCCCTCGAGCTTGCGCTTGACCTTCGTGGCGAGCGCCTTGTTGGGATCGGGCTTGGGGAGCTTGCGCGCCTCGGCCCGCGGCGGGGGCGGCGGCGGGCTCGCCTTGCTCGCGACCGTGGGCTTGAGCTTCACCGCGTCGGCCTTGGGCTTCGTGTCCTGCGGCGAATCGCAGGCGGCGAGCGCCGCGGCGAGCGCGGCGAGAAGGATGGGCCTGTTCACGTCGACCTCCGGCGTCGCATGGGCGAGCCTTTGAGTCTACGCCTTCGGTGCCAGCGCTATGGCGGCGATGGCGAGCGCGAGCAGCGCCATGCCGGCGAGCTCGCGGCGGCTCAGGTGCTCGCGAAAGACGCGCAGTGACACCGCGGCGGCGAAGAGAAGCTCGATCAGGCCGAGCGTGCGCACGTGCGCGGCCGGCTCGATGGCGAGCGCCGTGAACCAGCCGGCCGAGGCCACGGCGCCCATGAAGCCGGCGAGCAGCGACACGCGCCAGGCCCGAAGGACCTGGCCCGCCACCGCGGGCTCGCGCCAGGCGAGCCAGCCGCCCAGGACGAGGCTCTGGACCAGCTGCGCCGCGAGCAGCGCGAAGGCGGCCGCGAGGAGAAAGCCGGTCCCGGGGAGCGCGAGCGTCGCGCCGCGGTAGCCCACCGAGGCGAGGGCGAATCCCGCGCCCGCGGCGAGCCCGAGCAGGGCAGGGCGCGTGGCGAGCCCCGCGAGCAGCGCGCGCCACGGCCGCTCGGGATCGGCGGGCGAGAGCATGAGCACGCCGAGCGTGCCGCAGGCGACCGCGAGCGAGGCCGTCAGCCCGAGCAGATCGCCGAGGAACACGACGCCGAGCAGCGCCACCTGGACCACCTCGGTCTTGGAGTACGCCACGCCAAGCGCAAAGTTCCGCTCTTGCATGCCGCGCAAGAGGAACGCGGTGGCCGCGATCTGGCTCAGGCCCCCGAGCAGCACCCAGCCCCAGAACGCTGCACCGGGCGAAGGCAGCGCACCGCCCGCGAAGCCGAGCACCGCAGCGAGCCACAGCGCGGCGAAAGGCAGGCCGTAGAGGAAGCGCACCAGCGTCGCACCCAGCGTCCCGAGCTCGCCGGTGAGGCTGCGCTGCGCGGCGTTGCGCGCCGTCTGCGCCGCGGCGGCGCCGACGGTGACCGGGATCCAGAGCCAGGCCGGGGCGTCCACCGCGCCCTAGTCCAGCGTGCGCTTGTAGAAGCGCAGCCCGAGCGCGATCACGGCGAGCATGAAGGCCGCGATCGGCCATATCGCCGGCCACAGCTCGTGCAGCTGGTTGCCCTTGAGCACGATGCCCCGGACCAGCACCAGGAAGTGCGTGAGCGGCAGCGCCGCGCCCAGCCACTGCGCCCACTGCGGCATGCCGTGGAAGGGGAACATGAAGCCCGAGAGCAGCATCGAGGGCAGGAAGAAGAAGAACGTCATCTGCATCGCCTGCAGCTGGTTGCGCGCGATGGAGGAGAAGGTCATGCCGAGCGACAGGTTGGCCGCGATGAAGAGCAGCACCACGCCGTAGAGCAGCACCAGGCTGCCGCGCATCGGCACCTGGAAGATCGCCCATGCCGCCGCCAGCACCAGCGTCACCTGGATCAGCCCGATCAGGATGTAGGGGACGATCTTGCCGGTCATCACCTCGATCGGCAGCGCGGGCGTGGCGAGCAGGTTCTCGAAGGTGCCGCGCTCGCGCTCGCGCGTCATGGCGAGGCCCGTCATCAGCACCATGGTCATGGTGAGGATCACGCCGAGCAGCCCCGGCACGATGTTGTAGGCGGTGGCGCCTTCGGGGTTGTAGCGCCGGTGCACGCGCAGCTCGAAGGGCGAGGGCCCCGTGGCGAGCTCGGCGAGCGGCCGGCGCAGCTCGCGCGCGAGCGCGCTCTGCGCGAGCTGGTTGAGGGCGGCGATGGCGTTGCCGATGGCGCTCGGGTCGGTGGCGTCGGCCTCCACCAGCAGCACCGGCCGCTCGCCGCGCACCAGGCGCCGGCCGAAGCTCTCCGGGATCGTCACCACGAAGTGCGCCTCGCCGTGCGCGAGCAGCTCCTCGGCCTCGCGCTCCCCGGCGATCACGCGCCGCACGTCGAAGTAGCCGCTCGTCTGCAGGGCCGCGACCAGGCTGCGCGACCAGGGGCTCGCGTCGGCCGCCAGCACCGCGGTGGGCAGGTGCTTGGGGTCGGTGTTGATGGCGAAGCCGAACAGCACCAGCTGGATCACCGGGATGCCGATGATCATGCCGAAGGTGAGCCGGTCGCGCTTGAGCTGGATGAACTCCTTGACGATGATGCCGAGCCAGCGCGAGAGCGAGAATCCCTGCCGCGTCACTGGAACACGTCCGGCTGGTCGCGCATCAGGTCGATGAACACGTCCTCGAGGCCCGCTTCCGCGCGCGCCCACTGCAGAGACGGGTCTCGCCGGTAGGGCGCGATCGCCGCCTCGAGCGCCGCGGCGTCCTCCCCGGTCACGTGCAGCGCGTTGCCGAAGGCAGTGACCTGCGCGACGCCAGGGAGCCGCTGCAGCCTGGCCGAGAGCGCCCAGAGGTCGGGACCTTGCACCGCCCAGGTCGTCAGGCGCCGCGCGTGCTGCACCTCCTGCGGCGTTCCGGAGGCGAGCAGGCGGCCGTAGGCGATGTAGGCGAGGCGGTGGCAGCGCTCGGCCTCGTCCATGTAGTGCGTGGAGACGAGCACCGCGATGCCGGTCGCCGCGAGGCCGTGGATCTCCTCCCAGAAGTCGCGCCGCGCCTTGGGGTCCACGCCCGCGGTGGGCTCATCGAGCAGCAGCAGCCGCGGCCGGTGCAGCATGCACGCGGCGAGCGCGAGGCGCTGCTTCCAGCCGCCCGAGAGCGTGCCCGCGAGCTGCTCCCGGCGCGCCGTGAGGCCGAGCTCCGCGATCGCCCCGGCCACCGCCTCGCGGCGATCCGGCATGCCGTACATGCGCGCCACGAACTCCAGGTTCTCGCGGATGCTCAGGTCCTCCCACAGCGAGAAGCGCTGCGTCATGTAGCCGACCTCGCGCTTGATCGCCGCGGTCTCGCGGATCACGTCGTAGCCCAGGCAGGTCCCGCGCCCCGAGTCGGGCTTGAGCAGCCCGCACAGCATGCGGATCGAGGTGGTCTTGCCGCTGCCGTTGGGGCCGAGGAAGCCGTAGATCTCGCCGCTCCTCACCTGCAGCGAGAAGTCCCTGACGACGTGCTTGTCGCCGAAGCGCTTGTTGAGCCCGCTCACGTCGATCGCGAAATCGCTCATCGCGCCGCCCGCCGCACGTCCACCGGCTGCCCGGGGCGCAGGCGCGCCGCGTCCTCCGGCTCGGGCCGCGCCTCCACGAGGTAGAGGAGCTTGGCGCGCGACTCCCGGTTGTAGAGCACGGGCGGCGTGTACTCGGCCTGCGCGCTCACGAAGCTCACCGCGGCGCGCACCGGGGCCTCGCAGCCGTCGCACCGGATCTCGACCGGGAGCCCGGGCCTGAGGCTGCCGAGCTCGGTCTCGCGCACGTAGAAGCGGGCCTTGACGTTGCCCGGCGGCAGGATCGATGCCACCGGCCGGCCCGCGGGGACCCATTCGCCCTCGACGAAGAAAGTGTCCTGCACGAGCCCCGCCACCGGCGCCGCCATCGACTTTTGCTCCAGGCGCCAGGCGCTCTGGACGAGAGCCGCGCGCGCCGCGGCAGCCTCGCCCTGGGCCGCCTCCAGCTCGTCCTTGCGCCCGAGCGGCTGCGCGAGCGTGCGCAGCTGCGCCTCGGCCTCGGCGACGCGCGCGGCGTCGCGCGCGCGCGCGCTGCGCGCCTCGTCCAGCCTTGCCTGCGAGATGAAGCCGCCCTTGAAGAGCTTCTCCTGCTGCGCGAGCTGCGACGCCGACAGCTCGCGCGCCGCGCGCGCCTGCGCGAGCTGCGCCCTCGCCGCCGCGATCTCGGGCGCGCGCCGGCCGGCCTTGAGGTTCTCCAGCCGCGCCTGCGCGGTCTTCACCCGCTCCTCGGCCTCCAGCCGCGCCGCGCGCTCGTTGTCCTGCTCGAGCGCGAACACGGGCCGGCCCGCCTCGACCGCGTCGCCGCGGCGCACGTGCAATTTCTGCAGCTGCCCCGCGTAGGGCGAGGCGAGGAACACGAACTCGCCCTCGATGTAGCCCTGCCAGGTGCCGTTGCCGGGGTTGTCGCAGCCGGCGAGGGCGAGGAGAAGGGCGAGCGGCAGGAGGCGCATCAGTGGCTCCGCTTCGCGCCGGCGAGATAGCCTGCGGCCTGGTGGAGCACGGCGCGCGCCTCGCGTCGCGCCTCCGGGTTGTCGCGCGCCAGCTGCAGCACCGCGCAGCCGACGATGACCGAGTGGAAGAAGGCGACGCTCTCCGGGCTCACATCAAGACCGCCGGTCTCCAACACCGGGGTCATGCGCGCGCGCAACTCCCTGATGAAGCGGCGCAGGCGCCGCTTGATCGCCGGATCTGCGTCGGCCGCGGTGACCAGGCCCAGCATGATGCGCGCGCGGCGCTTGTCGGCGCTGCCCGCGGCGAGGCCCGCAGCGAGCGAGTCCGGGGCCAGCCGCCCTCTGGCGATGAGCCGCGTGGCGAGCGCTTCGATCGAGTGGCGCGCAACGCCCTGGAGGAGGTCGGCGCGGGTCGGGAAGTAGTAGGTGAGATGGCTCTGGCGGATGCCCGCCGCGGCGGCCACCTTGGGCTGCGTCAGCGCCTGCGCCCCCCGCTCGGCGAGCAGCCCGAGCGCGGCTTGCAGGATGCGTTCCCGCACCTCCATTTGGTAATCATACCAAAGTCAGCGCAGCGGCGCGCCGAAGAGCTCCGCCACCGCGCGCGCGTCGAAGCGGTACTCGTGGTTGCACATCTCGTTGCGGATGCGCACCTCGCCCTGCTCGGCGAGGATCGCCTCGACCTCGCGCCGCCCCAGGCCGCGCAGCATGGCCTTCACGTTCTCGACGTCGTAGGGGCAGCGGTACTCGACGGGGTAGAGGCGGAACACGCGCATCAGCTCCCCCGGGAACAGGCGCGTCAGCACCTCGTAGGGCTGCACCCCGCGCGCCGCCCCGAGCGAGAGCGCCTGCGCCATGGCGGTCACCCGCGCCCAGCCTGCCGGGTCGCGGGCGTCCGCAGCCGGCATCTTCTCCAGCAGCAGGCCGCAGAGCGCGTCCCCCTCGACGAAGAGCCGCAGGAACGCCGGCACCTGCTCCGACCGCGACAGATAGTGCTCGAAGATCTCCTGCATGGTCTCGCCCTCCAGGGGCACCAGGCTCTGGTAGACGCGCCCGCCCTTGGCGACGTCCTCGAAGGTGAGCGCGAGCCGCCCGTCGCCGAGCAGCCCCCGCTCGCTGCCGTTGGCCCCGGGTGGCGCGTCGTACTGCGCCATGCCGCGGATCTGCAGCTCGGAGGTGCAGTCGGCCACCAGCAGCCGCACCGGCCCGGAGCCCCGCACCTGCAGCGTGACGCGGCTCACGCCCTTCTGGTTCGCGCCGAGCAGCACCGCAAGCGCCGTGGTGCGGCCGAGGAGCGCCGCGACGCGCTCCGGGTAGTCGCGCCCCTCGAGCATGCGCGCCCAGGCCGCCGTCAGGCAGAGCAGTCGGCCGCGGATGTCGAGGCGCTCGAAGAGGAAGCGCTGTACGTAATCGCTGCGCATGTGCCGATTATCCGGATCGAATCCCGGCGCGCGCAACCCCGCGGCGGCGCGCTAGAGTCCCAGGTAGGCCTGGCGCACGCGGTCGTCGCGCAGCAGCTCGGCCCCCGAGCCGCGCATCACGATCTGGCCGTTCTCCAGCACGCAGGCGTGCTGCGCGAGCTTCAGCGACACCGCGACGTTCTGCTCCACCAGCAGGAGGGTGAGCCCCCGGTCGTGCAGCGTCCGGATCGTGTGCAGCACTTCCTGCACCAGCATCGGCGCCAGCCCGAGCGAGGGCTCGTCGAACATGATCAACTCGGGGTTTCCCATCAGGCAGCGGCCGATGGCGAGCATCTGCTGCTCGCCGCCCGACAGCGTCCCGGCGAGCTGGCGGCTTCGCTCGGCCAGCTGGGGAAACATGGCGTAGACGTCTTTCATGGTCTGCCGCGCGCTGCTTCTTGCGCGCGGCAGAAGCCCGCCGACCTCCAGATTCTCCTCGACCGTCAGCGCCGGAAAGATCTGGCGTCCTTCCGCCACCTGCCCGATGCCGAGGTCGCAGATCTGGTGCGACCCGAGCCGCTCGGTGCGCCGACCCTTGAACGTGATGCGCCCGGCGCGCGGGCGCTCGATGCCGGCGATGCAGCGGATGAGCGAGGACTTGCCGGCGCCGTTGGCGCCGACGATGGCGACGATCTCGCCCCGCGGCACTTCGAGCGAGACCCCGGCGAGCGCCTGCGCGTCGCCGTAGTACAGGTCGAGGTTCTCGATCGAGAGCATCAGACCTCGATCTCCTCGCCGAGATAGCACTGCAGCACCGCGGGGTCGCGCACCACTTCGGCGGGCGCGCCGCGCGCGATCACCTCGCCGTGGTGTAGCACGACGATGTGCTGCGCGAGCGCCATCACCGCGCGCATCACGTGCTCGATGAGCAGGATGGTGATCCCCTCCGCGCGGTTGATCTGCTTGAACGTCTCGACGAGCTGATCGCACTCGGTCGGCCGCAGGCCCGCCATGACCTCGTCGAGGAGCAGCAGGCGGGGGCGCGTGGCAAGGGCGCGGGCGACCTCCAGTCTCTTGCGGTCAGGCAGCGTGAGCGACGACGCGGGCTGATCGCGCTTGGACCCGAGCCCGAGCTTCTCCACGATCTCGGCGGCGCGCTCGCGCGCCGCGGAGACGCGCCGCAGGCGCTGCAGCGCTCCGACCATGACGTTGTCGAGCACGGTCAATCCGGCGAACGGCTTGACGATCTGAAACGTCCGCGCAATGCCGGCGGCGCAGACCTGGTCCGGACGAAGCCCGGCGATGGACTGGTTCCGAAAGCGAAGCACGCCGGAATCGGGACGGATGGCTCCCGCGATCATGTTGAAGCACGTCGTCTTGCCGGCGCCGTTCGGCCCGATGAGCGCGTCGATGCGCCCCTCGGGCACCTCGAACGAGACCTCGTGCACCGCGCGCAGCCCCCGGAACGCCTTGGAGAGGCCCTCGACCCGCAGCATCACAGGCCGAGCCTCCGCGCCAGCGCCGGCCAGATGCCGTGCGGCAGGAACATGATCACGGCGAGCAGCACGCAGCCGTAGAACACCTGCTTGATCCCCGGGACTTCCCAGCCGAGCGCGGCCAGCGCCTCGGTGATGCCGTCGGCGAGCAGCGTCAGCACCGCGGCGCCGAGGATCGGGCCGAACAGCGTGCCGATGCCGCCGATGATCGGTCCCAGGATGATCTCGATCGAGCGGCTGATGTGGAAGATCTGCTCCGGGAACAGGTTGTTGTAGTAGAAGGCGAAGAACACGCCCGCGAGACCGGTCATCGCCGAGCTGATCACCACCGCGAGCATCTTCCAGCGGAAGGTGTTGATGCCGAGCGCCTGCGCCGCCTCCTCGTCCTCGCGGATCGCCTGCCAGTAGTAGCCGGCGCGCGTGCGCAGCAGCCAGGCGCAGAAGGCGAACGCGCCGGCGGCGAGCGCGAGCATCAGGTAGTAGAACATCGCCGGCGGCCCGCGCAGGTTGGCGAGGTCCCAGGACTCGCGCTGCGACACTCTGATGAACAGGCCCCCCGGCCCGCCGAGCCAGGCGACGTGGTCGAAGCCGATGCGCGTGAACTCGGCGAACGCGATGGTGAGCAGCGCGAAGTACACCCCCGAGATGCCGAAGCGGAAGGCGAGGAAGCCGATCGCGGCGCCCGCCGCGACGCACGCGGCGAGCGCGAGCCAGACCCCCGCCCACGGCCCGATGCCGAAGTGGAAGAACAGGCCCGCCGAGGCGTACGCCGCGAGCCCCACGTAGAGCGAGTGGCCGAGCGAGAGCTGCCCCGCGAAGCCCATCATCACGTTCCACGCCTGCCCGGTGTAGGCGAAGAACAGGATCAGCGTCGCGACCGACAGCAGGTAGCTGCCGGCGAGGGCGGGGAGCAGGAGGAGCCCCGCGAGGACCAGCACGCCACCGGCGAGGGCGCGCCGGTTCAGGACTTCCTCCCGAGGAGGCCCTGCGGACGGAACAGCAGCACCAGGATGAGCAGCGCGAAGCTGAACATGCTCTTCGCCGAGGGCTGGATGAACAGGCCCGCCATCGCCTCCGAGACGCCGATCAGCACGCCGCCGAGCAGCGCCCCGCCCATCGAGCCGAGGCCCCCGACGATGACGATGACGAACGCGAGCAGCGTGTAGGCGGGCCCGAGCACCGGCGTGACGTCGACCAGCAGCACCA
>CAZOWR010000002.1:0-39522 GCA_964583645.1 uncultured Enterobacteriaceae bacterium
GAGACCCTCATCGTAATAGCGCCGGTAGTGGCCGCCGCCCCTGCCGGACCGGTTGATGTGCGGCAACCGCCGAGGCGGTACCCTGAGCAAACGGCAGACATCGGCGAAGTCGTCGTTCAGGCGCTCGTAACGGATGAGGTAGTCAAAGTTTGAGAACGGCGACCGGCCCGGCGTGTCCGTTCCGGGCAGGCGACCGTATGAGGCCGCCGGCCTGACCTTGCTGATCAGCGATACGAACTCGGCCCGGTCCCACTCTTTCGCCTCTCGATGCGGCGAAAAGTAATACGAGATCAGGCGATCCCAGGGGTTGCGGACGCACGTGAACTTGGAGAGCCGGCCGAACAGCGGCTCGCCGAGCCCGCGGCGATAGTCCAGCAAGGGCGAGTGCTTGCGCAACCGGTAGCGATCGTTCCTGAGGCCGAAGCGCTCGATTCCGTCCTGATGCGGCGCCGCGCAGGTAACCGTATCTTCCGCATAGGGCAGCAGGACGCTCTGAATCGCATTCCCTGCGGTCTTCGGAATGTGCACGAATATGAAGTTCTTCTTCAGGGAGAGCATGCTACCGACCCGTCCAGATCCTCCGCATCCGCTCGGCAGATTCCGCTGCCACATTCAGCGCAGCGGATGCGGCCATATTTCGAGGCCGTGCACGCTGTTTCTGATATCCATCGTCAGGTTGACCGACTTGACGATGCTGGATGTCCTCAGGTCGTACAAGCTGATCGTGGACGGGGACGTGCCGCCTATGACGCGGTCATCCTCGGCAACGCAGAGCCCGCGCGTGAATCCCTGTCGGGCATGGTCACGAGGCAGGTGCGCCATGAGGAGATCGTCTTCCCGGTAGCGAACGGCCGGAATCGATTTGACCAAGGCGCCATTCCGGTCGAACAAGGCCAGCCGGCTCGCCGCCGTATCGTTGGCCAGGATGCCGTCTCCATAAGGACGCGCATTGTGCGTCCCGCGCGGGACCGGCGGTCCTTCGACCAGGCGGCCATCGGCAATGTACAGAAGGTTTCGCAGCCCCGTACCGCACACGCCTATCCTGTGGCCCGCCTGGAAAACGTTGTTGACATGCACGCTGTCGCCCGGCGCCGGGCCACCCGGCAACCCGGGGTCGAATACGCGGAAATCGAGCGCCAGAGACGCGGCAGCTTGCCGTCTGATGCAATAGCCGCGGATGAACCTTTCCTGCAGCAGATCGAATATCAGCACTGAATCGAAGCCGGTGGAGGTCACGAGCAGCCGCGTGCCGCAGGCATGAATTTCATGGCAGTGCTTCAAGTAGGGATTCCTGAAGGACTTCACGATTCCGAAGTCGCGGTCGTAAACAAATATCTCGTCGCTCGCGGCGACGTACGCGTGGTCTGCGTGCAAGGCGATCCCTCGCAGTCCGCGATCCTGCCCCCGTCCCTCCCAGCTGATATCAGCGTCGTCCCAGTCGACGACCAGCCTGGTTTCGCCGCTCTCCAGGTCGACCAGGTAGATGCCGCCGTGGCTTTCCCGCTGTTGCACGGAGCGAATTACCGAGGTCGCGATGACTCGAGGCAAACGGCCAGGGCAGCTCCGCTGCAGCGAAGCGCGACGCGGCTCATCTCGACCTCCGGTCAAGGGTATCCCGACCCGTCGAACTGGATGCGGTGCAGCCGCGCGTAGGCGCCGGCGCGCGCAAGCAGCCCGGCGTGCGTGCCGCTCTCCACCACGCGCCCGCGCGCGAGCACCACGATGCGGTCGGCGCGCTCCACCGTCGAGAGCCGGTGCGCGATCACGATGGTGGTGCGGCCGCGCATCAGCGTCTCCAGCGCCGCCTGGACCAGGCGCTCGGACTCAGAATCGAGCGCCGAGGTGGCCTCGTCCAGCACCAGCACCGGCGCGTCCTTGAGCAGCGCCCGTGCGATCGCGAGGCGCTGGCGCTGGCCTCCCGAGAGCTTCACGCCGCGCTCGCCCACCCGCGTCGCCATGCCTTCCGGGAGCCGCTCGACGAACTCGAGCGCGTGCGCGGCGCGCGCCGCCGCGAGGACCGCGTCCTCCGCGGCGCGCGCCATCGCGCCGTAGGCGATGTTGGCGCGGATGGTGTCGTTGAACAGCACCACGTCCTGCGACACCAGCGCGATGTTGGCGCGCAGGGCTTCGAGCGTGAGCGACTGCAGGTCGTGGCCGTCGAGCAGGATGCGGCCGCTCGAAGGGGCGTAGAAGCGCGGCAGCAGGTTGACGAGCGTGGTCTTGCCGCCGCCCGAGACGCCGACCAGCGCCACCGTCTCCCCGGGGCGCACTTCCAGGCTCACCGCCGCGAGCGCGGGCTCCCCGCGCCCCGGGTAGGTGAAGCTCACGTCCTCGAACGCGATCGCCCCGCGCGCGCGCCCCAGCGCCAGCGTGCCGCGGTCCTCCTCGGCCGGCGTGTCCATCAGGCCGAAGACGCTGTCGGCCGCGGCCAGGCCCCGCTGCAGCGGGGCGTTGACCTCGGTGAGGCGGCGCACCGGCCCGAGCAGCAGGAGCATCGCGGTGATGAAGGAAGCGAACTCGCCCACCGTGGTGCGCGCCGCGAGCGAATCCTGCAGCGCGAGGTACACGATGATGGCGAGCGCCACCGCCGCGAGCGTGTGCGTCACCGGGGTGATGAGGGCGGCGGGCACGGTCTGGCGCATGTTGAAGCCGCGCAGCCTCTGGTTGGCCTGCGCGAAGCGGCGCGCCTCGTAGTCCTGGCCGCCGAACACCTTCACCACCTTGTGACTGCCGATCGCCTCCTCGAGCACCTGCACCAGCTCTCCGGTGGCGCGCTGCGCCTCACGCGCCATGCGCCGCAGGCGCCGCGAGAGCAGCCGCACGAAAAGCGCGATCGGGGGGCCTACGGCGAGCGCGACCAGCGTCAGCTTCCAGTCGAGGTAGAGCAGCCACGCGAGCAGCCCGAGCACCGCGAGGGAGTCGCGCACCAGCACCGTGAGCACCGAAGTGGCCGCGGCGGTGACGCCGCCGACGTCGTAGGCGACCCTGGAGAGCACGGTGCCGGAGCTGTGGTCGTCGAAGAAGCGCGCCGGCAGGCGCAGCAGCCGCGCGAACATCGCCCCGCGCAGGTCGAGCACCACGCGGTTCGCCACCCAGGCCATGCAGTACTGCGAGGTGAAGGTGAGCAGCCCCCGCGCCACGAAGATCGCGACCAGCGCCCCCGCGTAGGCGCCGGGCGGCAGGGCCGGCGATCTCCCCGCGGCGAAGCCGCCGTCGAGCAGCGGCTTGATGAGCGCCGGAAACAGCGGCTCGGTCGCGGCGGCCGCGACCATGGCGGCGAGCGCGACGCCGAAGACCGTCGCGTACGGGCGCACGTAGCCGAGCAGCCGGAGGTAGAGCTCCCGATCGCGCTGCGCGCTCATGCGAGCGTTGCGTAAAGCCCGGTCAGCCTGCGAGCCATGTCCTCGATCCCGTAGCGCCCCGCCGCCGCGCGCGCCGGCGCTTCGGTGCGGCCCTCGCGCGCCGCCGCCGCCGCCTCGCGCATGGTGCGCGCGAGTCCCGCCACGTCCCCCGGCTCGCACAGCCAGCCGTCCACGCCCGGCTGGAGAATCTCGGCTGCGCCGCTGCGCCGGCCGACGATCGCCGGCACTCCCATCGCGAGCGCCTCCAGCACGGTGTTCGGGAAGGGGTCGTAGCGCGTAGGAAGGATAAAGCAATCGGCGGCGGCGTAGAGGGGGCGCAGGTCCGCGCGCGCCCCGAGCAGCTGCACGCGCGCGCCGACACCGGTGCCGGCGGCGCGCGCCGCGTAGCGCCGCGCGCGGCGATCGCGCCCCGCCGCGGCAAGACGAAAGCGCGGCTCGCCGCAGCGCGCGAGCGCGTCGATCGCCGCGTCCAGCCCCTTGCGCGCGAAGCCCGAGCCGGCGAACAGGAACAGCGTCTCGTCCTGCGCCAGGCCCAGCTCGGCGCGCGCGGCCGGGCGCCGCGCCGCGCGCTCGCGCGGGTGAAAGTGCTCCAGGTCGACGCCGTTGTAGATGACGTGGAGCTTGCGCGGCGCGACGCGGAACGCGGCGGCGATCTCCTCGAGCACCATGCGCGAGTTGCAGATCACCGCCCGCAGGCACGGGTGCTGGAGCATCTCGCGCTCCGCCTCGCACAGGTAGCGGTGGTGCGGATTGAGCGCGATGCCGAGGCGCTCGAGCGGCGTGCCCGCCTCGCGGCGCAGCCCGAGCCAGGCGCGATGCACGCCGTCGCCCGCCCGATAGACGTCGCAGCCCGGGATGCGCTCGTGGGACTGCACGACATCGAAGCTTCCTGCCCTCCAGGCGGCGCGCGCTTCGCGCGCGAAGGACCAGTCGCGCCACAGGCTCCCGAGGTAGAACGGATCGACGCGTTGCACCCGTCCGGCGCCCGCGTCCCACTGCCGGGCGATCAGCGTCACCTCGATGCCGGCGCGCTCGAGTGCCGGGAGCGAGCGCTCGATGAAGCGCTCGGCGCCACCGTAGGGGTTGTAGCGCTGCCTGACCAGCGCGAGGCGCATGCGCGCGCCGCTCCTAGGCGAGCAGCTCGCGCGCCGCGGCGTGCACCGCGTCCACCGGCAGCGCGGTGAGGCACTCGCTCACCTTGCCCCCGCCGCAGCCGTCGTTGCCGCAGGGGCGGCAGGGATGCCCGCTCGCCACGACGCGGTGCGGCACGTGCCAGGGGCCCCACTCGTGCTCGCCGCTCGGCCCGAAGAGCGCCACCACCGGCGTGCCCATCGCGGCCGCGAGGTGCATCGGCATCGAGTCCACGCCGATGAAGAGGCGCGCGCGCGCGGCGAGCGCCCCCAGCTCCTTGAGCGAGAGCCGCCCCGCGAGGTTGAGCGCCGCCCCGGGTGCGCGCCGCTCGATCTCCGCGGCGAGCGCGAGCTCCTGCGGCGCGGGCGCGGAGGTCAGCACCACGCGGTGCCCGTCGGCGGCGAGGCGCTGCAGCAGCGCCGCGTTGCCCTCGGCCGTCCAGCTCTTGAAGCTCCAGCGCGAGCCCGGATGCAGCTGCACGAAGCCGCCCTCGGGGACCAGGGCGCGCACGCGCGCCTCGGCCTCGGCGCCGGGGACGAACTGGACGCGCCGCCCCCCGATCGCCGGCTGGATGCCGATGCGCCGCAGCGCATCCAGGTTGAGCTCGACCGCGTGCCGGCGCCCGTTCGCCGGCAGCGCGTAGAAGTGCGTGAAGCTGCGCTCCCAGAAGCGCCCGCGCCCGGGGACGCGCGGCGCGACGCTGAAGCGCGCGCCCAGCAGCCGCGCGAGCCACGCGCCGCGCGGATGCTCCGAGAGATGGACGATCAGCCCGTAGCCGCGCGCACGCAGGTCCGCCAGCAGCCGCCACTCGCTGGCGAGGCGCTCGAGCGGCCCCGCGCTCCTCCAGTTCCGTCCGACCGCATGCAGCGCCGAGAGCGCCGGATGTCCCTCGAGCATCGGCGCGGTGTCGTCATAGACCAGCGCGTCGATTTCGAGTGCCGGCGCGTGCGACTTCAGTACCGCGAGGACCGGCGTCGCGAGGAGCACGTCGCCGTGGTGGCGCAGCTTCACCACCAGGGCGCGCGCGATCTCCCCGAGCGGGACCGCGTCCTTCGGCATGCGGGGAAGATAGCATGGCGCCTCTACTCGAGCCGCCAGGCGAGCGACAGGTACAGCGCGCGTCCCGGCGCCGGAAACGCGCTGAAGCTGGTGCCGGCGAAGTTGCGGATGCCGTAGCTGTAGTAGCGCTTGTCGAAGAGGTTGCGCGCCTCCAGCGCGACATGGACGCGCCCGATGCGGTGCTCCAGCTTGGCATCCAGCAGCGCGTAGTCGGGCATCTCGCGCGGGAAGCTGTTCGCCTGGTCGTTGTCGTAGCGTTGCCCGCCCACGTAGCGCAGGCTGGCGTTCACGCGGCTCGCCGCGGCGAAGCGCCACGACGCGCCCACGGTGGCGAGCGCCTCGGGCACCAGCGGCACCGTGTTGCCGCCCACGTCCACGCCACCGTAGACGCCGGAGCGAAAGCGCGCCCGCTGCAGCGCAAGCGAGGCGCGCAGCTCGAGCGTCTCGCCGGCGCGCCAGGCGGCCTCGAGCTCGGCGCCGCGGCGCCGGGTCGGCGACAGGTTGAGCGTAGAGAAGGTGAGCGGGCTGAAGTAGATCTCGTTCTCCAGCCGGATCTCGTACACCGCGAGCCGTGCGCGCAGGCCGCCCCGCTCGAGCTCGACCCCCAGCTCCCCGGCGCGCGCGGTCTGCGGCTCGAGCAGGCTCGCGGCGCAGGGCGGAAAGAAGCAGGCGTTGTCGTCGAAGTTGGCGACGCGAAAGCTCCGTCCCGCCTTGGCGTAGCCCGACCAGCCGCCGCCCAGGCGCTGGCGCAGCGCCGCCTCGTACGCGCGCAGGCTGCGTGCGGCACGCCGCTCGTCGAGCGGGAACACCCGCTCCTCGAGCCGGTCCTCGCTGCGCTGGGCGCGCGCGCCGAGCACCAGGCGCGTGGCCGATGCGACCCAGAAGTTGAGCTGCGCGTAAAGCGCGCGGTTGGTCTGCTCCCCGAGCCGCCGCGAGAACGGCGCTGCGATCGCCTGCGGGCTCCCCGCGCTCGCGGTGCCGTAATCCCAGCGGTCGAGGTCCGCCCCCAGCACCAGCTCGTGCGCCCGGCCGAGGGCGTCGAACCCGAGTCTTGCCCGGGGCGTGAGCGACCAGTACTCGACCCGCGTGTCGACGAAAAAGGTGCCGTTGAAGAGCAGCGCGTCGGCGTGCTTGCGCCGGTAGGCGAGGTCGGCCGAGAACTCGTGGCGCCCAGCCTTGAGCGCGCCGCCGAGCGTCACTTGGCCGCCGTTGCGCTCGCCGTAGTCCGAGGGGTTGAGCGTCTGGCGCGGGTCGGCCGCGATCTGCGCCTCGCTGAGCGCGCCCGGCAGCCCCTGGTGCTGGTCGTCGACGCCGAAGCGCAGCCACGCGCGCCCGGGCCCGCCGCGCGCCTCGAGCGCCCCCGAGAGATTGAGCTGCTGGTAGCGGTTGTTGCGGCGGTAGCCCGCGGTGTCCTCGTCCGAGAACGCGAGCGTGAGGCCGAGGGCCTCGCCCTGGCGCGAGAAGCCCGCCCGGTATTCGCGGCTGCCGTAGCCGCCGGCGCGCCCGAGCGCGTAGCCGCGCGCCTCCCCGGGCCGCCCGGCGCGCGTGATGATGTTGACGGTGCCCCCGCTCGCGCCCCCGCCGTAGAGCACCGCCCCCGAGCCGCGCAGGATCTCGATGCGCTCGATCGACTCGAGCGGGATCGCGGCGAGCTGCGGCGCCACCAGCTCGTTCTCCGAAAGCCGCACCCCGTCCACCAGCACCAGGGTGTTCTCGCTCCCCGTGATGCCGAAGCCGCGCAGGTCGAGCTGCTGGTTGGGGGAGCCCGAGTTGTCCCGGACGTGGAGCAGGCCGTGCTGCGCAAGGATCTCGGCGAGGTTGGAGCTCGCGCTCGAGCGGATGTCCTGCGCGCTGATCAGCGTCACTCCGACCGGCAGGTCCCGGCGCGAGTCCGGAAAACGGGTCGCCGTGACGACGATCGCATCGTCGTCCTGCGCCCACGCGGGAACGAAACAAAGCACGGCGGCGATGCCGGCCGGGACCACGAGCTTGAGCATGACACCCTCCCCTGGCGTCTACCCCGACGCCGCGAACAGGTTGCACACTGCAAGGCCGGTCTCCGGACTCGCGAGGACCGGGCGCTCCGCCTTCCCGCGCGTGCCGCATGCGCAGTGGCCCAGAGGAGCGCCCGCACTCGCCTACCGTTGCGGGGGCAGTACAGGCTTCGAACCTGTTTCCCGTTTCACCCTGGCGCGAGAGCCGCGCCATGGACACCTTGCAACCGGAAGCCGCCCGATTATAAGGGGCGGCCTCGGAACTTCTTCCAGGCAGGCGCCGGAAAAGCCTTGCGCGACACCGTCTTGGCGCGCCGCCGCATGATCAGGAAACACATGCAGAATCGGTCCTTATTTCTTGACGCTGCGGCGCAATTGCAACATAGTGTAAGCGTGGAGGCGGAGTTCAATTCGCTCGAGTCGAAGGTGACGCAGTTCGTGGGACTTTGCGAGCGCCTGCGCGCCGAGAACCACGATTTGCGCCAGCAGCTGGCGGCGGCGAAGCACGACGCCAGGCGTCTGACCGAGCGCATCGAGGGCGCCAAGGCGAAGCTCGAGCAACTGCTGGCGCGGCTTCCCGACTGACCCGGAGCGCGCACCCGCATGGCCGACGCCGCCAAGTCGATCGAGGTCAGCATCCTCGGGCGCAGCTACCGCGTCGCCTGCGAGGACGGCGAGCGCGATGCGCTCATGAAGGCGGTCGACTACCTCGACGGCAAGATGAGCGAGATCCGCAGAAGCGGCAAGGTGAACGGCGCCGACCGCATCGCGGTGATGGCCGCGCTCAACATCGCGCACGAGCTGCTCTCGATCCGCGTCGGCGGCTTTGACATCGGCGAGGCCAAGCGTAGAATCGCCGCCATCGAGGCGAGGCTCGATGCGGCGCTCGCCCAGCAGGAAAAGCTGTTCTAGATCACGTTCCCTGCTGTGCACGACCGGGCCCAATTTTTCCGAACCGACAGCATCCCGAGGTCGCGGCCCACGGTGTCACTGTTGTGATCGTCCCGCGCCCCCCGGGCGCGCCGACGAACCTGATGTGACCGGAAAGCGACCACCCTGTTTTGCGGGGTTCGGGAGCCGGGCCCACCGGCACGCGCGGGGGACTCCCCACCGATGCGCCACTGGCTGATGAAGTCGGAGCCCGAGGAGTGCTCCATCGACGATGCGCTCGCGGCGCCGCGCCGCACGGTGCCCTGGAGCGGCGTGCGCAACTACCAGGCGCGCAATTTCATGCGCGACGCGATGCGCGTGGGTGACGGGGTGCTCTTCTATCACTCCAGTTGCGACGAGCCGGGCATCGCCGGGCTCGCCGAGGTCGCTTCCGCCGCCTACCCCGACGCCACCCAGTTCCAGCGCTCCAGCCCCTACTTCGATCCGAAGGCGAAGCGCGCCACGCCCCGCTGGGTCAACGTCGACGTGCGCGCGCTGCGCAGGACACGCCTCGTCCCGCTCTCGGAGCTGAGGCAGCACGCTGCGCTCGCAGCGATGTGGCTGCTGCGGCCCGGCAGCCGCCTCTCCGTGACGCCGGTGAGCCCCGCCGAGTGGAAGTACATCACCGGGAAGCTCATCGGCGCGTGAGCCCGCTCGAGAACGACACGCTGCTCAGGGCCCTCGCGCGGGTGCCCACCGGGCGCACCCCGATCTGGCTGATGCGCCAGGCCGGCCGCTATCTCCCCGAGTACAACGCCGCGCGCGCGCGCGCCGGCAGCTTCCTCGCCCTGGCGAAGACCCCGGCGCTCGCCGCCGAGGTCACCCTGCAGCCGCTCGAGCGTTATCCCCTGGATGCCGCGATCCTGTTCTCCGACATCCTGACGGTGCCCGACGCGATGGGGCTGGGCCTGCATTTCGCCGAGGGCGAGGGGCCGCGCTTCGAGCGGCCGCTGCGCGACGAGGCCGCGGTGCGCCGGCTCGCCCCGCCGGACCCGGCCGAGCTCGGCTATGTCATGGCGGCGCTGCGCGAGGTCAGGCGCGCGCTGGCCGGCCGCGTGCCGCTCATCGGCTTCGCCGGCAGTCCCTATACGCTCGCCTGCTACATGGTCGAGGGCGCCGGCAGCAGCGACTTCAGGATCCTGAAGGAGATGCTCTACTCGCGCCCGGACCTGCTGCACCGCATCCTCGAGGTGAACGCGAGCGCCGTGTCGGACTATCTCAACGCCCAGATCGAGGCGGGCGCGCAAGCCGTGATGCTGTTCGACACCTGGGGCGGCAACCTGAGCGCGCAGGGCTACGAGTCGTTCTCGCTCGCGTACTCGCGCAAGGTGCTCGCCGCGCTTCGGCGCGAGGCCGACGGGCGGCGCGTGCCCTCGATTCTGTTCACGCGGGGCGGCAGCCCGTGGCTCGAGGCGATGGCCGCGAGCGGCTGCGATGCGCTCGGCCTGGACTGGACCATCGACCCGGGCGAGGCGCGCCGCCGCACGGGCGGTCGCGTCGCGCTGCAAGGCAACCTCGATCCTGCGGTGCTGCTCGCGCCGCCTGAGCGCGTGCGCGAAGAGGCGCGCCGCGTGCTCGACGCCTTCGGCACCGAGCCCGGCCACGTTTTCAATCTCGGCCATGGGATCTCGCCGCAGGCGCGCCCGGAGTCCGTGGCCGCGCTCGTAGACGAAGTGCGCACTTACAGCGGCAAGATGCGTGAAAGCGCTTGACTTATGCACAAAAAGCCGGATTCCGTCCCGCGCGGAGCGCAACTGTAGGGTCCTCCGCGAGTGCCACAGCAACTCGATGATTTACATGGAGAAAGTGGCCCGCTGGGCGCGCCCGCGGAAGCCCGGGCGGAAGCGCGCGCCAGGCCCTCCACGGCCGCCTCGCGGTTACCCACACGTTTATCCACATCTGCGGCGGCAAGGCCGAAATTGCCCTTTCGCAGCAAGGAGAACCGCGACGATCAGAACGCGAATGCTCAGGTTCCGGCAGTAACGGGCGCGCGTCGCTGAGAAAACGTCGTCGCGAAATTCATCCATCCCAGTGCGATGAGAGTGCTGCGCGTTGCGCTCGACGTTCCGCTCGCGACGCTGTTCGACTATCTGGAGGACGCCGATTCGGTTGCGCAGCCGGGAGATCGGGTCGCGGTGCCGTTCGGCCGCGGCGAGCGCGTCGGCGTCGTGATGGAAGCGGCGCAGTACAGCCGCGTCGAGCCCGCGCGCTTGAAACCGATCCGGCGCGTGCTCGACGATGCGCCGCGGCTCCCGGCCGACTGGCTCGCGCTGATGCGGCTCCTCTCGGGCTATTACCAGCGGCCGACCGGAGAGACCGCGGCGGGTGCGCTGCCGCCGCGCCTGCGATCGCTCAAGCCGCTGCCCAAGCGCCGTGACGGCGCCGCGGATGCCGCGGGCGGCGCCGCGTTCGTTCCCGGGCACCGGCCCAACGCCGCGCAGGCGCTCGCCATCGCGCGGATCGGCGCCGCCCTGGGGAAGTTCCGCGCGTTCCTCCTGCACGGCGTCACCGGGAGCGGCAAGACCGAGATCTACCTGCACCTCATCGCGCGGGTTCTCGGGCGCGGCGGCCAGGCGCTCGTGCTGGTGCCCGAGATCGGGCTGACGCCGCAGCTCGAGGCGCGCTTCAGGCACGCGTTCCCGGATGGCCGCATCGCGATCCTGCACAGCGCGCTCGAGGCGGGAGCGCGCACCCATGCCTGGCTGGATGCCGCGCGGGGCGACGCCGGCATCGTGCTCGGGACGCGGCTCGCGGTGCTCGCGCCCCTGCCGCGGCTCGCGCTCGTCGTGGTGGACGAGGAGCACGACACCTCCTTCAAGCAGCAGGAAGGGCTGCGCTACTCGGGGCGCGACGCCGCCGTGCTGCGCGCCAAGCTCGCCGGGTGTCCGGCCGTGCTCGGCACGGCGACGCCCTCGCTCGAGACATGGTTCAACTGCCGCGCCGGCCGCTACGAGCGGCTGGCGCTCCCGGAGCGCGCGGTGCCCGGCGCGGTGCTGCCTTCGGTGCGCACGGTAGACCTCTCGGCGCACCCGGCCGTGCAGGGCTTCGCGGCGCCGCTCCTCGAGGCGATCGGCGGCCGGCTCGAGCGCCGCGAGCAGAGCCTGGTTTTCATCAACCGCCGCGGCTACGCGCCGGTGCTGGCCTGCGAAGCCTGCGGCTGGGCCTCGGGCTGCGAGCGCTGCACTGCGCACCTCGTGCTGCACGCGGCGGACCGGCGGCTGCGCTGCCACCACTGCGGGGCGGAGGCGCGCATCCCGCGCGCCTGCCCCACCTGCGGCAACCCGGACCTGCGCCCGGTCGGGCGCGGCACGCAGCGCGTGGAGGAGACGCTCGCCGGGCGCTTCCCCGGGGCGCGCATCGCGCGCATCGACCGCGACAGCGCGCGGCGCCGCGGCGCGCTCGAGCGCGCCCTCGCCGCCGCGCACCGCGGCGAGGCCGACATCCTGGTCGGGACGCAGTTGCTTGCCAAAGGCCACGACTTCCCGGCGCTGACGCTGGTGTGCGTGCTCGGCGCGGACAGCGCGCTGCTCTCCACCGACTACCGCGCCGCCGAGCGGCTCTTCGCGACGCTCGACCAGGTCGCGGGGCGCTCGGGGCGCCGCACGCGCCCGGGCGAGATGCTGGTGCAGACGCGCTATCCCGGGCATCCCCTGTTCGCGGCGCTGGAGCGCCACGACTACGCCGGCTTCGCCGAGTCGCAGCTCGCCGAGCGCAGGCAGGCCGGCTTCCCGCCCTTCGTGCACGAGGCGGCGCTGCGCGCCGAGGCGGCAAAGCTCGACACGGCGCTCGGCTTCCTGCGCCGCGCCGCGAGCCTCGTAGAGGCCCCGGCGGGCGTGCGCGTCTACGACCCCGTGCCGCACGTGGTGACGCGCCGCGCGGGCCTGGATCGCGCGCAGCTGCTCGTGCAGTCGGCCTCGCGCCCCGCACTGCAGGCGTTCCTCGCGCGCTGGAGCGAGCGGCTCTTCGCGAGCGCCCCGCGCAACGTGCGCTGGCACCTGGACGTCGACCCAATCGAGTTCGACTGAAAATCGGGGTCAGACCACGTTTTCGATGCCAGGCGGCTGCGACCCGGCGGCGCTCTGCCAGCGTTTATAATTCGCGCCCCCGCAGGCAGCTCACGCAATGAAGGATTTGAAGCAGATTCTCGAGGAGGCCTACGAAGAGGAAATCAGGACTCGATTTCCCGATCTGGGCCATTTCCGCGTCGAGTTCGTCAGGTCCAAGAATCCCAAACACGGCGACCTGAGCTCCCCGTTCGCGTTTCGTCTTTCCAAGCTTGTCAACCAGGACCCCAGAGGTCTTGTTGCCGAGATCAGTGCGGGAGCGGATACGAGAATAGAGCGCGTTCACCACACCAATTTTTTCGAACCGGTTCAGTTCGCCCCGCCAGGGTTTGCCAACCGTCGGTTCAGGTCGTCCGCGCGACACGAGGTGGTGCGCGACATACTTCGTCAGGGAGCCAGGTTCGGCTGTGCGGCAACGCCGCGCGGCGGGAAGGTCATGGTCGAGTTCGTCTCCGCCAACCCCACCGGCCCGCTGCACGTCGGCCACGGCCGCCAGGCGGCGCTCGGCGACACCATCGCGGCGCTGCTCGAGTCCCAGGGTCACCAGGTGACGCGAGAGTTCTACTACAACGACGCGGGCGCCCAGGTTCACAACCTCACGCTTTCGGTACAGGCGCGCGGCCGCGGCATCGCGCCGGGCGATCCCGGCTGGCCCGAGGAAGGCTACCAAGGCGAGTACATCATCGAGATCGCGGACGCCTACCTCGAGCAGGGAAGCTCGCTCGAGGACCTGGAGGCGATCCGGGTGTTCGCGGTGGGCGCGCTGCGCCGCGAGCAGGACGAGGACCTGCGCGCCTTCGGCATAAGCTTCGACGTCTACACCCTCGAGTCGAGCCTGTACGCCGAAGGCAAGGTGGACGAGGTGGTGAAGGCGCTCGTCGCGAGCGGCAGGACCTACGAGAGGGAAGGCGCGCTGTGGCTGCGCACCACCGAGTTCGGCGACGACAAGGACCGGGTGATGCGCAAGTCCGACGGCAGCTACACGTACTTCGTCCCCGACGTCGCCTACCACGTGACGAAGTGGCGGCGCGGCTTCGGGCGTGTGGTCAACGTGCAGGGCACCGACCACCACAGCACGGTGAAGCGGGTGCGCGCGGGGCTACAGGCGCTCGGCCTCGGCATTCCCGGGGGCTATCCGGACTATGTGCTGCACAACCTGGTGCGCGTGATGCGGGGCGGCGAGGAGGTGAGGATCTCCAAGCGCGCCGGGAGCTACGTCACGGTGCGCGACCTCATCGAGTGGGTAGGGCGCGACGCGGTGCGGTTCTTCCTGGTCTCGCGCCGGCCCGACGCCCATTTCGTGTTCGATGTCGACCTCGCGCTCTCGCAGACCGAGGACAACCCCGTGTACTACGTACAGTACGCGCACGCGCGCGTCTGCAGCGTGTTCGCGCAATGGGGCGGAGATCCGGCGTCGCTTGCAGGCGCGGTGCTCGCGCCCCTGGCGCATCCGCGCGAGCTCGCGCTCATGCAGCAGCTCGCCGCGTTTCCCGAGACCCTGGCGGTCGCCGCGAAGGAATTCGCGCCGCACTCGCTCGCGTTCTACCTGCGCAGCCTCGCGGGCGAGTTCCACAGCTACTATAATGCCGAGCGCATCCTCGTCGAGGACGAGGCGCTGCGCGCGGCGCGGCTCGCGCTCGCCGCCGCGGTCCGGCAGACGCTCGCCAACGGTCTGCGCATCCTCGGCGTGGGCGCGCCGGAGAAAATGTGATGGCGAGGCCCACCCGACCGACGGCTGCCACGCGGCGCAAGTCCGGCGGCAGCTTCCTGCTCGGCTTGTTCGTCGGCCTCATCGCCGGCCTGGCGATCGCGCTCGGCGTCGCCTTCTACCTCAACAAGACGCCGGTGCCGTTCCTCGGCAGGGCGAAGCCCGCGGCGACCAAGGATGCAGCGGCGGAGGCCAAGCCGCCCGCGATCGCCGGGCTGCCGCAGGCGGGTGCGGGCGCCGCGAAGGGCGCCGAGAAACCGAAGTTCGATTTCTATCGCATCCTGCCGGGCGGCGAGGAGGCGGTCACCGAGCGCGAGTTGAAGGACGCCGCGCGCGCCGCCGAAGGCAAGGTCGAGGACGCGAAGGGCGTGTATTACATCCAGGCAGGCTCGTTCCAGAACCCGGCGGATGCCGACAACCAGAAGGCCAAGCTCGCGATTCTCGGGCTCGAGTCGAGCGTCGAGCCCTCGACGCTGCCCGACAAGGGCACCTGGTACCGGGTGCGGCTCGGCCCCTACACCAGGCTCGAGGACCTGAACCAGGCGCGCCAGCTGCTGGCGCAGAACGGAATCGAGGCCAGCCTGGTCAGACTGAAAGACGCCGCAGCAAAGAACTGAAACGCCCGAAAGGAAGGGACTCGATGCTACACGCTCGCCGCACGCTGCTCGCCGCGCTCGCGCTGGCGCCCTGGCTCGCGCCCGGCGCGGCCCGGGCGCAACCCCGGGCCGACGCCGACTACACGGTGCTCCGGCAGGAGCTGCCGGTCGAGACGCCGGGCAGGATCGAGGTGATCGAGTTCTTCTGGTACGGCTGCCCCGCCTGCTACCAGTTCGAGCCGCTCATCGAGGCCTGGATCCCGAAGCTGCCGGCGGAGGCGCAGTTCCGCCGCATCCCGGCGGTGTTCAACCAGCGCTGGGCGCGCGATGCCTCGCTCTACTACGCCTTCGAAGCGCTCGGTCTGGTGGAGAAGCTGCACCGGCCGCTGTACGACGCCATCCACCGCGACCGGCTGCGCACCGACAACCCCGAAGCCATGGCGCAGTGGCTGCAGCGCCACGGGCTGGAAGCGAAGCGGGTGGAGGACACGGTGAAGTCCTTCGGCGTGCAGAGCAAGGTGCGCCGCTCGGCGCAGCTGGGCGCCGCCTACCGCATCGACGGCACGCCGACGCTCGCGGTGCACGGCCGCTACACCGTCAAGATCGAGCAGGCGAGGAGCTTCGAGAACATGATCGCGATCGCCGATCACCTGATCGGCGTCGCGCGCAAGGGGCTCGCGGCGAAGAAGTAGCGGCCGGGCGCCGCCGCGATGAAAGTCTTCATCACGGGCGCCTCCGCGGGGCTCGGCGCGGCGCTCTCACGGCACTACGCGGCGCCGGGGGCGACCCTCGGCCTCGCGGCGCGGCGCGAGGAGCAGATGCGTGCCCTCGCCGCGACGCTCCCCGGCACGCACGCGCTTTACCCGCTCGACGTCGCGGATACGCAGGCGCTCGAGCATGCTGCGCGGGATTTTCTCGAGCGCTTCGGCGCGCCCGACCTGGTGATCGCCAATGCCGGCGTCTCCATCGGCACGCGGGGCGAGGACCCGGCGGACGTACGCACGCTGCGTCGCATGCTCGAGGTGAACGTCGCCGGGCTCGCGGCGACGCTCGCCGCCTTCGCCCCGGCGATGCGCGCCGCGGGCCGGGGCACGCTCTGCGGGATCGCCAGCGTGGCGGGCTTTCGCGGCCTGCCCGGCGCGGGCGCCTACAGCGGCTCCAAGGCGGCGGCCATCGCCTGGCTGGAGGCGCTGCGCGCCGAGCTCGCCGGGAGCGGCGTCGCCGTGGTGACGATCTGCCCCGGCTACATCGATACGCCGATGACGCGGGTCAACCGCTACCGCATGCCGTTCCTGCTGACGGCTGACGAGGCGGCGCGGCGCATCGCGTGCGCCATCGCGGCGCGCCGGCGGCTCGCCGTCATCCCCTGGCAGATGGCGCTGGTGTCGCTTGCGCTGCGCGCGCTGCCCGGCTGGCTCTACGACCGGCTCGCGGCGCGCGCGCCGAGAAAGCCGCGCGGGCTGCCGCTTTGAGCCGCATCGTCTCGCTCGTGCCCTCGATCACCGAGCTGGTGTGCGAGCTCGGGCTCGCGAGCGAGCTCGTAGGGCGCACCGGCTTCTGCATTCACCCGCGCGACTTGGTGAAGCGCATTCCCAAGGTCGGCGGCACGAAGACCGTAAACCTGGCGAAAGTGCGCGCGCTCGCGCCGACGCACGTCATCCTCAACGTCGACGAGAACCGCAGGGAGACGGCGCATGAGCTGGCGACATTCGTTCCCAACCTCGTCGTCACGCACCCGCTCGCGCCGCAGGACAATCTCAAGCTGTACCGGCAGATCGGCACTGCGTTCGGCAAGGAGCGCGAGGCGGAGGCCCTGTGCGCGCGCTGGCGGCGGGCCTGGGAGCAGAGCGTACAGCAACGTTTTACGCCGCGCCGCGTGCTGTACCTGATCTGGAAGGATCCCTGGATGACGGTGTCGCGCGACACCTACATCTCGCGCACCCTCGCTGTCTTCGGCCTGAGCACGCTCCCGGAGAAGGCGCCTCAGCGCTATCCGAAGATCTCTCTCGACGAGCACTGGATTTCCGGCCTCGACCTGGTCCTCGTCTCCACCGAGCCGTACCGCTTCCGCCAAGCCCATCTCGACGGCATCCGCCGCGCGACCGGGAAACCGGCGCAACTGATCGACGGTGAAATGACCTCCTGGTACGGCCCGCGCGCCATCGCGGGCCTCGCCTACCTCGCAGAGCTCTCGAGCTCGCTCAGGAAGTAGGCTTCTGCCCCAGCCGCAGCATGGCATAGCTCCCCGGCGCATCCTCGAGCGCGGGCAGGCCCTCGCCCGGGGTGCGGGCCGGCAGCTTCTCGCCGCGGTTCTGCGCCTCGATCCACGCCTGCCAGTCCTCCCACCACGATCCCGGGTGCTGCGTCGCGCTCGCGAGCCACTCCTCGGCGGTGGCCGGATTCGCCCCGTTCGTCCAGTAGCAGTACTTCTTCGCCGCGGGCGGGTTGACGATGCCGGCGATGTGGCCCGAGCCGCCGAGCACGAAGCGCACGGGCCCCGCGAGGCACTTCGAGCCCTTGTAGGTCGTCTTCCACGGCGCGATGTGGTCCTCGGCCGTGGAGATGAAGTACGCGGGCAGCGTCACCTTTGCGAGGTCGATCGGCTCGCCGGCGAGCGAGATGCCGCCGGGCACGCCGAGGAGGTTGTTGATGTACATGTTGCGCAGGTAGAAGCTGTGCATGCGCGCCGGCATGCGCGTCGAATCCGAGTTCCAGTACAGCAGGTCGAACGGGAACGGGTCGCGCCCGAGAAGGTAATTGTTGATGACGAAGGACCACACCAGGTCGTTGGCGCGCAGCAGGTTGAATGTAGAGGCCATCTCCGAGCCCTCGAGGTAGCCGCGCTGGTTCATCCTCTTCTCGAGGTTCTCGACCTGCGCCTCGTCGATGAACACGCCGAGCTCCCCCGGCACCGAGAAGTCGAGCAGGCTGACGAAAAAGGTGGCGCAGTTGACGCGCTCCTCGCCCTTCGCCGCGAGCCAGGCGAGCGTCGCCCCGAGCAGCGTCCCCCCCAGGCAGTAGCCGATGAAGTTGACCTTGCGCTCGCCGGTCGCGCGCTCGACGGCCTCGAGCGCCGCGAGCGGGCCCTCGAGCATGTAGTCCTCGAACCCCTTCTGCGCGAGGCGCGCGTCCGGGTTCACCCAGGAAACCACGAATACGGTGTGGCCGTGGTCCACCGCGTACTTGATGAATGAGTTGCTCGGGCGCAGATCGAGGATGTAGTACTTGTTGATCCAGGGCGGGATGATGACGAGCGGGATCCGGTAAACCTCGGCCGTCCTCGGCTGGTACTGGATGAGCTGCATCAGCTCGGTCTGGAACACCACCTTGCCCGGCGTGGCGGCGACGTTGCGCCCGAGCTGGAAGGCGCTCTCGTCGGTCATGCTGATGCGCAGCTGCCCCTCGCCCTTCTCGAGATCGGCCAGCAGGTTGGCGAGGCCCTTGAGCAGGTTCTGGCCGCCGCTGGCGAGCGTCTCGCGCATCACCTGGGGATTGGTGAGCGCGAAGTTCGAGGGCGCGAGCGCATCCACGTACTGCCGGGTGAAGAAGGCGACCTTCTTCTGCGACTCCTCGGGCAGGCCGCCGACCTGCGCGACTGCGTGCTGCAGGTGGCGCGCGGCGATGAGGTAGGACTGCTTGAGGTAGTCGTGCAGGAAGCTCGAGCTCCAGTCCTCGTCCTTGAAGCGCGAGTCGCCCTTGGCCGGCTCGGCGACCGGGCCGGCAGGAAGCCCGAGGAGCTTCATCCAGCTCGACTGCCACAGCCGCAGGTAATCGAACGCGAGGTTGGTGGAGAGCGCGGCCAGCTGCGACGGGTTCGAGAGCATGCGCGCGTACAGGTCCATGTAGGCGCGCGCGATGCCGAGCTCGTCGCTTACCGCCGCGGCGACGCCGTCGGCGACGTGCCGGTGCGAGAAGTCCCGCAGCAGCTTGCCCGAGCGTGCTGCGACCTCGTGCAGCACGCGCGCCACCTCCTCGGGATTCGGGCTGGCGTGCGGGGTTGGGGCGTCGGCTGACATCGCTGCTCCCGGGTTCAGGCGCTTGCGAAGCGCGCCACGCCGTCCCCGCCCACGGCGCGTGCGAGGCGCCCGTCGTAGTACAGGCAGTGCAGGTGCGCGATCGCCTCGCCCATGGCGAAGAAGATCTGGTTGGTGTCGAGCTTGCGCTTGAAGAGCACTTCCAGCACGTCTGCGGCCGAGCGCGGAGCGCCGGCGCAGGCCGCGCGCAGCTCCTCGAGCCGCGCGGCGTGGTGCGCCTCGAGCGAGGCGATGCGCGCGTGCGCGCCGCGGAAGGGCAGCCCGTGCGAGGGCAGCACCAGCACGTCCTCGGGCAGCTCGCGGTAGCGCGCGATCGAGTCGAGGAACGCGCGCAGCGGATTGGAGCCCGGGTCGACCGGCCGCACCGCCACGTTGGTCGAGATGCGCGGCAGCAGCATGTCGCCCGCGACCAGCACGTTGAGCGCCTCGCAGTAGAGCGAGGCGTGCTCCGGGGCGTGCCCGTAGCCGACCATCACCCGCCACTCGCGGCCGCCGATCGCGACGCGCTCGCCCTCGAGCAGGCGCCGGTGCGCCTGCGGGAAGTCGGGCACGAAACTGCGGTACAGCCCGCCGCGCGCGAGCAGCGCCCGGCCGCTCGCCTCGTCCAGGCCGTGGCTGCGAAACAGGGCCACCTGCGCCTCGGTCGAGTAGCCCGCGGTGCCGCTGCGCGCGGCGTGCACCGTGAGGTACTCGGCGCGCGTCATCCAGAGCTCCGCATCGCGGCCCGAGCACAGCCACGCCGCGTTGCCCGCGTGGTCGGGGTGGTAGTGGGTCACGATGACGCGGCGCAGCGGTCCGGGGCCGGCCGCGAGCAGCTGCTCGAGACGAGCGCGGGTGGCGTCGTTCGCCAGGCCCGTGTCGATCAGGACGCTCGCCTCGCCGTCCTCGAGCAGCCAGAGATTGATGTGGTCGAGATCGAAGGGCAGCGGCATGCGCGCCCAGCGCACCCCCGGCGCCACCTCTACGGCGGTGCCGGGCGCGGGAGGCTCGGCGAAGGGGTAGGCGATCGGGGCGGTCTCGGCCATCGGCGGGGCGGTGCTCGGGCTAGAATCGGCCCAGGCGGCGCGCATTATCGCCGCAGTGCAGCATCCGCGGCAACCCGCATGAGCGACCAGCCTTCCACCCCCGAGCGCGGCGAATACTCGATCGGCGACCTGGCGCGCGAGTTCGACGTCACGCCGCGCGCCATCCGCTTCTACGAAGCCGAGGGGCTGCTCGCGCCGCGGCGCGCGGGCCAGCGGCGCATCTACTCGCTGCGCGACCGCACGCGCCTGAAGCTCACCCTGCGCGGCAAGCGGCTGGGGCTCGCGCTCTCGGAGATCCGCGAGCTGATCGACATGTACGAGCCGGGGCGCGACGCGCGGCCGCAGCTGGAGCGCTTCCTCGCCCTCCTGCACAGCCACCGCACGGCGCTCGAGCAGCAGCGCTCCGACCTCGAGGCGCAGCTCTCGGAGATCACCGCCTTCGAGAAGCGGGTGCGCAAGCAGCTCGCGGGGCGGCGGAGTTGACGTTTACGTCAACGTAAAGTAGGCTCGCCGATCGCCCATGGAGCTCCCGGCCCTCAGATTCGAACATGGCGAGACGATCGAGATGCTGCGCGCCTCGGTGCGCGATTTCGCGGCCAAGGAGATCGCACCGCGCGCCGACAGTATCGACCGCGCCAACGAGTTCCCGGCGGACCTGTGGCGCAAGCTCGGCGCGCTGGGGCTCCTCGGCATCACCGTGGAGGAGGAGTACGGCGGCAGCAGCCTCGGCTACCTCGCGCACATCGTCGCGGTGGAGGAGATCAGCCGCGCCTCGGGCGCGGTCGGCCTGTCCTACGGCGCGCACTCGAATCTCTGCGTCAACCAGATCCGCAGGAACGGCTCGGAGGAGCAGAAGCGGAGGTACCTGCCGAAGCTCGTTTCCGGCGAGCACGTCGGCGCGCTGGCGATGTCCGAGCCGGGCGCGGGTTCCGACGTCATCGGCATGCGCCTGCGCGCGGAGCGCCGGGGAGAGCGCTATCTGCTCAACGGCAACAAGATGTGGATCACCAATGGCCCGGATGCCGACGTGCTCGTCATCTACGCCAAGACCAGCGACCAGGGGATCACCGCGTTTCTCGTCGAGAAGGGCATGCGGGGCTTCTCCACCGCGCAGAAGCTCGACAAGCTCGGCATGCGCGGCTCGAACACCTGCGAGCTGGTGTTCCGCGACTGCGAGGTGCCCGCGGCGAACGTGCTCGGCGCGGAAGGCAAGGGTGTGAAGGTGCTGATGAGCGGCCTCGACTACGAGCGCGCGGTGCTCGCCGGCGGGCCGCTGGGCCTGATGGCCGCGTGCCTGGACGTGGTGCTGCCCTACGTGCACCAGCGCAAGCAGTTCGGCCAGCCGATCGGCGAGTTCCAGCTCATGCAGGGCAAGCTCGCCGACATGTACACCACGTTCTCGGCCTGCCGCGCCTACGTCTACGCCGTGGGCCAGGCGCTCGATCGCGGCGAAACCACGCGCAAGGACGCGGCGGGCGCGATCCTCTACGCGGCGGAGAAGGCGACCTGGATGGCGGGCGAGGCGATCCAGGCGCTCGGCGGCATGGGCTACATCAACGAGACGCCCACCGGGCGCCTGTGGCGCGACGCCAAGCTCTACGAGATCGGCGCCGGCACCTCCGAGATCCGGCGCTGGCTGATCGGGCGCGAGCTGTTCGCGGAGACGGCGTGACGGCGATCCGCACCGGGTTCAGCGCCGCGCTCGGGCTACGCCTGCCGCTGGTGCAGGCGCCGATGGCCGGCGGTCCCAGCTCGCGGGAGCTGGTTGCCGCGTGCAGCGCCGCCGGGGCGCTCGGCTCCTTCGGCCACGCCTACACCCAGCCGGAGGACATGAAGCAGCAGGCGGCGTTCGTGCGCGCGCGCACCGACCGGCCTTTCCACATCAACCTCTTCGTCTCGCCGCTGCCCGCGCCGGTCGATGCGGTGCACCAGAGCGCCGCGCTCGCCGCGCTCGCGCCCTGGTACGCGGAGATGAGGCTTGCCGCGCCCGAGGCCGCCAGGCCGCCCTACGCGCCGGAGCTGGAAGCGCAGCTCGCCGCGGTGGAGGAGATCGCGCCGCGCGTGTTCACCTCGCATCTCGGCTCGCTGCCCGCGGAGCGCGTGGAGGCGCTGAAAGGCCGCGGCATCCTCGTCGGCGGCAGCGCGACCTGCGTCGAGGAGGCGCGTGAGCTCGAGTCCCTCGGCTACGACTTCGTCATCGCGCAAGGGGGCGAAGCAGGCGGCCACCGCGGCACTTGGCGGCGCGACCCCGCGGAAGCGCTCACCGGGTCGCTGGCGCTTACGCGCCTCGTGGCGCGGGCGGTGCGCCTCCCGGTGGTGACTGCAGGCGGCATCATGGACGGCGCCGGCATCGCCGCTGCGCTCGCGCTCGGCGCGCAGGCCGCGCAGCTCGGTACCGCGTTCATTCCCTGCCCGGAGAGCGGCGCGCCGGAGGTGCACAAGCGCGCGATCCTGGAGGCGCGCGAGGACGACACGCGCATCACCGACCGGTTCTCGGGCAAGGCGGCGCGCGGCATCGCCAACCGCTTCCTGCGCGAGGCGGAGGCGAAGCACCTCCCCAGAATCGCCTTCCCGGCGCAGAATCGGCTCACTGCGCCGCTGCGGCAGGCCTCCGCCAGGGCGGGCAGGCCCGACTTCTACGCCCTGTGGGCGGGGCAGGCCGTGCCCCTCGCCCGCGCCCTGCCCGCCGCCGAGCTGGTTGCGCGGCTCGAAGCCGAAACCGTGGAGGCGCTGCGCGCAGCCGCCTCGCTGCTGAAGGAGTAAGCCATGCCGAACGACCCGGTGGTCATCGTCGCCTGTGCCCGCACCCCCATGGGCGGGTTCCAGGGCGAGCTCAAGGACTTCGCGGCGCCCCAGCTCGGCGCGGCGGCGATCCGCGCCGCGCTGGAGCGCGTGCGCCTGCAGCCCGAGGAGGTGGAGGAAGTGATCATGGGCTGCGTGCTGCCGGCGGGCCAGGGCCAGGCGCCCGCGCGCCAGGCTTCGCTCGGCGCAGGCCTGCCGCTCGCCGCCGGCTGCACCACCGTCAACAAGATGTGCGGCTCGGGCATGAAGGCCGCAATGCTCGCGCACGACGCGTTGCTCGCGGGCAGCGCCGGCGTCTTCGTCGCGGGCGGCATGGAGTCGATGACCAACGCCCCCTATCTCCTGCCCAAGGCACGCGCGGGGCTGCGCATGGGGCACGCGCAGGTGCTCGACCACATGTTCTACGACGGGCTGGAGGATGCCTACGAGAAAGGCCGCCTCATGGGGACCTTCGCCGAGGACTGCGCGCAGCAGTACGCCTTCACGCGCGAGGCGCAGGACCGCTTAGCCATCACCTCCCTCGAACGCGCGCAGGTCGCGAACCGCGAGGGTCACTTCGCCTGGGAGATCACGCCGCTCGCGATCAAGGCCGGCAAGGAGGAGAAGTTCATGGAGATGGACGAGCAGCCGTTCAAGGCGAACCTCGCCAAGATCCCCACGCTCAGGCCCGCCTTCCGTAAGGACGGCACGGTGACGGCGGCCAACTCGAGCTCCATTTCCGACGGCGCCGCGGCGCTCGTCATGCTGCGCCGCTCGCAGGCCGAGCGCCGAGGCCTCGCGCCGCTCGCCACCGTGCTCGGCCACGCCACCCACGCGCAGGCGCCGGGGCTGTTCACCACCGCGCCGGTGGGCGCGATCGCGAAGCTCCTCGCGCGCACCGGCTGGTCGGCGGGCCAGGTCGATCTCTACGAGATCAACGAGGCCTTCGCCGTGGTGGCGATGGCGGCGATGCGCGAGCACGGCCTGCCGCACGACAAGGTCAACGTGCACGGCGGCGCCTGCGCCCTCGGGCACCCGATCGGCGCCTCGGGGGCGCGCATCCTCGTCACGCTGATCGGTGCGCTGCGCCGGCTCGGCGGCAAGCGGGGCGTCGCGGCGCTGTGCATCGGCGGGGGCGAAGCGACCGCGATGGCGATCGAGGTGCCGTGACGCGGCGCGTGCGCAGGAGCGACCTGCAGCGGCTGCTCGATCGTTCCCGGTTCCTGCGACCCTGGGGCTTTCGCGTCGTCGCGCTCGGCGACGGCAGCTGCACGCTCGAGCTGCCGCACCGCAAGTCGCTCGAGCGCCCGGGGGGCATCGTCAACGGCCCGGCGCTGATGGCGGCCGCCGACTGCGCCATGTGGCTCGCGATCAAGCAGCGCATCGGCCTGGAGCACGATGCGCTCACCTCGGTGCTGAACACCGCGTTCCTCGCCCCGGCGAACGGCGCTTCGGTGCTGTGCACGGCGCGGATCCTCAAGCAGGGCAAGCGCCGCATCTACGGCGTCGCCGAGTGCCACGACCGCAAGGGCTCGCTCTACAGCCACCACACGCTGACCTATGCGCGCATCTGACCTGGCGAGCGCCGAGCAGCACGCGATGATCCGCGAGGCGGTGCGCAAGTTCTCGCAGGAACAGCTCGCCCCCAACGCCGCGCGCTGGGACCGCGACAAGCACTTCCCTCGCGAGGAGGTCGCCGCGCTCGCGGCCCTGGGCCTCGCCGGCGTGGCGATCCCCGAGGAGTGGGGCGGCGCGGGCCTGGACTACGGCGCGCTTGCCATCGCCTGCGAGGAGATCGCCGCGGGGGACGGCGCGACCTGCACCATCGTCATGGTGACCAACCTCGTCGCCAACATCCTGCAGGGCTATGGCAACGCGGAGCAGAAAGAGCGGTTCCTCAAGCCCGTCGCGCAGGGGCGCGTGCTGGGCGCCTTCTGCCTCACCGAGCCGCACGCGGGGTCGGACGCCGCCGCGATCACCACACGGGCCGATCGCGAGGGCGGCGACTACGTCCTGAACGGCGTCAAGCAGTTCATCACCTCGGGGAAGACCGCCGGCCTCGCCGTGGTGTTCGCCGTCACCGACAAGGGGGCGGGAAAGAAGGGCATCAGCGCCTTCGTCGTCCCGGCTTCGACCCCGGGCTACGTCGTCGCGCGCATCGAGGAGAAGACAGGCCAGCGCGCCTCCGACACCGCCCAGATCGTGCTCGAGAACTGCCGGGTGCCGGCGGCGAACCGGCTCGCCGGGGAGGGCGCGGGATACCGCATCGCGCTCGCGAACCTCGAGTCCGGCCGCATCAACGTCGCCGCGCAGGCGACCGGCATGGCGCGCGCCGCGCTCGAGGCGGCGCTCGCCTACGCCACCGAGCGAGAGAGCATGGGCAAGCGCCTGATCGAGCACCAGGCGGTCAATTTCCGGCTCGCCGACATGGCGACCTCGGTGGAGGCGGCGCGCCAGCTGTACCTGCACGCGGCGCGCCTGCGCGACGCCGGCGAGCCCTGCCTCAAGGAGGCCTCGATGGCGAAGCTGTTCGCCTCCGAGATGGCCGAGCGCGTCTGCTCGGACGCGATCCAGATCCACGGCGGCTACGGCTACGTCGCGGACTTTCCGGTGGAGCGCATCTGGCGCGACGTGCGCGTGTGCCAGATCTACGAGGGCGCGAGCGACATCCAGCGCCTGGTCATCGCCCGCGCGCTGGAGGGCTCGTGAAAGCGCCGCTCGAGTTCTACTTCGACTTCACTTCCCCCTATGGCTACCTCGCCTCGCGCAGGATCGAGGCACTCGCGGCGAAGCACGGCCGCTCGGTCAACTGGCGCCCGTACCTGCTCGGGGCCGCGTTCAAGCTCACGGGCGGCGCGCCGCCGATCGGCGTGCCGCTCAAGTCCGACTACGCGAAGCGCGACTTCGAGCGTTCGGCGCGCTTCCACGGCGTGCCCTACCGTGCCCCGAGCGTGTTCCCGGTCGCCACGGTCGCCGCCTGCCGCGCCTACTACTGGCTCGCGGACCAGGACCCGGCGCGGGCGGTCGCCCTCGCCAAGGCGCTCTACGAGGCTTACTTCGTCAACGACGTCAACATCTCGGACCCCGAGAACGTGATCCGCGCGGCCGTCGCCTGCGGCCGCGACGCGGGCGAGGTGCGCGCCGCGCTGAACGACCCGGCCGTGAAGGATCGCACGCGCGCGGCGGTGGATGCGGCGATCGCGGGAGGCGCCTTCGGCTCGCCGTGGGTGGTGGCCGACGGCGAGCCCTTCTGGGGCGTGGACCGGTTCGATCAGCTCGACCGCTGGCTCGAGCGCGGGGGGTTCTAGCCGTCCCATGCCCGTCATCCGCAGCGCGCTCGATCCCCGCTCCGAGGAATACCGCGCCAACGCCGAGCGCATGCGCGCGCTGGTGGCCGACCTGCGCGAGAAGGTGGCGCGGGTCTCGCTCGGGGGCGACGCCGCGGCGCGCGAGAAGCACGCGGCGCGCGGCAAGCTCCTGCCGCGCGAGCGCGTACGCACGCTCCTCGACACGGGCTCGCCGTTCATGGAGATCGGGCAGCTCGCCGCGCTCGGCATGTACGGGGACGAAGCGCCGGGGGGCGGGATCATCACCGGCATCGGCCGCGTCTCGGGGCGCGAGTGCGTGGTGGTGTGCAACGACGCCACGGTGAAGGGCGGCACCTACTTCCCGATGACCGTGAAGAAGCACCTGCGCGCGCAGGAGATCGCGCTGCAGAACCGCCTGCCCTGCATCTACCTCGTCGACTCGGGCGGCGCGAACCTCCCCAACCAGGACGAGGTGTTCCCCGACCGCGAGCACTTCGGGCGCATCTTCTACAACCAGGCGGCCATGTCCTCCCTCGGCATCCCGCAGATCGCCTGCGTCATGGGCTCGTGCACCGCGGGCGGCGCCTACGTGCCGGCGATGTCCGAGGAGGCGGTCATCGTCAGGGGCCAGGGCACGATCTTCCTCGGCGGGCCGCCGCTGGTGAAGGCGGCGATCGGCGAGGTGGTGACGCCCGAGGAGCTGGGCGGGGCGGAAGTGCACACGCGGATCTCGGGGGTCGCCGACCACTACGCGCTCGACGACGCGCACGCGCTCGCGATCGTGCGCCGCATCGTCGCCAACCTCAACTCGCGCAAGCGGGTGTCGCTCGAAGTGCGTGCGCCGCGCGAGCCGCTCTATCCGCCGGAGGAGATGTACGGCGTGATCCCCTCGGACGTGCGCAAGCCCTACGAGGTGCGCGAGCTCCTCGCGCGCATCGTCGACGGCTCGGAGCTGGACGAGTTCAAGGCCAACTACGGCACGACGCTGGTCACCGGTTTCGCACACCTGCACGGCTATCCGGTGGCGCTCCTCGCCAACAACGGCATTCTCTTCTCGGAGTCGGCGCTGAAAGCCACGCACTTCATCGAGCTCGCCTGCCAGCGCGGCATTCCCCTCGTCTTCCTGCAGAACATCGCGGGCTACATGGTCGGCAGGAAGTACGAGGCGGGCGGCATCGCCAAGGACGGCGCCAAGATGGTCACTGCCATGGCCACCGCGCGCGTGCCCAAGTTCACGCTCATCGTCGGCGGCTCGTTCGGCGCGGGCAACTACGGCATGTGCGGGCGCGCTTACGGTCCCCGCTTCCTGTGGATGTGGCCGAACGCCCGGATCTCCGTCATGGGCGGCGAGCAGGCGGCGAGCGTGCTCGCGACGGTGCGCCGCGACGGCATCGAGGGCCGCGGCGGCGCCTGGTCCGAGGAGGAAGAGGCGCAGTTCAAGCAGCCGATCCGCGAGCAGTACGAGCGCCAGGGCCACCCCTACTACGCGAGCGCGAGGCTGTGGGACGACGGCGTCGTCGACCCCGCGGACACGCGCCGGCTCCTCGGCCTCGCGATCTCGGCCTCGCTCAACGCACCGGTTGAGGAAACGCGGTTCGGCGTCTTCAGGATGTGACCATGTCGGAGCACCGGGCCAGCATCGCATGGACACGCAGCGGGGAGTTCCGCTACGAGAGCTATTCGCGGTCGCACAGCGTCGATTTCGGCGGCGGCGTGGGCGTGCCGGGAAGTGCCGCGCCCGCCAACATTCCCCCGGGCACGTCGACCGCGCCAGGAATGGACCCCGAGCAGGCGCTGGTCGCTGCGCTCTCGGCCTGCCACATGCTGTGGTTCCTGCACCTCGCATGCAGCCGGAAATACGTCGTCGAGCGCTATCGCGACGACGCCATCGGGGTGCTCGGGAAGAACGCCGCCGGGAAGGAGGCCATCGTGCGGGTCAGCCTGCGCCCCGAAGTGAGCTTTACCGGGACCGCGCCGACCCCCGAGCAGTTCCACCAGCTCCACGAGAAGGCCCACCAGCGCTGCTTCATCGCCAACACGGTGAGCTGCGACATCGTGCTCGAGCCGCGCATCGCCTGAGGTCCGCATGCCACAGAGCCTGCTCCTGGAAAGACGCGGCCACGCCGCCGTGCTCACCCTCAACCGGCCGGAGGTCCGCAACGCCTTCGACGACGAGCTCGTCGCCGCGCTGGCGCGCGCGCTGCACGTGCTGGAGGCCGACGAGAGCGTGCGCGCGGTGGTGCTCGCGGGAGCGGGCCCCGCCTTCTGCGCCGGCGCCGACCTGAACTGGATGAAGCGCATGGCGGGCTACGGCTACGACGAGAACCTCGCGGACGCACAGGCGCTTGCCGCGATGCTGAAGACGCTCGACCGGCTCTCCAAGCCGACGCTGGCGCGCGTGCACGGTCCGGCGTTCGCCGGGGGGGTGGGGCTGGTCGCCGCGTGCGACATTGCGGTCGGGACGCCCGAGGCGGAGTTCTCGCTCACCGAAGTCAAGCTCGGGCTGTCGCCCGCGACCATCAGCCCGTACGTGGTGCGTGCCATGGGTGAGCGCGCCGCGCGGAGATACTTCCTCACCGGCGAACGCTTCTCCGCGAGCGAAGCCCATCGCCTGGGCCTGCTCACCATGGTCTCGGCGTCCGAGAAGCTCGACGCCGAGATCGATGAACTGCTCAAACACCTTATCCAATGCAGTCCTCAATCCCATCTCAAGATCAAGGAACTGATCAGGGCCGTCCGCCCCGGCGGCGAGATCACCGATGCACTCATCGCCGACACCGCGCGCCGCATTGCCGACATCCGCGTCTCCACTGAAGGCAGGGAAGGCATCGCCTCGTTCCTCGAGAAGCGCAGGCCTTCCTGGCAGGGGCGCAGGGACTAGCGTGTTCCGCAAGATCCTGATCGCCAACCGCGGCGAGATCGCCTGCCGCGTGATCAGCGCGGCCCGCGCGCTGGGAATCGGCAGCGTCGCGGTGTACTCGGAGGCCGACGCCGGCGCGCGGCACGTCGGGCTCGCCGACGAGGCGCGCTGCATCGGCCCGGCGGAGCCGCGCGAGAGCTACCTCAACGCCGAGGCGATCGTTGCGGCCGCTCGCGACACCGGCGCCGAGGCCGTCCATCCGGGCTACGGCTTTCTCTCGGAGAAGGCGGAGTTCGCCCGCGCCTGCGCTGAGGCCGGCCTTGCGTTCGTCGGGCCGCCGCCGGAGGCGATCGCCGCGATGGGCGACAAGTCCGCCGCCAAGGCGCTGATGGAGAAGGCGGGCGTGCCGCTCGTGCCCGGCTACCACGGCGCGGACCAGGACCCGGCGCGGCTCGCCGCGGAGGCGCAGCGCGTCGGCTACCCGGTGCTCATCAAGGCCGCGGCGGGCGGCGGCGGGCGCGGCATGCGGATCGTGCGCGCGGCCGCCGAGTTCGAGCGCGCACTCGAGGGGGCGCAGCGCGAGGCGCTCGGCGCCTTCGGCGACGCGCGCGTGCTGATCGAGCGCTGTCTGGAGCGCCCGCGCCACATCGAGGTGCAGGTCTTCGGCGACACGCACGGCAACCTGGTGCATCTCTTCGAGCGCGACTGCTCGGTGCAGCGCCGGCATCAGAAGGTGCTCGAGGAGGCGCCCGCGCCGGGCATGACCGAGGCGCGGCGGCGCGAGATGGGCGAGGCGGCGATCGCGGCCGCGCGCGCCATCGGCTACTGCAACGCGGGCACCGTGGAATTTATCGCCGAGCAGGACGGCCGCTTCTACTTCATGGAGATGAACACGCGCCTGCAGGTGGAGCACCCCGTGACCGAGCTGGTCACCGGCATCGATCTCGTCGCGTGGCAGCTCGCCGTGGCCGCGGGCGAGCCGCTGCCGCTCGCGCAGCAAGACATCCGCATCCGCGGCCACGCGATCGAGGCGCGCATCTACGCGGAGAACCCGGACAAGGGATTCCTGCCCTCCACCGGCGCGCTGCGGCGCCTGCGCCTGCCGCGCGCGGCGGAGTTCCGTGCCGGGAAAGACGGCCTGCGCATCGATTGCGGCGTGCGCGAGGGCGACGCCATCACGCCGCACTACGATCCCATGATCGCCAAGCTCCTTGCCTGGGGCGAAACGCGCGAGGTGGCCCGGGCGCGCCTGCGCGCCGCGCTCGCCGAGGTCGAGATCCTGGGCGTCGCCTCGAACGTCGAGTTCCTCGGCCGCGTGGTGCAGGGCAGGGCCTTCGCCTGGGGGCGCCTCGACACTGGGCTCATCGAGCGCAGCCGCGACGAGCTCTTTCCGCCCCCGCAAGACGCCGCGGTGGAGGACCTCGCGCTAGCGGCGCTCGCCGAGCTGCTCGCGGAGGAGGCGCAGGCCGCGGCGCGCGCCCGCACCTCGGGTGACCCGCATTCGCCCTGGCACGCGGTGGACGGCTGGCGCCTGAACTCCGGCTCGCACCACGAGCTCGCGTTTGCCGAGGGCGAGCGCCGCTACCGCGTCGCGCTGCATTTCACGCCCGGCGGCCTGCGGCTGGAGGCGGACGGGCGCGAGCATGCGCTCGCCGGGGAGCGCGAGGGCGAGGCGTTGCTCGTGCGGCTCGATGCGCGTGCGTTTCGCGCGCGTGTGGTGCGCGACGGCGCCGACTGGCACGTCTATCGCGACGGCGAGCACCGCGTGCTCACGCTGCAGGCCGAGCACGCGGCCGAAGACGTGGACGCCACCACCGGCTCGCTCGCCGCGCCGATGCCCGGCAAGGTCATCCAGCTGCTCGTCAGCCCGGGCGAGCACGTGGCGAAAGGAGCACCGCTGCTCGTCCTCGAGGCGATGAAGATGGAGCACACCATCGCGGCGCCGCACGACGGCGAAGTGAAGGAGATCTTCTATCGCGCCGGCGAGCAGGTTGCCGAGGGCGCGGAGCTGCTCCGCCTCGAGTAAATCAGGGTCAGACCACGATTTTCCCGGATTCGGAGCACAATCTCCGCCATGGCCGGAAAAACGTGGTCTGACCCCGAATTGCCGACGAAGGTCCGCATCGTGGAGGTGGGGCCACGCGACGGGCTGCAGAACGAGAAGGGCGAGGTGCCCACCGCCGTGAAGCTCGAGCTGATCGAGCGGCTAGCGGACGCCGGCCTGCCCGCCGTGGAGGCAACCGCGTTCGTCTCGGCGAAGTGGATCCCGCAGATGGCCGATCACGCCGAGGTGCTCGAGCGCATCCGCCGAAAGCCCGGCGTCGCCTACCCGGTGCTGACGCCCAACCTCAAGGGGTTCGAAGCGGCGCGCGCCGCGGGCGCCACCGAGGTCGCGGTGTTCGCCGCGGCCTCCGAGTCGTTCTCGAAAAAGAACATCAACTGCTCGATCGCCGAGTCGCTCGAGCGCTTCCGGCCGGTCACCGAGGCGGCGGGTCAAGCGGACATCAGGGTGCGCGGCTACATCTCCTGCGTGGTCGGCTGCCCCTACGAAGGCGACATCGCTCCGGAAAAGGTCGCCGAGGTCGCAGGAGCGCTGCATGCCATGGGGTGCTACGAGGTGTCGCTCGGCGACACCATCGGCGTGGGCACGCCGGCGCGCATGCAGCGCATGATCGAGGCCTGCGCGGCGCGCGTGCCGATCGCGCAGCTCGCCGGGCACTACCACGACACCTACGGCCAGGCGCTCGCCAACATCTACGCCTCGATGGAGCTGGGCGTGGCGACGTTCGACGCCTCGGTGGCGGGGCTCGGCGGCTGCCCCTACGCGAAAGGGGCCTCCGGCAACGTCGCCACCGAGGACGTGGTCTACATGCTGCAGGGACTCGGCATCGAGACCGGCGTCGACCTGGAGAAGGTGGTGGACATCGGGCAGTGGATCTGCGGCGTGATCGGCCGCGAGCCGGTCACCAGGGCCGGGCGCGCGATCGCGGCGAAGAGGAAGGGCGCTTGATCGCTTCGCCCTGCAACAAGGTGTGCGTGATGGACCTGGCGAGCGGTTATTGCCGCGGCTGCTACCGCACGCTGGACGAGATCGCGCGCTGGGGGGAAATGAACGATGCCGAGCGCGCCGCGGTGCTCGCAGGGCTGCCCGGGCGCAGGCTAGATGTCCCGGAAATCGCCGTGCCGCCCCTTGCCTGAGGCGAAGCGCGCGGCGCCCGCCGCGCCCTCGGCAAAGAACGCGGGCAGCCCATTGTACCACTCGCGGCGCATGCCCTCCCGGATCGACAGCCCCTGCTGCGCGTAGACCGAGCGCCGGTCGGCGCGCGTGCAGGCCTGCGGAAAGCGCGCGATCTCCTGCGCCATGGCCTGCGCGAACTCGCGCGACCGGCCCTCGGGCACGACGTGCTCGCACAGGTTGATGCGCAGCGCTTCGTCGGCGGGCACCTTGCGCCCCGTGAGGATGATCTCGAGCGCGCGGCCGGTGCCGACGATCCGCGGCAGGCGCACCGTGCCGCCGTCGATGAGCGGCACGCCCCAGCGCCGGCAGTAGACGCCGAAGTACGCGCTCTCCTCCATCACGCGAAGGTCGCACCACAGCGCGAGCTCGAAGCCGCCCGCCACCGCGGGCCCGGCGACCGCGGCGATCACCGGCTTGTCGAGCTCCAGGCGCGTGGGGCCGAGCGGCCCGCGCGGCAGTTGGCCGTTCTCGCGCACGCGCTCGTCGAGCGGATAGGCGATCTCCTGGATCGGCGAGGGGTCCTCGAGCAGCGACGCGCCGTACTTGAGGTCCCAGCCGGCGCAGAACGCGCCGCCCTCGCCCCAGAGGACAGCCACGGCCGCTTCCGGGTCCCGGTCGAAGGCGACGAAGGCGTCCACCAAGGCATCGGCGCTCGCCGGGTCCATCGCGTTCCTCGCCCGCGGGCGGCTGTGGATTACCGTCCATACCTTGCCTTGCTTTTCGACGCGCACGGCCATGCTCAGCCCCCCTTCTGCGACGCGGCGAGCGCCTGGTCGAGGTCCCACAGCAGGTCCTCCGCGTTCTCCAGCCCGACCGAGATGCGGATCATGTCCGGCCCGATGCCGGCCGCGAGCTGCTCTTCGTCCGTGAGCTGCTGGTGCGTGGTGCTCGCCGGATGGATCACGAGACTCTTCGCATCGCCGACGTTGGCGAGGTGCGAGTGCAGCTTCACCGCCTCGATGAAGCGCCGGCCCGCCTCGCGCCCGCCCTTGACGCCGAAGGTGAAGATCGCGCCGGGGCCCTTGGGCAGGTACTTCTTCGCGCGCGCGCAGAACGGGCTCGAGGCGAGGCCCGGGTAGCTCACCCACCCGACTGCAGGGTGCTTCTCGAGCCACTCGGCGACCGCGCGCGCGTTCGCCGCGTGGCGCTCCATGCGCATCGAGAGCGTTTCCAGCCCCTGCAGGAAGAGGAAGGCGTTGAACGGGCTGAGGCACGCCCCGAGGTCGCGCATCATCTCGACGCGCGCTTTCATGATGAAGGTGAAATTGCCGAAGGTCTCCCAGTAGCGCATGCCGTGGTAGCCGGGCGAGGGCTCGACCATCTCGGGAAAGGTGCCGTTGTCCCAGCGGAACGTGCCGCCGTCGACGATCACGCCGCCGATCGAGGTGCCGTGGCCGCCGATGAACTTGGTCGCCGAGTGCACCACGATGTCCGCGCCGTGCTCGATCGGCCGGCAGAGGTAGGGCGAGGCGAAGGTGTTGTCGATCATGAGCGGGATCCTGCACTCGCGCGCGATCGCCGCGACCTCGGCGATCGGGAACACGTCCGCCCGCGGGTTGCCGATGATCTCGCCGTAAAGCAGCTTGGTGCGCGGCGAAAGCGCGCGGCGGAAGCTCTCCGGGTCGGCGGCATCGACGAACTTCACCTCGATGCCAAAGCGCTTGAAGGTGAGCGCGAACTGGTTGTAGGTCCCGCCGTAGAGCGTGTTCGAGGACAGCATCTCGTCGCCCGCCTTGAGCAGCGTGGTGATGGCCACCAGCTGCGCCGCCTGGCCCGAGGCCGCGGCGAGCCCGCCGACGCCGCCTTCGAGCGAGGCCATGCGCTCCTCGAACGCCGCGGTGGTGGGATTGGAGATGCGGCTGTAGATGTTGCCGAACTTGTTGAGCGCGAAGAGGTGCGCCGCGTGCTCGGTGTCCTCGAAGACGAACGAGGTGGTCTGGTAGATCGGCACGGCGCGTGCGCCGGTCGCGGAGTCCGGCACCTGGCCGGCGTGCAGCATGCGCGTGTCGAAGCCGAAGTCGAACTTGTCCGCCATGGCGCCCCCCTAGTCGAAAACGCAGTCGTAGCGCCGCGCGGTGAGCACGCCGGTCGAGAGCCCTACGACGTCCAGGCCGTAGTCCTTCTTGCCGAAGAAGCGGCAGTGCTCGATCTTGACGCAGCGGTCCATCACCACCTCCATGCCCGCCGCGGCCGCGGCGCGCGCCGCCTCCTCGCTGATCACCCCGATCTGCATCCAGAAGACCCTGGCGCCGATCGCCTGCGCTTCGGCCACCAGCGGCAGCACGGTCTCGCCGCGGCGGAAGATGTCGACGATGTCCACCGGCTGGCCGATCTCGGCGAGCGAGCGATGGCAGCGCAGGCCGAGGATCTGCTCCGTCCCGGGATTCACCGGGTAGACGGTGTAGCCCTTGCTCTTCATGTGCACCAGCGCCCGGTAGCTCGCGCGCGTCGGGTTCGCCGACACCCCGACCATCGCGATGCGCCGGTGGCGCACCAGCAGCTCCCGCGTGCGCGCGGAAAGCTCGCCCGTCATGATGCCCGCGTAATTTGCCATTGCTGCCTCCCTCAGGACTTGCGACCCCGCGCGGCAGTGCGCCCCTCGGGGATCGGCCTGCCGCTGTCGCGCCACTTCACCGCCTCGTGGAAACCGTGCGTCTCGGCGTAGCGCTTGAACCAGAGGCCCTCGGGAGAGTGGCGCGTGATGCCGTCGAAGAGGGTCGCCAGCATCTGGGTGCCCGCGAGCCCCATGTTCTCGTAGGCCTGGTTGATCAACAGCTTCTGCATCATGAGCTGGTTCTTCGGCACGCCCGCCATGCGCCCGGCGAGCGCCTCTACCGCCGCATCCAGCTTCGCCGCGGGCACGGCGTCATACACCAGGCCCCAGGCCTTCGCGGTCCTGCCGTCGATGGTGTCCCCGGTGAGCAGCATCCGCTTCGCCTTCTCCGCGCCAAGGCGATACACCCACATGGCGGTCGTCGGGCAGCCCCAGACGCGCGCCGGCATGTAGCCGATGCGCGCGTCCTCGGCCATGACCACGATGTCGGCGCAGAGCGCGATATCCGATCCTCCCGCGACCGCGTAGCCGTGCACCTTGCAGATCACGGGCTTGTGGCTGCGCCAGAGCGAGAAGAAATCGTCGGTGTTCGCCTTCATGCCGCGGTAGTCGCGCATCGGGTCCCAGGGCATGCCCTGCGTCCAGCGGTTGCGCGGGTCGCCCTCGGCGAACTGCTTCAGGTCATACCCGGCGCAAAAGGCGCGCCCCGCCCCGGCGAGCACGATGACGTGGGCGCGCTCGTCCGCGTTCGCCGCCTCTACTGCGCGCCGGATCTCGCGCGGCATCCGGTCGTCGATCGCGTTCAGGCGCGCGGGGCGGTTGAGGGTGATCCGGGCGATGCGCCCGGTGACCGAGTACTTCAACGTGGCGAATTTCCCGGCGCGCGGCATGGCCCCTCCCCGCGCTAGGATACTAGGCCATGCGCGCCGTGACGCTGTATTTCGATTTCGTCTCCCCGTTCTCCTACCTCGCGCTGCACCGCCTGAAGGAGCTGCCGGCCGATGCCGCCGTACGGTACCGGCCGGTGCTCTTCGCGGGCCTGCTGAAGCACCACGAGCAGAAAGGGCCGGCGGAGATCCCTGCCAAGCGGCGCTATACCTACCGCTGGTGCCAGTGGTGGGCGAGGCGCCTCGGCATCCCGTTCCGGTTCCCCGCGGGCCACCCCTTCAACCCGCTTCTCCACCTGCGCCTCGCGATCGCCGCCGGCTCCGCGCCTGGAGCGATCCGAAGGATCTTCGAGGCCGTGTGGACGACCGGCGAGGACACCGCGGATCCGGAGCGCTTCGCCGCCCTGCGGCGGGAACTGGGGGTGGCACCGGAAGCGCTCGAGGCTCCGGAAGTGAAGGACAGGCTGAGGAGCAATACCGACCAGGCGGCCGCGCGCGGCGTGTTCGGTGTGCCCGTCTTCGAGGTCGCCGGGGAGCTCTTCTGGGGCGCGGACTCGGTCGAGTTCCTGTGCGACTTCCTCGCCGACCCCGCGCTGCTCGCCGAGCCGGAGATGCGGCGGCTGGACGGATTGCCCGTCGCAGCCGCGCGCAGAACCTAGCGCGCCTGCTCAACCATACTTGCGCGCGTCCTCGATCACCTTGCCGTCGCTAGGCAAGCTCCCGGGGGGCACGATCTGCACCTCGCCGCGCAGCTTGGTGACCTCCCGGATCGAGGCCACGATCGCCTCGGCGAGCCCCGCCGGGCGCTCTTTCGCCTCGCATTTCAGGGTCATGCGGTCGCTGCCGGTCGCTCCCTCGACGACGAGGCGGGCGCGCAGGATCTCCGCGTGGCGGCGCACGATCTGGGCCACCTGCTTCGGCGTCACGAACATCGCCCGCACCTTCGTGGTCTGGTCGGCGCGCCCGAGCCACCCCCGGATGCGCACGTTGGTCCGGCCGCAAGGGCTCCTCCCGGGCAGGATCGCCGACAGGTCGCCGGTGCCGAAGCGGATGAGCGGGTAGTCCCTGTTGAAGCTCGTCACCACGACCTCGCCCACCTCGCCCGAGGCGAGCGGGTCGCCGGTGCCGGGGCGCACGATCTCCAGGACCAGCGCCTCGTCCAGGATCATGCCCTCGTTCACCGAGCCATCGCGCGCCAGCGACTCGTAGGCGAGCGAGCCCAGGTCGGCGGTGCCGTAGCTCTGCGTGACGCGGATGCCGCGCTCAAGGAGCTGCCTGCGCAGCGCCGGCGGCAGGTACTCGGCGCCGACGTGCGCCTTGACGAGGCTCGAGATGTCGGCGTTCATCTCGTCGGCCTTCTCCACGATCAGCTTGAGGAAGGAGGGCGTGCCGATGTAACCGCTCACCCGCAGGTCGCGGATCGCCGCCACCTGCAGCTCGGTCTGCCCGGTTCCCGCCGGCACCACCGTGCAGCCGATCGCGAGCGCACCCGATTCCAGCATCGAGCCCGCGGGCGTGAAGTGGTAGGCGAAGGTGTTCGCCACCAGGTCCGCGGCGCGAAAGCCGCCCGCGTAAAGCGCCCGCGCGGTGCGCCACCAGTCGCGGCCGCGCCCCTGCGGCTCGTAGATCGGCCCCGGCGACATGAAAAGCTTGGCGAGCCGCGCCACCGGCGTCGCATTCAGGCCACCGAGCGGGCGCTCGCGCGCCTGCAGCTCGGCGAGGTCCGACTTGCGCGTCACGGGCAGCGCCGCGAGCGCCTTGCGGGTCTTGATCCGCGCCGCATCGACGCCCTCGAGGATGCGCGCGAAGCCGGGGGCGCGCCGCTTGGCGTGCGCGATGAGCTTGGGCAGCGCGGCCATGAGCGCCGCCTCGCGCTGCGCGGGAGACCGCGTCTCGAGCCGGTCGAAGTGCCCGGCGCGCTGCTGCTTCAGAGCCAACGCTTGCGACGCCGGTAGGACTTCACGTCGCGGAAGCTCTTGCGCCCGCCCGAGGAGAAGCCGAGGTAAAACTCCTTCACGTCCTCGTTCTCGGCGAGCGACTTCCCTTCGCCGTCCATCACCACGCGGCCGTTCTCCAGGATGTAGCCGTAGTCGGCGTACTTCAGCGCGATGTTGGTGTTCTGCTCGGCGAGCAGGAAGCTCACGCCCTCCTTCTGGTTGAGCTCGCGCACGATCTCGAAGATCTCGGTGACGAGCTGCGGTGCGAGCCCCATCGAGGGCTCGTCCAGCAGGATCATCGTCGGCCGGGCCATGAGCGCGCGGCCGATCGCGGTCATCTGCTGCTCGCCGCCCGAGGTGTAGCCCGACTGCGCCTTGCGGCGCTCCCTGAGGCGCGGGAAGTACTTGTAGACGAGCTCCAGGTCGGCAGAGAGATCGGCGCCGCCGCGCGTGTAGGCGCCCGTGAGCAGGTTCTCCTCCACCGTCAAGTGCTGGAAGCAATGGCGCCCCTCCATCACCTGCACCACCCCGAGCTTGACGAGCTCGTTCGTGGTCAGGCGGTCGACGCGCTGGCCGCGGAACTCGATGTAGCCCTTGGTGACCTCGCCGCGCTCGGCGCGCAGCAGGTTGGAGATCGCCTTGAGCGTGGTCGACTTGCCGGCGCCGTTGGCGCCCAGCAGCGCCACGATCTGGCCTTCGCGCACCTGCAGGCTGACGCCCTTCAGCACCAGGATGACGTGGTCGTAGATGACCTCGACGTTGCTCACCGAGAGGTAGGCCCCTGCTTCGGCGTGCGGCTTGAGGACGGCTGACATGGTCGTCTGGATGACAGTTTGCCGGCGGGCGAAACTAAACGGCGGGCCCGCAGCCCGCCGTCCAGCTCGCCTAGCGGCGTGGGGCCGCGATCAGCCGCTCTCCTTCGCACAGTCGCGCGGCGTGATGTTCTTCTCCTTCGCATACTGCGCCGCGGAGGACTCGATCATCGGCCGCACGATGCTCTGGTCGGTCGCGATCCAGTCGGTGATCACCTTCCACTGCTTGCCGTCCCACTGCTGGAACTTCACCCCGCCGCCGCCCTCGTGGTCCAGGCACGAGACCTTGAGGGGCGACAGGAACCCGGTGGCGCCGATCTTCTTCAGGTAGGCCGCGTTCAGGTCGAGGTTCTCCAGTCCCCAGCGCACCTGCTCGCCGGTCATCGACTGGCCCTTGCCGAAGCGCTCCTGGGCCTTGCGCACCGCCTCCACCGTCACGAGGGCGAACACCACGCCGCGGTTGAAGTAGATCGTTCCGACGCGGGACTTGTCCTCCAGCTCGCCCTGACCCTTGGCGTAGACGTGCTTCAGGATGTCCTGGACCACCGGATAGTTCGTGCCGGCAACGTTGAAGCCCGCTGCAATGTAGCCCTTTGCCGCGTCGCCAGCCGGGATCACGTCCTCCTCCGAGCCGGACCACCAGACCCCTACGATCTTGTTGCTCGGGAAACCTGCGCGCTGGGCGGCCTTGAGCGCGGTCGGGCTCATCACGCCCCAGCCGCGCAGGATCACCCAGTCGGGCCGAATCTGGCGGATCTGCAGCCACTGCGCCTGCTGCTCGTTGCCGGGATGCGGCACCTCGATGTGGGTGACCTGGAAACCGTACTTCTTCGCCTGCACGTCGAGCACGGGGATGGTTTCCTTGCCGTAGGCAGAGCCGTGATACAGGTTCACGATCTTCTTGCCCCTGAGCTTGTCCATTCCCCCTTCCTTCATCCCCATGAACTTGATCTTGGCGGTGTTCTGCGACCAGTAGTTGGTGATGATCGGAAACACGTACGGGAAGATCCGGCCATCGGAGGCGTCGGTGCGCCCGTACCCGACCGACACGATCGGGATCTTGTCCTGGGTGCCCTTCTCGATGAGCGAGTAGGTGATCCCCGTTGACAGCGGGTGGATGAGCGTAGCGCCTGTCGGCCCCTTCTTCTTGGAGCGCTCGTAGCACTCCACGCCGCGCGCGTTGTTGTACTCGGTCTCGCACTTCTCCCAGGTGAGCTTGACGCCGTTGATGCCGCCGTCGCG
>CAZOWR010000003.1:0-9875 GCA_964583645.1 uncultured Enterobacteriaceae bacterium
CCATGCGCCGCGCCGCCACGCCGCGCGAGAGCTCCCGGGCGACCAGCGCTTCGAGCAGCGCCTGCGAGTCGCGGATGCCGGCCTCGTCCTCGCGGCCGCCGCCGAGCTGCAGGATGTCGTACCAGGCGCGCATGCGCATGCCGCCGTTGATGGTCACCGGGCGGACCGGCGCGTGCGGGAAGACGAAGCGCACCGGCTTGGCGGGAGGCAGCCGCAGCTCCGGCACCACCGGCTCGAAGTCGTGGCCGTCGGCGCCCAGGCCGTGCAGCCAGATGACTGCGGCGGTGGGGAGCAGCGAAGGTTCTATCTCGATTGCATCAAGCGCCACACACCGATTGTAGCGAACGTCGAAAGCAGGTTCTATCGCTGTCGGAGATGCCCCCGAAGCAGAGACCGCCGTTGCCGCGTCGAATCACCGGTTCGCTCGCCTTTGGTACGGGATGGGAGAGGCGCCTCCGGCTGCTAGGACTTCTGACACCAGAACTGATACATCTCAACGAACGTGTCCGGATACGCTTCCTCGAACCGTGCCCAAGCCGTAAGGTCTAAATGTGCATCTGGCGCGGGATGCATTGCCTTGAATTTATCCATCGTCCAAGAGTAACAATCGAAGCCACGGAATCGGAGTCCGAGTTGACGTAGCGACTCGGCGATCTCTTGAACGGAGTACGAGCGCTCCACCCAATGGAAGACGAGGTCACTACAGCCATGAAGGGTGAAAAAGTCTATGAACTGCATCACGCCCTTTGCGGGGTCGTCGGGCGGCAGATCCAGGATCGCCCGGCGGAACCGCCGTATCCCCTCGGGCGTTCGCTGAAAGCCCTTCTCTCGGGCGAGCCTCCTCGCGGCTCTGACGCTTGAGCGCGCACTTGTGCTGTACAAGCCGATCTTCATCAGGCCGCGGCTTTCCAAGAGCCCCGCAAGAACTCGCCAACCCTGCATCGGATCGGCGAGCACCTGGAGTACCCCGACGCACTCGATGATGAAGAAACGCTGTCCTAGGCTGTCCAGTTCGAGGATGTCCGCCTGCTGGAAGGTGACGTTCTCGACGGCAAAGTGCTTTGCCATGCGTGCGGCGTATGCCAAACTCCGACGGCTCAGATCGACCGCGAGGACATCCGCATCGTGATAGGCCCGCGCGGCCATGAGCGCATGGTGGCCAGTGCCGCAGCCCGCAATCAGCACTGGTGTCCTGAGCGGGAACTGGAGCGGGAGTCGCTCCGGGGCGAGCCTCGCGAACATGGCTCGCACCGAGATCGGCTCCGGCCTGTCAGCGCTCGCCCACACCGGATACGGGTTCTCCTCGAAATGCTGACGAACGATCTGAGAGGCGCTGTCCACAATAGGCGTCGCGGCAGGGATTCGTCGCGCAATCTCTTGCTCTCTCTGAGGATTGGCAAGCTGCTCGACGAGGACAGGTCGTATCGCCTCGCTCCAGTCTGAGATCGGAACATCGAGAAGGCGTTCCGATTGCGCTAAGCTATTCAACGGGTCATACGCCGCAAAGACCAGCAGCGAGTACTCTAGGGTTTCGGTTCTCGCAGCATCTTGTACATCTTGCGCTAGGATCGCCTCAAGATCGTTGCGCAGTTCTTTCAGTCTCATGCGTTCTCCATCTGTTACAAGGAACGCGTACCCTGAAAAGAAGCACTGCCGCGCCAGCGCACCAAGAAAGTTAGTCCTGAAATCTGCGACCGCGTCCCCCCGAACCAAGCGCAGCAGCGCCCAGCGGCGCGCGTTGGTCAGCACGCGCTCCAAATCGGCGTTCACCACGGCGATGCGTGGAAGCGAGGTGGAGAGCAGCGGGTCTGCCATCAACGCCATCATGGCCGAACGAGCGACCGCAATTGGGTCGCTTCCCCACTGCGCGGCCTCGCGCAGCACGGCGAAGCCAGAAGCGTTGACGGTGAGCCCGATGACGGCGCCCGCCAGACGCTGCGCCGAGAAATTCTCGTCGTTGCACAGCGCAAGCAGGGCCGATCGCTCGATCTCGCCGGCCGCAGCGAGTGTTGTTCCATGCAGGACGGCGGCCAAAGCTTGGCGCAGCCTTGGACTCGCCGATTGCTCGGCGAGGGCCCTCAATAGGATCTGGATGCCTTCAGCTTTCTTCCCCCCATCGACCAGAGCCTGGGCCAGTCTGCTGAGCACTTGCTGATCCCCTGGCCGAAGAGACAGTTGTCTGCGAAGCTGAGCCACCGCAGGGCGGAACTGCCTTAGCGCTAGCAGCGCGGTTGCCAAATTGCCATGTGCGTCGGAGTATCCAGGCCTAAGCTGGATCGTTTGTCGAAATTCATTGATTGCCGAATCCAGTTTCCCGGATCGCAGCAAGGCGACGCCCAGATTGTTGCGTGCGGCTGCATCATCAGGATCCAGGGCCACTGCCCGCCGAAGATGCTTCGCTGCCTCGTCCGGTCTCCCGAGTTCGAGGAGCGCTAGCCCTAGGTTGCTGTGTGCTGCGGGGTAGTCTGCGGACAACGCGATCGCCCGCCGATAGCGCTCGATCGCATGATCGAGCCTGCCGGTCGCACGATACGCCTCTCCCAGGCTGTTCAAGTACTCGGCGATCTGCGGGCGCAGGGATGCGGCCCTTTCAATCAGCTCGATGGCGCGGTCATTCCGGCCGATCTGGTGTGCCAGAAGGCCTAGCGAGTGCAGCGCATCCGCCTGTTCGGGATTGACATCAAGGATTTGGCGATAAAGCGCCTCGGCTTCAGTAAAACGTCCGGAACGATGATGCTGTTGCGCAGCGTGCAGCTTGTGAGGCAGATCCATCGGCCCTTTCTACCCCCGGATCGCGCTTTTCGGCCGGAACGCCTTCACCACCGCCGCGTCGGTCTCGATGTACGGCCCGCCGATGAGGTCGATGCAGTAGGGCACCGCGGCGAACACGCCGTCGAGCGTCTCCTTGATCGCCTTGGGCTGCCCCGGCAGGTTGACGATGAGCGCCTTGCCGCGCACCACCGCCACCTGGCGCGAGAGGATCGCGGTCGGCACGTACTTGAGGCTCACGGCGCGCATCTGCTCGCCGAACCCCGGCAGCACCTTGTCGGCGACGGCGAGCGTCGCCTCCGGCGTGACGTCGCGCGGCGCCGGGCCGGTGCCGCCGGTGGTGAGCACGAGGTGGCAGCCGCGCGAGTCGACGAGGTTCCTGAGCGTCGCCTCGATCACCGGCTGCTCGTCCGGGATCAGCTGCTCCTCGAAGCGCAGCGGCGGCGACTTCACCGCGCGCTCGAGCCACTCCTTCAGCGCCGGGATGCCCTCGTCGCGGTAGACCCCGCCCGAGGCGCGGTCGCTCACCGAGACGATGCCGACGACGAGCGTCTCGCTCATCGGACGGCGTGGAACTCGAGTTCCACCGACGCGGCGCGGCGCACGGCGCTGCCTACGAATACGGTGCGGTTGAGCCAGTCGTAGCGCTCATCCGAGGTCTCGAACCAGGGCGTGGTGCGCGTGTAGATAAGCGCCGGGTCCACTTCCTCGCCGCGCGCCAGGCGCGCCATCGCCTCGGGCGGCCCGTGGCGGTAGCCGCGGTTGCGCACGTAGACGAGCGCCCCGTCAGCGGTCTCGAGCGTGTAGCGCGCGTCGAGGTAGGCGACGCCGTCGGCGCGCACCAGCTGCCAGTCGGCGCCCCCCGGGAGGACGCGCCCCGAGAAGCGCGGCCCGGAGAAGCTGCCGCCGGTGATGCCGATGATGCGCCGGCGCCCGAGCGGGGTGGCACCGAGCTCGCGCGGCGGCTCGAGCGTCACCTCGGCGCGGCACAGGAGCTCGGTCCGGATCAGGCTGCCTCCATCGCTTCGCGCAGGCGCCGGAAGAGCTCGCGCTGCGCGTGCGGCGCCCGCCCGGCGGCGAGCTCCTTGCGCGCGTTGCGGATGAGCGCGCGCAGCGCCTGGATGTCGGCGCCGCCGTGCTCCCGCGCGAACAGCGTGAGGGCGGCGTCGTCCTCGATCAAGCGCTCGCGCCAGCGCTCGAGGCGCTGGCGCCGCGCGCGCGCCTGCGCCGAGCCGCCCTCGAGCGCGGCGAGCGCCGCGCGCAGCGGCACCGGGTCGATCTCGCGCATCAGGCGGCCGATGAACTGGAGCTGGCGCCGGCGCGCCTCGTGGCTCGTGATACGGCGTGCCTCCTGTACCGCCGAGGAGAGCGTCTCCGGCAGGCCGAGCGCCGCGAGCTGCGCCGGCGGCAGCTCGAGAAGCGCCGCGCCCAGCGCCTGCAGCTGGTGCATCTCGTGCTTGCGGCGCGTCTTGCTGACGAGGGGCTCCTGCATCGCGCTGCTATGATAGCGCGCCATGCGCGCCGCTCCGATGCTGCAGAAGACGCGCGCGGCGGCGCGCGCGCCGGGCCGCTTCACCTGCACGCCGGATGCGCTGCGCGAGCTCGCGCAGGCGGTGCTCGCGCTCGCGCACGGCGCCGGCGCCTCGGCCAGCGAGTGCGAGGTGTCCGAGGGCTACGGCCTGACGGTCACCGTGCGCATGGGCGAGATCGAGACGCTCGAGCACAACCGCGACAAGGGCATCGGCGTCACCGTCTACATGGGCGAGCGGCCCGCCGCGCGCCGCGGCCACGCCAGCACCTCGGATTTCTCGCCGGCGGCGCTGCGCCAGACTGTTGAGGCGGCCGCCGCGATCGCGCGGCGCACCGCGGTGGACGACTGCGCCGGCCCGCCCGAGCCCGCCGAGCTCGCGCGCGAGGCGCCGGGGCTCGACCTGTTCCATCCCTGGCACCTCGAGACCGCGGAGGCGGTGCGCATCGCGCGGCGCGCCGAGCGCGCGGCGTTCGCGCTCTCGCCGCGGATCAACAACTCCGAGGGCGCGACGCTCTCGACGCAGCAGGGCCAGTTCGTGCTCGCCAACAGCCTGGGCTTCATGCAGGGATTTCCGACCTCGCGCCACTGGCTCTCGCTCTCGGTGATCGCCTCCGAGGGCGGGCTGATGCAGCGTGACGACTGGTACAGCGCGGCGCGCGTGCCGGGAGAGGTCGCCGACGCCGCGGCGCTGGGGCGCTACGCGGGCGAGCGCGCGCTCGCGCGCCTGGGGGCGCGCAAGATCGCCACCTGCCAGGCGCCGGTGCTGCTCGAGGCCCCGGTGGCGGCCTCGCTGCTCGGCTCGTTCGTCGGCGCGGCGAGCGGCGGCAACCTCTACCGCAAGTCCTCGTTCCTGGTGGACGCGCTGGGCAAGCCGGTGTTCGCGCGCGGCGTGACGCTGGAGGAGCGCCCGCACGACCCGCGCGGCCTGGCGAGCTCGTACTTCGACGACGAGGGCGTTGCGACGCGCCCGCGCGCCGTGGTGCGCGACGGCGTGCTCGAGGGCTACTTTCTCGGCAGCTACGCCGCGCGCAAGCTCGGCATGAAGTCGACCGGCAACGCGGGCGGCAGCCACAACCTGGTGCTCGCCCCCGACGGCCCGGACTTCCGCGGCATGCTGAGGCGGCTCGGCCGCGGGCTGCTCGTCACCGAGATGCTGGGGCACGGCGTCAACCTCGTCACCGGCGACTACTCGCGCGGCGCCGCCGGCTACTGGGTCGAGGGCGGCGAGATCGCCTACCCGGTCGAGGAGATCACGGTGGCGGGAAACCTGCGCGACATGTTCCGCGGCGTCGCCGCGATCGGCAGCGACTTCGTCACTCGCGGCGCCTACCGCTGCGGCTCGATCCTGATCGACCGCATGACCATCGCGGGGAATTAGCTCCCGGGGCGATGGCCAAGCCGCTGGCTCTAGGTGAAGTCCAGGCGCGCGCTGAGCAGCACGCCGTAGATGCGGATCGGGTGGCGACGCCCGGCCTGGAACGGCGGCAGCGGCTCGGCGTCGAGGTCGAGGTTCTCGACCGAGAGCGCGCCCATCACGGCGTCGGTCATGACGAACTCGCCGACGCGCGCGCGCGCCAGCACCAGGCGCGCGAGCGAGACGCTGTCGCCGAAGGCGACGCGGCGCTCGAAGCCGCGCGCGCCCGCGGTGCCGAACACCGCCTCGCCGAGGTGCAGGCCCTGCGCCACCGCGGTGCGCACGCCGTGCGCCTGGCGCCAGGCCTCGGCCATGGCGGGGAACTCCTTCTGGATGCGCTGCGCCGCGCGCACCGCCTGCTGCGCGGCCTGCATCGGGTTGCCGCGGCCGAACGCCGCGAGCAGCGCGTCGTGGTGCGCGGAGAACAGCTCCCCGCCATGCGCCGCGACCGCCTCGGCGGCGAAGTTGAGGAAGTTGCTGAGCAGCGCGAGCGAGACCCGCGGGTCGAGCACCTCGGCGACACCCGCGAGACCGCGCAGCTCGGCGCACAAGATCACGGCGTGGCGGCGCTCGGCGGCGGGCGCCGCGGACATCACTGCACTCATCGGTGCTCCCCGATCGGATCGACCTCCGCAGGGTACGGTTGCAAGAATGTGTCAGCGAGGAACTAGTGCCGCCCGGCGCGCGGCGGCGTGACTTATTCCACGAACGCGAGCGTCACGCGCTTGTGAAGAAAAGGGGTCTGACCCCTTTTCAGAGGAGGGTGAAGAGGGCGACGACGAAGACCACCAGCGCGCCCGCGGCGAAGAAGGCGAGCGAGGATTCGGGCAGGTCGGGGAGCTCCGGGTCGCGCGCGATCGGCGCCGGGTGATGCTCCTCGTGGACGGCGCCAGCGTGCGCGCCGTGCAGCGCGGCCATCTTCTCGTTGAACGCCCTGAAGAAGTCGCCCGCGACCTTGTTGGCGGCGGCGTCCACCAGCCGCGAGCCGATCTGCGCCAGCTTGCCGCCGACGTTGGCCTTGACCCTGTAGGAGAGCTTCGTGCCCTCGCCCTCGGGGGCGAGGCTCACCTGAGCGGCTCCCTTGGCGAAGCCCGCCACGCCCCCCTGGCCCTCGAAGGAGAGCGCGTAGGACTGGGGCGGGCGCACGTCCGAGAGCCGCAGCTTGCCCTTGAACTTGGCGCTCACCGGCCCTACGCGCGCGGTCATGTTGACGATGAACTCGGTGTCGCTTTCGCGGTCGATCGACTCGCAGCCCGGCACGCAGGCCTTCAGCACCTCCGGGTCGTTGAGCGCCGTCCAGGTGTCGGCCTGGGAGGCGGGGATCAGCTGCTCGCCGGTCATCTCCATGCGCGTTTCTCCATGTGCCTGGGCTCCGCGCGCGAGAGGGCGTGCGCGAGGTCCACCAGGCTCTTCAGGTTGTGCACCGGCAGGAACCGGTCGACATGCGGCAGCATCGCGCGCACGCCCGCGGGCCGGGCCTCGAACCGGTCGTAGCGCAGCAGGGGATTGAGCCAGACGAGGTCGCGGCAGGACTTGTGCAGGCGCTGCATTTCCTCCCCGAGCCCCTCGCCCGCCTCGCGGTCGAGGCCGTCCGAGACCAGCAGCAGGCAGGCGTTCTGCCCCAGCACCCGGCGGCTCCAGCGCCAGTTGAACTCGCGCAGGCAGGCGCCGATCCTGGTGCCGCCCGACCAGTCCTTGATGGCATCCGCCACCCGCGACATCGCGACGTCGACGTCGCGGTGGCGCAGCTGGCGCGTGATGTTGGTGAGCCGCGTGCCGAAGACGAACACCGAGACGCGGTCGCGGTCGTTGGTGAGGGCGTGCAGGAAGTGCAGGAACATGCGCGCGTAGGGGTTCATCGAGCCCGAGATGTCGCACAGCACCACCAGCGGCGGGTGGATCTCGTCGGTCGCGGCGCGCACCAGCGGGATCACGTCGCCGCCCTCGCGCAGGCTCTCGCGCAGCGTCGCGCGCAGGTCTACGCGCACGCCGCGCGGCGAAGCCCGGAAGCGCCGCGTGCGGATCATGGGCAGGGGCAGGCGCAGCTCGGCGAGCATGCGCTTCGCCTCCGCGAGCTCGGCCGCCGACATGGTGTCGAAGTCCATGCGCTGCAGCAGCTCGCGCGAGGAGAAGGTGAGCCGCGCGTCGAGCTCGATTCTCTGCTCCTCGCGGCTCTCCTCCATCCGCTTCTGGCTGTAGAGCGCATCGGTGAGCCGCTGGCTCTGCTCCTCGTCCTTCGTCGCGCGGCCGTAGGTCTTCGGCAGCAGCGCCTGCATCATCTTCTCGGTGAGCCCGGGGTCGCGCCAGAAGATGCGGAACGCCTGATCGAAGATCGGGCGCTGCTCCTCCTTGGAGAGCAGCACCGCCGACATGGTCCAGTACCAGTCCTCCCTGCGATTGCAGCCGGCGAGCTCGAGCGCGCGCACCGCGTCGATCACCCGGTCCGGGCCGATCCTGAGGCCCGCCGCGCGCAGCAGGCGCGCGAAGTGCATCACGTTCTCGGCGAGGCGCTCCCCGGGGCCCGCGGGGTCGAGCGAGGGGAACATCGCTAGGCGTGCGCGGCTTCGCCCTGCGCGAGCGGGCACTCGCGCGCCAGGCGCTCGATCTCGCGCGAGGCGACCACCCGCTGCTCGCGCGCATACAGGTCGTGGTTGCGCTCGACCTTGCGCAGCCGGTAGACGTAGTTCGCCATGATCCCGGCCGAGCGCGCGAGCCCCGCACGCGAGGTGTCCGCGAGCCAGTTCAGGCGCTCGAGGGAGGCCCCGTTGCCGAGATGGAAGCGCGCCACGGCATCGCGCGGCTCGCCTCCCGCCTTGGCGTTGAGCAGGTAGTGCGCGCAGAGCGGCTTGAGCAGCGCCTCGAGCTGGCGCGCCGCGGGCGAGCCCGGCCAGCCGGGTTCGCCCAGCCGCGCGAGCAGCGCGTGGCGCGCCTCGCCCTCGGGGCCGACCGCAAGCCAGACGCGCATCTCCTCGAGCCATTGGCGGAAGCCGGGGATCGGCGAGAGCGTCGCGAAGCGGCGCACGCGCGGCAGCTCGCGTCGCAGCTCCTCGGCGACCTGCTTGACGAGGAAGTTGCCGAACGAGACGCCGCGCAGCCCCTTCTGGCAGTTGCTGATCGAGTAGAACACGGCGCAGTTCGCGTCCTCGGCGCTCGCCACCGGCGCCGCGGGCTCGAGCAGCGGCTGCACCGCGGCGCTCATCTCGCGCGCGAGCGCTACCTCGATGAAGATCAGCGGCTCGTCGGGCAGCTGCGGGTGGAAGAACGCGAAGCAGCGCCGGTCGGTCTTCAGGCGCCGGTGCAGGTCGTCCCAGCTGCCGATGGCGTGCACCGCCTCGTAGCGGATCAGCTTCTCGAGCACCAGGGCGGAGGAGCGCCAGTCGATGCGCTCCAGGCGCAGGAAGCCGCGGTTGAACCAGGAGCGCAGCAGGTGCAGGAAATCGGCATCCAGCGCCGACCAGTGCGGGCTGCGCTCAAGACCCCCGAGAAGCGTTGCGCGCATCTCCACCAGCGCGGCGGTGCCCCCGGGCGCCATGTTGAGGCGGCGCAGCAGCTCCTGGCGCGGAGGCTCGGCGGCTGCCTGCAGGCGGGCGAGGTTCGCCGGCGAGGGATCGAAACGGTAGGCATCGGCCGCCCTGCCGACGTCCTCGGGCGAGGGGGAGAAGTCGCGCGCGAGCGCGTCGAAGAACCGTGCGCGAGAATCCGCGTCGAGCCCGCGGTACGCCGCGAGCGCATCTCGCGCGAGCGCGACGCCCGAGGCTTCGCCGCGCTCCCCGAGCAGCGCCCGGCAGAGCTGCACCGCGTGCGAGGCCGCCCCCGCCTCGCGCCCGAGCAGCCGGCCGAAAAGAGACCCCATGCCCATCGCTAGGCGGCCGCGGCGACCGATCTCGCCTCGGTCACGAGGCGCTCCGCCTCCTCGCCCGAGATGCGCTCGATGTCGTCCTGGTACTTGAGCAGCACCCCGAGCGTGTTGTTGACCGTCTCCGGGTCGAGGGCCATGCGATCCAGGGCCACCAGGCAGTTCGCCCAGTCGATGGTCTCGGCGACGCCGGGCAGCTTGAAGAGGTCCACGCCGCGCAGGCGCTGGACGAACGCCACCACCTCCTTCGAGAGCGCGGCGGCGGCACTGGGCGCCTTGCGCCTGAGGATCTCGAGCTCCCTCGC
>CAZOWR010000003.1:9895-37777 GCA_964583645.1 uncultured Enterobacteriaceae bacterium
TAGAAGCACCGGCGCTTGACGGCATCATGAATCTCGCGCGTCCGGTTGGAGGTGATCACCACGAGCGGCGGCTCGGCCGCTTTCAGCGTGCCGATCTCCGGGATCGTGATCTGCCAGTCCGAGAGGATCTCCAGCAGGTAGGCCTCGAAGGGCTCGTCGGTGCGGTCGAGCTCGTCGATGAGGAGCACCGGCGCAGCGCCCTTCTTGCCCTCGAGCGCGCGCGCGAGCGGCCGCTTGACGAGGAACTGCTCGGAGAAGATGCCCTTGGAGATCGCCTCCTTCGATCTTTCGCCGGCGGCCTCCGCCAGCCTGATCTCGATCATCTGGCGCGAGTAGTTCCACTCGTAGGCGGCCTGCGCGATGTCCAGGCCCTCGTAGCACTGCAGCCGGATCAGCTCGCGCCCGAGGCCCGCGGCGAGCACCTTCGCGATCTCGGTCTTGCCCACGCCCGCTTCGCCCTCGAGGAAGAGCGGACGCTGCATACCGAGCGAGAGGTAGAGCGCGGTCGCGAGGCTGCGGTCGGCGACATAGTCGGCGGCGCCGAGGAGCTCGAGCGTCTGGTCGATCGATTTCGGCAGGGGGCGGGGCATGGGTGAGATGGGGGAAAGGTGCGTATTCTCCGGCATTTCCGGGCCGATCGACCGCCCGGTAGGCATCACGGCTTGCCCTGAGTCGGCATTTGCACGCAGGGCACCTCGGCGATGAACCGACTCGCATTGGCGACCTCGCGCAGGCGCTCCTCGGGCGTCAGCCGCAGGATTCGTTGCACTTCAGCCATCAGGTGAGCCGACGAGCGGGTTCTCGGCTCGAGCTCGACGCGCAACGTGAATCCGGCCTTGCGCAAGAGCCGCTCCAGCGTCGCGATGCTCGGACTCGCCTGGCCGTGCTCGATTCTGGCCACCACCGACTGCGCTGTGCCCGCGCGCCGGGCCAGCTCGCGCTGCGACAGGCCCGCGCGCCGCCTTGCTTGGCGCAGGAGCGGCGCCGGATTGAACCTGGTTTTCACAGTGAAATGATAGTTATTCGGCTGTCGCATTGCAACGCAGCATCGTGTGTGCATTTTCCGCTGCGCGAAGCCGTGAAATGCGCCCAGAATGCGCAGGCGGCCGCTTTGCGGAACGATCGTGCCGCTCTCCAGTGTCGAGGCGACGCTTGCCGCCACGCGGGCAACATCTGCGATACCGATCGTGATGCACTACTTCGTGGGCGACCCGGTGAAGCGCGGCGTGGTCGCGAGCCTGGCGCGCCGACCGGGTGATCGAACGAACGATTCTGCATGCCGCGGCCTCGCACGTTTGTAGATTTGAAGCAAAGTTCCATGATCCTTAGGCTTGTAAATTGAACATATACTGCTCAAAATACGAAGATGCAAGAGCCCCGGATCAGGCGGCCCGCGTTGCGCGCGCGCCTCGAGTCCGCGCTGCGCCGCAGCCCGGTGGTGGCGCTGATCGGCCCGCGCCAGTGCGGCAAGTCGACGCTGGCGCGCGGGCTGGCGGCCGCGCGCCCCTCGAGCTATTTCGATCTCGAGGAGCCGACCGACCTGGAGCGCCTGGCGCAGCCCAAGACCGCGCTCGGCGCGCTGCAGGGCCTGGTGGTGGTCGACGAGGTGCAGCGGCGCCCGGACCTCTTCGCGGTGCTGCGCGTGCTGGTGGACGCGCCCGGCGCGCGGCGCCGCTTCCTGCTGCTCGGCAGCGCCTCGCCCGAGCTGCTGCGGCAGGGATCCGAGACGCTCGCCGGACGCGTCGCCTTCGTCGACATGGGCGGCTTCGAGCTGGGGGAGGTGGGCGATGCGGCGCTGCGGCGGCTCTGGCTGCGCGGCGGCCTGCCGCGCTCCTTCCTCGCCCGCGGCGAGGCCGCGAGCGAAGCCTGGCGCAAGGACTTCATCCGCACCTTTCTCGAGCGCGACATCGCGCTGTTCGGGGTGCGCGTTCCGCCGCCGGTGCTGCGGCGGCTGTGGCTGATGCTCGCGCACTATCACGGACAGCTCTGGAGCGCCTCCGAGATCGCCCGCTCCCTCGGCGAGAGCCACACGACCGTGAAGCGCCACCTGGATCTCCTCGCCGGCGCGCTGATGGTGCGCCCCCTGCCGCCCTGGCACGAGAACATCGGCAAGCGCCAGGTGAAGGCGCCCAAGGTTTACGTCCGCGATCCCGGATTGCTGCACACCCTGCTCGGGGTCGGGTCGTTCGCCGCGCTGCAGGGCCACCCCAAGCTGGGCGCCTCCTGGGAAGGCTATGTCATCGAGCAGCTGATCTCGGCGGCCGGCGAGCGCGACGCCTACTACTGGCGCACGCAAGCCGGCGCCGAGCTCGACCTGCTGCTGATGCCGCGCGGACGGCGCATCGGGATCGAGGCGAAGTACAGCGATGCGCCCGCCATGACGCGCTCGATGCACGCCTGCCTCGACACGCTGAAGCTCGACCGGCTGTACGTCGTTTACCCGGGAACCGTTGCCTACGGCCTCGCGCGCAACGTCGAGGTCCTTCCCTTGCCTGTGGCCCGGCAGCGGCTGAGCGGGGGACCCCCGGGCGGATCGGGACGAGCTGGGAGGGGTTCGTGACCGGGCAGCTGCTCGGCGTCCCGGGGCCGACCGGGGATCGAGCGGCTTATCCCGATCGGGATAAGAAGGGGCTCAGCATGGAGCGGGGTGGGTCTTGCAGTCGATCCTGCTGCGCGCCGACCGGGTGATCGAATGAACCGGCGCCGCTTTGCCTCCGGGATCGCGGCGCTGGCGGGCGCGATCGCGCTGGCGGCGGGCGCGCAGCAGCGAGGACGCAGCTACCGCGTCGCCGCGCTGTTCGGGGTCGGCGGGAGCGCGATGCAGCACTATCGCGCCGCTCTCGCGGAACGCCTCGCGAAGCACGGTCTCATCGAAGGCCGCAACCTTGCCATCGACGCGCGCGGCGCGACCGAGATCTTCCACGAGGATCGCGATCAGGCGCGCGAGCTGCTTGCCGCGGGACCCGACGCGATCCTGACGTGCCTCACGCGCGTCACTCAGGCTACTGCGGCGGCGACGCAGACGGTGCCGATCGTCTTCGTCTGGGTCGAGAACCCCGTCGCCTCGGGTCTCGTGAAGGCCTACGCGCGGCCCGGCGGCAACGTCACGGGCGTGACGAACCGCTTCGGCGAGCTGCTCGTGAAGCGCCTGGAGCTCGCCCACGAGCTGGTGCCCGGGCTCGAACGCGTCGCGGTGATCGGGTTCCGGTTCGGACTGTACGCGGAGAACGCCGGCCCGCTGCGCGAGGCGGCGGGCCGTCTCGGCGTCGGGCTTCTCGAGCTGCGGATCCGGACGGGATGGGCCGAAGCGGTCGAGACGGCGGTGGCGAAGGGCGCGCAGGCCGTCCTGCCGTTTCACCTGCACGCGCTGCTGCCCATCGCGGGCGCGGAGCTGATTCGCGTCGCGCTCGAGAAGCGCGTTGCCGTCGTCTACGGCGACGCCGACGCGGTACGGGCGGGCGGGCTGATCTCCTACGGCACCGACCTCGCGGAGGACGTCCGCCGCGGCGCCGACCTGCTCGCGAAGGTGCTGCGCGGGGCCGAGCCCGCGACGCTTCCCGTGGACCAGGCGGCGCGCTTCGAGATGGTGGTGAACCTCAAGACGGCGCGTGCTCTCGGCCTGGCGGTGCCGCAGGCCGTGCTGATCCGCGCCGACCGGGTGATCGAATGACGCTACTGCAGAACCGACGCGAGCGCCCGGCCGTCCGGCAGGCGGTAAGCCGGGAAGCCCTTCAGGTCGAAGGTGAGGATCTGGAGCACGCCGGTCTGCTGCGCCGCCCAGAGCAGGGAGGCGCCCGCGAGATCCATGGGAACGTCCGCGTAGCGCTCCTTCCACCCGGCGATCGTGGAAAGCGCCGACTCGTCGAGCTCGATCAGCGTCGCGCCCCCGCGCGCCGCCCAGCGCAGGCTCGCGATCTGCAGGCGCTCCGGGAGGGAGTGGCACACCTCCGTCAGGACCGGCCAGGTGGTCAGCAGCCTGCCCGCGAAACGCCTCAGGTAGGCGGCCACGCGCCGGTGGTTGCGGTCGGAGCGGTCCGCGAGGGCGATCAGGGGCCCGGCGTCAACGAGCGCGCCGTGCACGCAGCTTTTGCTTCAGGCGGCGTTTGTAGGTTTCCGAGAGATCGCCTGCGGCGCTCGAGAACCCGCCGACCAGGCCGAGCTCGCGCGCGATCGCGTACGGCGTCTTCGTCTTGCCGGCCGTCGCGGCGAGGTGCTCGCGCAGGAGCGCCGTCAGCACCTCGCTCTTGGTCTTGCGCCGCCTGCGGCAGTAGCGGTTCAGCGCGTCCTCGAGTTGCGCGTCGAGGCGCACGGTGAGGGTCATGGCGTCCTCCGGGTCGTCCCCCTATTACAGTATTACACGAGCGGTGGCCGGATGAAGCGTCGCCCCGCCCTGCTCGCGCTGTGCGCGGCGCTTGCGGCCGGCGCCTGGGCGCAGGTGGCGCCGATCCCGGCGCGCGTCGCGATCCTGGGAGTCGAGCCGGCCGATTCGCCGATAGCGCGCAGGCTGCTGGCGGGGATTCGCGAGGGACTGGCGGGCGAGGGCCTCGCCGAAGGTCGGGACTTCGCCATCGAGTACCTGGCGGAGGCGCGCATCGACAGGGTACCCGCCAAGGTCGAGGCGCTGGTGCGGCGCAGGCCCGCGCTGATCGTCCCGATCACGACGCCGGTGGCGCAGGCCGCGGCAAGCGCGGCGCGCGGGATCCCGATCGTGTTCGGCACGGTGAGCGATCCCGTAGGCAGCGGGCTGGTGGCCAGCCTCGCGCGGCCCGGGGGCAACGTCACCGGCGTGAGCAACATGCTTCCCGCCTTGAGCGGAAAGCTGCTCGAGCTCGCGGGCGAGCTCGTCCCGGGAGTCTCGCGCGTGGCCGTGCTCTGGAACCCCGCCAACCCGGCGAAGGCGATCGAGCTCTGGGAGCTGCGTGCGGCGGCCGCCGCGCGCGGCATCGCGCTGGAAGAGCTTCCGGCGCGCACGCCACAGGAAATCGAGCGCGCGCTCGCTCCCGGCGCCAGGGACGGGGCGAGGCTGCTCGTCATCCTCGCCGAGACCCTCACCCATGCGCACCGCGGGCGCATCGCCGAGCTGGCACAGGCGCGCCGGCTCGTGGTCGTATCCAGTCTCTCCACTCACACGGAGGCCGGAGGCGTGCTGTCCTCTCAGCCGGGGTATGCGGCGCTCAACCGCCGCGTCGGCGCGCTGGCGGGCAAGATCCTCAAAGGGATGAGCCCGGCCGAGCTTCCCGTAGAGCTGCCGGCAACGTTCGAGCTGCTCGTCAACAGGAAGGCGGCGCAGGCGCTCGGCCTGACGCTGCCGCAGTCGCTGCTGATTCGCGCCGACCGGGTGATCGAATGAGCGCTCGGCATCACGCTTCCGCAGTCGCTGCTGCTGCGTGCCGACCGGGTGATCGAATGAGCAACAGCGAACTTCAACGCAGCTTCAACGAGAGGAGGACCGCATGGCAACGTTCATCACGCTGGTGAATTTCACCGACCAGGGCATCCGCGGCGTCAAGGACTCGCCCAAGCGCGCCGAGGCCTTCAGGAAGATGGCGGGCAAGCTCGGCGTCAAGGTGAAGGAGATGTACTGGACGCTCGGCCACTACGACCTCGTGGTCACCGTAGAGGCGCCGGATGCGGCGACGGTGACGAGCGTCAACCTCGCCATCGCGTCCCTGGGCAACGTGCGCACCGAAACGCTCACGGCCTTCACGGCCGAGGAGTTCGGCAAGATCGTCGCCAAGATGCCGTAGCGCGGCTGCTCAGCGCCTGCGGCGCAGCCAGGCGCGGTCCTCGTCAAGCGCCTTGCGGGCGCGCGCGTCTTCCGTGGCGTCGAGGAAGGCGGTCTTCGCAAAGCGCGCCTCGATGATCGGCAACTGCAGGATACTGGCTGCCAGGCCGGCGCGGATCCACTCGCGGTCGCGCGGCTCCATGCGCGCGTATTTCGACACCGCGGCGTCGTTCGGCTCGAGGAACCAGGCGGCGAGCCCCGCCTCGAGCTCGATCCGCACCAGGCGCTGCTCCCAGCCTTCGGGCAGCGTCGCGACGCGGGGCGAGACAGGGTCGAGGAAGTAGCCGTGGCGCGCATCGAAGGCGCTGCCTTGGCCCAGCGCTCCGGCCAGCTCGAAGACGCGTCCCGGATCGTTCTTGCACCAGGCATCCACGTCGAGCGACGCGGCCATGCGCGGCGGCACGTCGTCCGAGTAGCCGAGTGCGGCGAGGCTGCCGATGACGACGTAGTCCGTCTCGTTCGAGAGCCTGCGCGCCTCGGCGAACAGGCGCCGCAGGTCGTCGCGCTTCATGCCGCCGCCGGCTCGAGCGCGAAGCCCCAGGGCGTGTTCTGCAGCAGCGCGTCGCTCCAGTCGTCGTGCTCGAGCAGCCGCAGCGCGATGCCCCGCACCGAGCCCTTCAGCTTCTCGCGCCAGCGCGTGATGTAGTGCGCGCTGCACAGCCGGTCGCGCTCCCAGCGCTCGACGCTGGCCCGGGCCCTGCGAACCAGCGCCGCGGCCTCGGGCCCGGGCGCGGCGAGCAGGCGCGCGGCGAGCGCCGCGTGCCGCCGGCGCAGGTCGAGCCGCCGGGCTCGCTCCCGCTCGCGCGCAAGCAGCGTCTCCTGGCGCGCCTGCGCGCCGCGGGGGAGGGCGGCAATCTCCAGGTCGAGCGCTGCGCATAGCCGCTCGAGGGTCCCGACGCGGAAGTCCTGCGCCGCACCCGCTTCGAGGCGGGCGATCGTGACGCGTCCGGCGCCGCTCGCGGCGGCGAGCGCGGCCTGGCTCAGGCCGCGCTCGCGCCGCGCGCCGCGCATTCTGGCATAGAGTCTCATAGGATACAATGTATCATGTACGATACAGAACGATGAAGGCAAAAAAAGCCCGCGCGAGCCGCGCGGGCTTCCCCCCAGCTCCTCCGAGAAACCGGTCTACTTGAGCGCCGCCTCCACCGCGCGCCTCGCCATCACGGTGACGAGGTGCGCGCGGTACTCCGCGCTCGCGTGCAGGTCGTTGTTGAGGCCGTCGGCCTTCTGCTTGACGTTCGCGACCGACGCCGGGTCGAACTTGGCGGCGAGCGCCTTCTCCATGTCCGCCTGGCGGAACACGCACGGCCCCGCGCCCGTCACCGCGACCCTCACCGAGCCGCCCAAATCCGCCACGAACACCCCCACGATGGCGAAGCGCGAGGCGGGGTTCTTGAACTTGATGTAGGCGGCGCGCTTGGGCACCTGGAAGGACACCGAGGTGATGATCTCGCCGGGCTTGAGCGCGGTCTCGTACAGCCCGGTGAAGAACTTGTCGGCCTCGTGCTTGCCCTTGTTGGTGGTGATGGTGGCGTTCAGCGCCACTACCGCCGCCGGGTAGTCGGCCGCCGGGTCGTTGTTGGCGATCGAGCCGCCGCAGGTGCCCATGGCACGCACCTGCCGGTCGCCGATCATGCCGGCAAGCGCGGCGAGCGCGGGAATCGCCTTCTTCACGTCGGCCGAGTGCGCCACTTCCGCGTGGCGCGCCATGGCGCCCACGCTCACGGTCTTGCCGTCGGACTTGATGCCGCCGAGGTCCCTGATGCCGCCCAGGTCGACGAGGTCCGAGGGCGAAGACAGGCGCAGCTTCATCGCCTGCACCAGCGATTGTCCTCCGGCGAGCAGCCTCGCCTCGCCCTTCAGCAGTCCCGCGGCGTCGTTGACGCTGGAGGGACGGTGGTACTTGAACGCATGCATGGTGGTCTCCTTGTCCTCTCTCAGGCCGCTTTCTTGCTCTTCAGGGCGGTCCACACCGCCTGCGGCGTGGCCGGCATCGGCATGTCCTTCACGCCGAGCGCGTCGGTGATCGCGTTCATGAGCGCGGCCGGCGCGCCGATCGCGCCCGCCTCGCCGCAGCCCTTCACGCCGAGGGGGTTGTGGGTGCAGGGCGTCTCGCGCGTGTCGACCTGGAACGAGGGCACGTCGTCGGCGCGCGGGATGCAGTAGTCCATGAACGAGCCCGTCACCAGCTGGCCGGAATCGTCGTAACGGCAGCCCTCGGTGAGTGCCTGCCCGATGCCCTGCACAAGCCCGCCGTGCACCTGCCCCTCCACGATCATCGGGTTGATGATCTTGCCGAAGTCGTCCACCGCGGCCCAGCGGTCGACCTTGACGTGGCCGGTTTCCGGGTCCACCTCGACCTCGCAGACGTAGCTGCCCGCGGGGAAGGTGAAGTTGGAGGGGTCGTAGAACGCGTTCTCGTTCAGCCCGGGCTCGAGCTTGTCGTGCGGGTAGTTGTGCGGCACGTAGGCCGCGAACGCGACCTCGCCGAACATCTTCTTCTTGTCCGTGCCCTTGACGGTGTAGGCGCCGCGGTCGTACTCGATGTCGGATTCGGACGCCTCCAGCAGGTGCGCCGCGATCTTCCTGCCCTTGGCGACGATCTTGTCCAGGGCCTTGACGATCGCGGTGCCGCCCACGGCAATCGACCTCGAGCCGTAGGTCCCCATGCCGAAGAGGATCTTTGAGGTGTCGCCGTGCACGATGTCGACGCTCTCGATCCCGATGCCGAGCCGGTCGGCGACCACCTGCGCGAACGAGGTCTCGTGGCCCTGGCCGTGCGAATGCGAGCCCGTGAACACGGTGACGCTGCCGGTGGGGTGGACGCGGATCTCGCCCGCCTCGAACAGCCCGGCGCGCGCGCCGAGCGACCCGGCGACGGCCGAGGGCGCGATGCCGCAGGCCTCGATGTAGCAGGCGTAGCCCAGGCCGCGCAGCTTGCCTTTCACCTCGGAGGCCTTCCTGCGCGCGGCGAAGCCCGCGACGTCGCCCATCTTGATCGCGGCGTCCAGCGTAGCGTCGTAGTTGCCGGTGTCGTAGAGCAGCGCGACCGGGGTCTGGTACGGGAAATTGCGGATGAAGTTCTTGCGCCGGATCTCGGCGGGGTCGATCTTCATCTCGCGCGCCGCGGTCTCCACCAGCCGCTCGACGACGTAGGTTGCCTCGGGGCGGCCGGCGCCGCGATAGGCATCCACCGGCGCGGTGTTGGTGAACACCGCCGTCACCTCGCAGTGGATGAGGGGCGTGGTGTACTGGCCGGCGAGCAGCGTCGCGTAGAGGATGGTCGGGATGCAGGACGCGAACGTGGACAGGTATGCGCCCACGTTCGCGGTGGTTTTCACGCGCATGGCGAGGAACTTGCCGTCCCCGTCCAGGGCGAGCTCGGCCACGGTGTGGTGGTCGCGCCCGTGCGCATCCGACGTATAGGACTCGGAGCGCTCGGCGGTCCACTTCACCGGGCGGTTGAGCTGCTTCGCCGCCCAGGTCACGACCACGTCCTCGGCGTAGAGGTAGATCTTGGAGCCGAAGCCGCCGCCGACGTCGCCCGCGACCACCCGCACCTTGTGCTCCGGCAGGCCCATGACGAAGGCGGTCATCAGCAGCCGCTCGACGTGCGGGTTCTGGTTGGCGACGTACAGCGTGTAGCTGTCCTCGGCGCGCGAGTACGCGCCGTTCGCGGCGCGCGGCTCGATGGCGTTGGGGACCAGCCGGTTGTTGACGAACTCGAGCTTGCTGACGTGCGCCGCCTTGGCGAACGCCGCGTCCACCGCCGCCTTGTCGCCCAGCGCCCAGACGTAGCAGGTGTTGTCCGGGGCGATGTCGTGGATCTGTGCCGCGCCCTTGGCGCGCGCCTTCGTGCCCTCGACCACCGCGGGCAGCGTCTCGTAGCTGACCTCGACGAGCTCGGCCGCGTCGCGCGCCTGCGCGTAGGTCTCCGCGACCACCACCGCGACGCGCTCGCCCACGAAGCGCACTTTCCCTTGGGCGAGCACGGGGTAGGGCGGCTCCTTCATCGGCTGGCCGTTGACATCCGTGATCAGCCAGCCGCAGGGCAGCCCCCCGAGCTTGGCCGCGGCGACGTCCTCGCCCGTGTAGACGGCGAGCACGCCCTTCGCGGCCCTGGCCTTCGCGCTGTTGATGGACTTGATCTTCGCGTGCGCGTGCGGCGAGCGCACGAACGCGGCGTAGGTCTGGTTGGGGAGCGTGACGTCGTCGGTGTACTGGCCCGCGCCGGTGAGGAAGCGGTAGTCTTCCTTCCTCTGGATGCGCGCGCCGATCAGGGGTGCGTTCATGGCCTCGCCCTCACTTTCCCGCCGCCATGGCTTTCGCCCCGGCGGCAATGGCCTTCACGATGTTGTGGTACCCCGTGCAGCGGCACAGGTTCCCCTCCAGCGCCTCGCGGATCTCCTGCTCGCTGGGGCTGGGATGGCGCTGCGCGAAATCGATCGCGTTCATCACCATGCCCGGGGTGCAGAAGCCGCACTGCAGCCCGTGGTGCTCCTTGAACGCCGCCTGCATCGGGTGCAGCGTGCCATCGGCCTTCGCCACGCCCTCGATGGTGGTGATGTCGGCGCCCTCGGCCTGCATCGCGACGATGGAGCAGGACTTGACCGCGGCGCCGTTCATGCTCACGGTGCAGGCGCCGCACTGCGCGGTGTCGCAGCCGATGTGGGTGCCGGTGAGGCGCAGGTTCTCGCGGATCAGGGTGGAGAGGAGCGTGCGCTCCTCGACCTCGACCGACACCGCTTTGCCGTTCACCTTGATGGAAACTCTTACCGCCATGTCGCCTCCTCGCGCTGGATCCGGTTGGGTTCTGAAAATCTCGGGGGGACCGGAATCCTAGCGAAGCGGGTATCCGGCCGCAATGTTGCGCCGCGGCAAAAGCGCGCAGCCGCTACTTCGCCGCGCCGGTTGCCTTGGAGACGTAGCGCGCGAGCGCGCGGATCTGCTCCTCCGACAGCTTCTCGCGGTAGGACGGCATCACCCCGACCCCCTGGCGCAGAGCGGTGGCCACCTGCTCGGGGTCGGGCTTGAGCTCATCGAGCGGGGGGCCGATCTTGCCGCTGGTTCCCGCATCCTTGAGGGTGTGGCACAGCGCGCACGGCGGGTCGGCCGTGGTGAAGAGCTTCTTGCCCGCGGCGAGCCGCGCCGGGTCGTCGCCGAGCGTCGGGCTCGCGGCGCTCGCCGCAAGCAAGGCGAGCGCCGCTGCGGCCCGCATCAGGCGACAGTCACCTTGACGCCGTGATCCAGCCAGCTGTTGTTGTTGTAGCCCCCGGCGTTCTCAGGGCGCTCGCGCGGCTGCTCCTCTCCGTCCGTGCTCGTCACCTTGCTGACCAGCGTGTACGAGCCCGCCTTGAGGTTCACCGGCAGGACGAACTGGCGCCAGGCGTACTGGCCCATGTCGGGCCCGACGAGCTGCGCCTCCTGCCAGCTCCCGCCGCCGTCGAGGGACACGCCCACGCTGCGCGCGCCATTCATCCCGCCGAAGGCGACGCCATGAATCTGGTGCCAGCCCGCGCGCAGGCTCGAATGCTCCGGGTTGGGCGAGTTGATCCAGGATTTCGGGCTCATCTCGAGCACCGAAGGCTGGCTCGGCGAGCCCTTGCTGCCCAGCGGCGACATGCGGTAGCGGGTCGCCATGATGCGCGCGTCGGTCGGCTTCGCGGTGAACGCCAGCCGATCGATGTACTTGATGTTGTTCACCCCGGTGAATCCCGGGACGATCAATCGCAGCGGACCGCCGTGCGCCAGCGAGATCGGCTCGCCGTTCATCTCCCAGGCGAGCAGCGCGTCGTTCATCGCGCTCAGGGGCAGGGAGCGCTCGACGATCACCGATTTCGCGTCGATTCCCGCGGGGATCTTCTCGCCGCCCGTTCCCGTCATGTAGGCGGCACCGCCGGCGAGGCCGCCGAGCGACTCCACCACCGCGCGCACCGGCGCGCCGCCCCAGACCACGCAACCGGCCGCGCCTACGGTCCACTTGGTGCCGCTTGGCTTGTGGGGATAGAAGCCGCGCCCGTTGCCCGAGCACTGCAGCACCATCGCCACCGAGCTGGCGCCGAGGACCTTGAGGTCGCGCAGGGCCAGCGTCGCGGGGCTCTTCACGCCGGAGATGGCGATGCTCCAGGCGTCCCGGTCGCCGACGATCGCCGCGTCCGGCGGGGTGACGTTGTTGCGGATGTAGAGCTTGCTCGCCGGCGTGAGCACGCTCAGGCCAAAGGCGCTGCGCTTCGTCTCGAGCGTGTTGCTGCTGTGGACGATCATGCTCGGGCCGTCCTTCCAGCTGACGTAGCCGGGCAGGGGCTTGCTCTGCGCGGCGGCGCGCCCGCTCAAGCCGGCGGCGGCGAGCGCGGCGGCGCCTCCCTGCAACAGTCTCCTGCGGGGCAGCGAAGTGGGTTGGTTCTTCATGGCGACCTCCTCGCGGGCATCATAATCCACTCCGCGCGGCCCAGTGCATACTCCGGGGAAGTTGCGCCGCAGCGCGGGCGATAGAGGCGTAAAATATCCTTATGGACAGCGTAGACATCGAGGTACTGCGAAGCGCCGAAGCCTGGCGCGCGGCGGGGCGGGGCGTCACCCTGGGAACGATCGTCAAGACCTGGGGTTCCGCACCGCGACCGGTAGGGGCATTGGTCGCGATCCGCGAGGACGGGCAGGTGGTCGGCTCGGTCTCCGGCGGCTGCGTAGAGGACGACTTGATCGAAAAGGTGAGGGCGAAGGCGGTTGCGGCCGGCAAGCCGCAGCTCATGACCTACGGGGTCACCAACGAGGAGGCGACGCGCTGGGGCTTGCCCTGCGGCGGGACGCTGCAGGTCGTGCTCGAGCCGGTCACCGAGGCGAGCGGCATCGGCGAGCTGCTGGGCGTGATCTCGAAGCAGCAGCTGGTGCGGCGCAGGCTCGAGATGGACTCGGGCCGCGTCACCATGGAGCCGGGGCGCTGGAGCGACGCGCTTGAGTTCGACGGCAGGGTGCTGACCACGGTGCACGGCCCGCGCTGGCGCCTGGTGCTGATCGGCGCCGGGCAGCTCACGCACTACCTCGCGGAGATGGCGAAGATGCTCGACTACCACGTCACCGTGGTGGAGCCGCGCGAGGAGTACGCGGGCGGCTGGAACCTCGCCGGCGTGGCGCTCGAGCGCAACATGCCCGACGACGTGATCCGCGAGATGAACCTCGACGGGCACAGCGCGGTGGTCGCCCTCACGCACGATCCGAAGCTCGACGACATGGCGCTCATGGAGGCGCTCAAGTCCGCGGCCTTCTACGTCGGCGCCATCGGCTCGAAGAAGAACAACGACGCGCGGCGCGTGCGGCTGCAGGAGTTCGATCTGTCGCAAGCCGAGATCGCGCGGCTGCGCGGCCCGGTGGGCCTGTACATCGGCTCCAAGACGCCCCCCGAGATCGCGGTCGCGATCCTCGCCGAGATGACCGCGGTGCGCCACGGCGTCGCCGAGCCGAGCTGGGCCGCGAAGCCCGCGCCGCGGTTTGATCCTTCAGCCTGCGAGACGGCGCCGCAGGTCTTGTCCCACAAGGCTTGAACGTCGTCGGGATCCTGCTCGCCGCGGGCTCGGCGAGCCGCTTCGGGTCCGACAAGCTCCTGCACAGGCTGCCGCACGGCGTCCCCATCGCCGCGCAGGCGGCCCGGCACCTGAAGCAGGCCGTGCCGCGCGTCGTCGCCGTGGTCCGCCCCGGCGCCGACCCGGCGGGGCGCCTGCTCGCCGCCGAGGGCTGCGAGGTGGTGCACTGCGCCGATGCCGCGCTCGGCATGGGCGCGAGCCTCGCCTGCGCGGTGCGCTCTACGCCCGAGGCCGGGGCCTGGATGGTCGCCCTCGCCGACATGCCGTTCGTGCGTCCGAGCTCCATCGCCGCGGTGCGCGACGCCCTCGTCGCGGGCGCGCCGCTCGCCGCGCCGTACTGGCGCGCGAGGCGCGGCCACCCCGTGGGGATCCACGCCAGGTTTCGCGCCGAGCTGGAGGCGCTCGCCGCCGACGAGGGCGCGCGCGAGCTGCTGCGGCGGCACCAGGGCGAGCTCGTCAAGGTACCGGTGGGCGATCCCGGGGTGATCCGCGACATCGACGCGCCCTCCGACCTCGCGCCGCCGCTCGCGGTTTAGAATCGGCCCTCCCTGCCATGCCCGCCGTCCTGCCGCAGTCGCTGGAGCAATCCGACCCGGAGGTCTGCGGCGCGATCCGCCAGGAGGCGCGCCGGCAGGAGGACCACGTCGAGCTGATCGCCTCGGAGAACTACGCCAGCCCGGCGGTGCTCGCGGCGCAGGGCTCGCTGCTCTCCAACAAGTACGCCGAGGGCTACCCGGGCAGGCGCTACTACGGGGGCTGCGAGCACGTGGACGTCGTCGAGACGCTCGCCATCGAGCGGGCGAAGAAGCTCTTCGGCGCCGAGTACGTCAACGTGCAGCCGCACTCGGGCTCGCAGGCGAACCAGGCGGTGTACCTCGCCTTCCTCAAGCCCGGCGACACGATCCTCGGCATGTCGCTCGCGCACGGCGGGCACCTGTCGCACGGCGCGGCGGTCAATTCCAGCGGCAAGCTCTACCGCGCGATCTCCTACGGCCTGGACGCGAGCGAGGTGCTCGACTACGCGGAGCTCGAGCGGCTCGCGCTCGAGCACAACCCGCGCATCGTCGTCGCCGGGGCCTCCGCGTACTCGCTCGCGATCGACTGGCAGCGGCTGCGCCGCATCGCCGACGAGGCGGGGGCGCTCCTCATGGCCGACATCGCGCACTACGCGGGCCTGGTCGCCGCGGGCCTGTACCCGAACCCGGTGGGGATCGCCGACGTCGTCACCACCACCACCCACAAGACGCTGCGCGGGCCGCGCGGCGGGATGATCCTCGCGCAGGCCGAGCACGAGCGCGCGCTCAACGCGGCGATCTTCCCCGGCCTGCAGGGCGGGCCGCTGATGCACGTGATCGCCGCCAAGGCGGTGGCGCTCGGCGAGGCGCTGCGCCCCGAGTTCCGCGACTACCAGGTGCAGGTGGTGAAGAACGCGAAAGCGATGGCCGCCGCGCTCGCCGGACGGGGCCTGCGCATCGTCTCGGGCCGCACCGAGTGCCACATGTTCCTGGTCGACCTGCGCGCCAAGGGCATCACCGGAAAGGAGGCCGAGGAGGCGCTCGGCCGCGCGCACGTCACGCTCAACAAGAACGCGATCCCGCACGACCCGCAGAAGCCGGCCGTGACCTCGGGCATCCGCATCGGCACGCCGGCGATCACCACGCGCGGCTTCGCCGAGGCCGAGGCCGAGCGCCTGGCGCGGCTCGTCGCCGACGTGCTGGAGGACCCGGCCGGGGAGGCGACGCTGGCGCGCGCGTGCCGCGAGGTGACGGCGCTGTGCGCGAAGTTCCCGGTCTACGCCCCCGGGCGCTAGTGCCGTGCGCTGCCCGTTCTGCTCCGCCGACGACACGCAGGTGGTGGACACGCGCTCCAACCCCGGGACCAACGTCATCCGGCGGCGCCGGCGCTGCGCCAAGTGCGACAAGCGCTTCACCACCTACGAGCGCGTGGAGCTGCGCCTGCCGCGCGTGGTGAAGAAGGACGGCAGCCGTGCCGACTTCGATCGCGACAAGCTCCTCGCCAGCATGCGGCTCGCGCTGCGCAAGCGCCCCGTGGCGACGGCAGCCGTGGACGCGGCGGTGGACCGGGTGGAGGAGAAGCTGCGCTCGCAGGGCGAGCGCGAGGTGCCGACCAGCCGCGTCGGCGACCTCGTGATGCGCGAGCTCGCGAAGCTCGACAAGATCGCCTACATCCGCTTCGCCTCGGTGTACCGCAGCTTCGAGACGCCCGACGACTTCCGCGAGGCGGTGCAGGAAGTGAAATCGCCGCGCCGCCGGCGCAGGTGAGCCCGTTCTCCGCGTTCGACCATGCCATGATGCGGCGCGCGCTCGCGCTCGCCGCGAAGGGCCTGTACAGCGCGACCCCCAACCCGCGCGTCGGCTGCGTGATCGCGCACGGGGAGACGATCGTCGGCGAAGGCTGGCACGAGAGGGCGGGCGCGCCCCACGCCGAGGCCAACGCGCTCGCCGCGGCGGGCAGCCGGGCGCAGGGCGCCACCGCCTACGTGTCGCTCGAGCCCTGCAATCACCAGGGCAGGACGCCGCCGTGCGCGGTCGCATTGGCGCGCGCGGGCCTCGCGCGCGTGGTCGCGGCGGTGCGCGATCCGAATCCGAAGGCGCGCCAGGGGGGCGAGGCGCTCGCCGCGGCCGGCGTGCGCTTCGCGGCGGGCCTGATGGAGGAGGAGGCGCGCGAGCTCAACGCAGGGTTCTTCTCCCGCTTGACGCGCGGCCGCCCCTGGGTGCGCATGAAGGTCGCGGCGACGCTCGACGGGCGCACCGCGCTCGCCGACGGCCGCAGCCAGTGGATCACCGGGCCCGAGGCGAGAAGGGACGGCCATCGCTGGCGCGCACGCGCCTGCGCCCTCCTCACCGGCATCGGCACCGTGAAGGCGGACGATCCGCGGCTCACGGTGCGCGACATCGAGACGCCGCGCCAGCCGCTGCGCGTGGTGGTGGACAGCCGGCTGGAGATCCCGGAAAGGGCGCGCATCCTCGAGGGCGGCAACGTGCTGATCTTCTCCGCACGAGCCGGCGCGGCGCCCAGGGGCGCGGAGCACGTCGTGCTGCCCAACGCCGCCGGCAAGGTGGACCTGCCCAGGATGCTGGAGGCGCTCGCGCTGCGCGGGGTGAACGAGCTGCAGGTGGAAGCGGGCTTCAGGCTCAACGGCTCGCTCGTGCGCGAGGGCTGCGTGGACGAGTTCCTCCTCTACCTGAACCCGAGCTTTCTCGGCGACGGGGCTCAAGGGATGCTCGACCTCGCGCCGCTCGGTGCCCTGGAGCATCGGCCGCTGCTGCGCGTGCGTTCGCTCGAGCGCGTCGGCGAGGACCTTCGGATTCTGGCGCGGCCCGCCTGATGTTCAGCGGCATCGTCCAGGCCGTCGGCCGCATCGCGAGCGCGAAGCCCTTCGTGGTGGAGGCGGGCCGGCTTCCGCTGCGCGGGCTGCGCACCGGCGACTCCGTGTGCGTGCAGGGCTGCTGCCTCACGGTGACCGCAAAGCGCGGCCGTCGGCTCTCGTTCGACCTCTCGCAGGCGACGCTGCGGGCCACGGTGGGGCTGGAACAGCCGGGCGAAGTGAACCTCGAGCGCGCGCTGCGGCTGGGCGACGAGCTGGGCGGGCACCTGGTGACCGGGCACGTCGACGGCGTGGGGAAGGTGCTGCGCGTGAAGGGCAGCGAAGTCACGTTCCGCGCGCCGCGCGCCCTCGCGCGCTACCTCGCGCGCAAGGGCTCGATCTGCGTCGACGGCGTCAGCCTCACCGTGAACGCGGTGCGAGGCGCCGATTTCGAGGTCAACATCATTCCCCACACCTTCGCGCTGACGACGCTCAAGCGCCTGAGGCCCGGCACGAAGGTGAACCTCGAGGTGGATCTCGTCGCCCGCTATCTCTCGCGGCTGCGTGAATACGGCGACTGAGGAATCCGGCGCGGGCAGGACGCGCTGCAGCCGCTGCGGCGCCGAGCTCGTCTGCGGCGCCCTCGGGGGGCCGCGGCCCTGCTGGTGCGCCGAGCTGCCGCCGGTCGAGCCCGAGGCGGGGGCCGGCTGCCTTTGCCCCGAGTGCCTGCGGGAGAAGGCTCAGACCCGGTGAGGGAGGTACACGATCGTGTACATTCCCCTCATCCCTTCCGCTCGAGCACCACGGCCAACTCCTCCAGCCCCGCAGGGTGCGTCGTCCTCGGATACGGCGGCTTCGGCCAGGCCCAGCGCGGCTCGGGGAAGAGCGCCCGCATGGCGTGGATGTCGCAGTGGTAGGGCGGTCCCCCGATCGTCCCCTCGGCCGCCGATGGCCGCAGGAACTGGACGAAGAGCGCGAACAGGCGCCCGCCCGGCCGCAGCCACCGCTCCACCTGGTCCGCGTACTGGCGCCAGAGGTCCGGATAGAGCGCGCAGATGCAGGTCTGGTCGTAGACGGCGTCGAACGGGCGCTCGGGCTTCCAGGAGAGCGCGTCACCCACGACGAGCTCGGCCCGCTGCCCGGCAGCTTGGAGGTTCGCCCGCGCGCGCTGGATCGCGACCGGCGCGTAGTCGAGCCCGGTGACCTCGAAACCCGCGCGTGCGAGCGCGACGACCTCGTACCCCGCGCCACAACCCGGAATCAGGATGCGGCAGGGCGCGAGCTCGCCCGAGTCGAGCCACGCCGCGAGCTGCGGATTGGGCTCGCCGCGGTCCCAGGGCGTATTACCCTCGCGGAAGCGCTCCTCCCAGAACTCGACGGTGGGGCCGGCCATGGCGTGCGCTCATCTTAGCGCCTGGGGACGTGTGCTAAGATGGTCCGAATTCTGACTAGCGGATGCGAGCGATGAAAACCCTTCCCCTGACCGAGGCGAAGAGCCGCCTGAGCGGGCTCGTCGAGCGCGTGCACCGGCTCGACGAGGAGGTGGTGATCACCAAGAACGGCCGCCCGGTGGCAGTGCTGGTCAGCGCGGAGGAGTTCGAAGGCTGGAAGGAGACCCTCGCGATCCGTGCCGATCCGGAGGTCGCGAAGGACATCCGCAGGGGTCTTGCGGCGCTGAAGGCCGGCAAGGCCAAGCTCTACACGCTGGAAGAGCTCTTCGACTAGAGCGTCCGGATGAAGGCGCCCTTCCGGTGCCGCATCCCGGATGAGGCGGCGCAGCGGGTTCGCGGGCTGCACCCGCAGCTCAAGCGCAAGATCCGGGCTGGGATCGAGCTTCTTGCGCGCGAGCCGTTCGCTGGCAAGGCCCTGCGCGCCGAGTACGATGGTCTGCGCAGCCTGCGGGTGGGCCGCTACCGCATCGTCTATCGCATCGCGTCCCGGCGCATCATCGAGATCGTAGACATCGGCCCGCGAGCGACGATCTACGCCGAAACGCTCAGGCTGATCGCCAAGCAGGATGCCTGAGCCGCGGTACCGCCTCGAGTTCGACCCCGCCCTCCCCATCACCGCCAAGCGCGAGGAGATCGCGCGCGCGATCGCCGCGAGCCAGGTGGTCATCGTCTGCGGCGAGACGGGCTCGGGCAAGACGACGCAGATCCCGAAGATCCTGCTCGAGATGGGGCGCGCCGGGCAGGGCATGATCGGCCACACGCAGCCGCGGCGCATCGCCGCGCGCGCGGTGGCGGCGCGCCTCGCCGAGGAGCTGAAGGTGGAGCTCGGCGGCATGGTGGGCTTCAAGATCCGCTTCCAGGACCGCGTGCGGCCCGGCACGCTCGTCAAGGTGATGACCGACGGCATCCTGCTCGCGGAGACGCAGGGCGACCGCGAGCTCGCCGCCTACGGCGCGCTGGTCATCGACGAGGCGCACGAGCGCAGCCTCAACATCGACTTCCTGCTCGGTTACGTGAAACGGCTACTCCAGCGCCGGCCTGCTCTGAGGCTCGTGGTCACCTCGGCGACCATCGACGCGCAGAAGTTCTCGCGCCACTTCGGCGGCGCGCCGGTGATCGAGGTCTCCGGGCGCCTCTACCCGGTCGAGGTGCGCTACCGGCCGGTGGGGGGCGACGCCGAGGACACGACGCGGGACGAGGAGGAGTCGGCGCTCGCCGACGCGGTGGAGGAAGCCTGCCGCCAGGGGCCGGGCGACGTGCTCGTGTTCCTGCCGGGGGAGCGCGAGATCCGCGACGCGGCGGCGGCGATCGGCGCGAGGAAGCTGCGCGGCGTGGAGCTCCTGCCGCTCTACGGCCGGCTCTCGAGCGCCGAGCAGGACCGGGTGTTCCACCCGGGCGAGGCGCGCCGCATCGTGCTCGCGACCAACGTCGCGGAAACCTCGCTCACGGTGCCGCGCATCCGCTACGTGGTCGACACGGGCCAGGCGCGCATCAAGCGCTACAGCTACCGCAACAAGGTGGAGCAGCTTCGGGTGGAGGGCATCTCGCGCGCGGCCGCGAACCAGCGCTCGGGCCGCTGCGGGCGCGTCGCCGACGGCGTCTGCTACCGCCTGTATGCCGAGGACGAGTTCGACGCGCGGCCCGAGTTCACCGACCCGGAGCTGCTGCGATCGTCGCTGGCCGCCGTCATCCTGCGCGCGCTCGCGCTCGGCCTGGGCAAGGTGGAGGAATTCCCGTTTCTCGATCCGCCCCCGGCGAAGGCGATCGCCGACGGCTACGCGCTGCTCGGCGAACTCGGCGCGGTGGACGAGGAGGCGAGCCTCACGGGGATCGGCGGCGAGCTCGCGCGCCTGCCGCTCGACCCGCGCGTCGCGCGCATGCTGGTGGCGGCCCGCGAGGAGGGGTGCCTCGAGCAGCTGCTGGCCATCGCCGCCGCGCTCTCGGTGCAGGACCCGCGCGAGCGGCCGCTCGAGAAGGCGCTGGCCGCGGACGAGCGCCACGCGAAGTTTGCGGACGAGCGCTCCGACTTCCTCGCCTTCCTCAGGCTCTGGAAGCGCTTCGGCGCGGGCGCCACGCGCCGGGAATGCCGCGACAGCTTCCTCTCGTACCCGCGCCTGCGCGAGTGGCGAGACGTGCACGCGCAGCTGCGCGAGGCGGTGCGCGAGCTCGGCTGGCGGGCGTCCTCGGCGAACCCGGAGAAGCCGGAAGGCTACCGCGCGATCCACCGCGCGCTGCTCGCGGGCCTGCTCGGCAACGCCGGCATGAAGGACGAGGCCGAGGGCAGCTACACCGGAGCGCGCGGCATCAAGTTCTGGGTGCACCCGGGCTCGGGCACCAAGCGGCCGGGCAAATGGCTGATGGCGGCGGAGCTCGTCGAGACGACGCGGCTGTATGCGCGCACGGTCGCCGCGATCGATCCCAAGTGGCTCGAAGAGCTCGGCGCGCACCTCCTCAAGCGCCACCGCGAGCGCCCGCACTGGGAGAAGACGCGCGCGCAGGTGGTGGCGGTGGAGCGGGGCACGCTCTATGGGCTGCCGGTGTACGCCGACCGGCGCGTCAACTTCGGGCCGCACGATCCGGAGCTTGCGCGCGAGATCTTCCTGCGCTCGGCGCTGGTGGAGGGCGAATTCGAGACGCGTGCGCCGTTCTTCGCCCACAACCGGCGCCTGGTGGCCGAGATCGAGCGCCTGGAGCACAAGCAGCGCCGCCCCGACATCCTGGTGGACGACGCGCTGATCCTCGCTTTCTACGAGGCGCGCGTGCCCGAAGGGATCACCCACGGCGCCGATTTCGAGAGGTGGAGGAAGGAGGCCGAGCGGGGCGCGCCGAAGCTGCTGTTCCTCTCGCGCGAAGACCTGATGCGGCACGAGGCCGCGGGCATCACCACCGAGAATTTCCCGCACGCGCTCGAGCTGGGGCCGAACCGCTTCGCGCTCGAGTACCACTTCGAGCCGCGCTCGCCGCGCGACGGCGTCACGCTGGCGGTGCCGGTGGCGCTCCTCAATCAGGTGCCGGAGGCGCGCTGCGAGTGGCTGGTGCCCGGGATGCTGAAGGAGAAGGTGCAGGCGCTCGCCCGGGGCATCCCGCAGCGGCTGCGCCACAGGCTCGGCCCGCTCGCCGCGTTCGCCGAGCGCTTCGCCGCCGCGGTGCCGGCCGCGGACACGCCGCTCGCGGCGGCGCTCGCGCGCTACCTCCGCGCCGAGCTGAATCTCGAGGTGCCGCTGGACGCCTTCCGGCCGGACTCCGCGCCGCCGCACCTGCGCATGAACTTCCTCGTGCTCGACGAGCACGGCCGCCAGCTCGGCATGGGCCGCGACCTCGCCGCGCTCAAGCGCGAGCTGGCGCCGAAGGCCGCGGCGGCGCCGGAGGACGCGGCCGAGCGCTACACCGGCTGGACCTTCGGCGACCTGCCGGCGCTCGCGGCGCTTGCCGACGCCGGGGACGGCGTCACGCTGCAGGTCTGCGAGTCGCCGGAGAAGGCGCTGGAGGTGCATCGCGCGGGCGTGCTGCGGCTCCTGCGCGTCGCGCTGCGCGAGCGCCTGCGCGATCTGGAGCGCGCGCTGGCGAAGGACATGGCGCTCGCGCCGCTCAAGGAGGACCTCGTCACGGCAGCGCTCGAGCGCACTTTCCTCGCCGACGGACCGCCCGTGCGGCAGGCCGACTTCGCGCGGCGGCTCGAGGAGGGCAAGAACCGCTTCGGCCTCATCGCGCAGGAGCTGCAACGCCTGGTCGCGGGCATCCTCGCCGAGCGCGCCCAGCTCGAGAAGCGCCTCGCTGCGGTCCGGAAGGCGTTCCCGGCCCCGGCCGCGGACGTGCGCGCGCAGCTCGATCGGTTGCTCGGCCCCGGGTTCGTTGCGCGCACGTCCTGGGCGCGCCTGCAGCATTTTCCGCGCTACCTCAGGGCGGCGGCGCTGCGGCTGGAGAAGCTGCGCGCCGACCCGGCGCGCGACGCGGCGCGCGCCGCCGAGCTCGCGCCGCTCGAGCGCGCATACCGGCGGGAGGCGGCGGCGCTCGCGCGCTTCGGCCGGCTGCCGCCGCCGCTCGAGCAGTTCGGCTGGCTGCTGGAAGAGTTGCGCGTCTCGCTCTTTGCGCAGCAACTCAAGACGCCGGTGCCGGTGTCGGCGAAGCGCCTCTCGCGGCTGTGGCAGAGTATGCGGAAATGACGCCCGTGCTGCGCTCGCTCGCCTACGCGCTGCTCAACGCCTTGCACCCGCGCATGCTCTGGCTCATGGTCTGGCCGATGCTCGTCGCGCTGCTCCTCTGGGGCACCGTGGCGCTCCTCTTCTGGATGCGCGCCGCGCTCTGGATCGCGACCTGGCTGCGTGCCTGGGTCGATTCGCTGCCCTTCGCGGCGACGCTGAGCCTCGCCGACTACGCGATCTTCGTCGCGCACGCGCTGCTGCTCGTCTTCCTGGTGCCGGTGGTGACGCTCAGCGCGGTGCTGATCCTCGGCGTCTTCGGCATGCCCGCGATCGTAGAGCACGTCGCCGCCAGCCGCTTTCCGCGGCTTGCGCGCCGCGCCGGGGGAAGCCTGGCGGGCAGCCTTTGGAACAGCGCCCTGGCGCTCGGCGGCATGCTGCTGCTCGGCGCCGCCTCGCTGCCGCTGTGGGTCTTCCCGCCGCTCTGGCCGCTGATCCCGGTGGCGATCCTCGCCTGGGTCAACCAGCAGGTGCTGCGCTACGACGCGCTCGCCGGGCACGCCGAGGCGGGCGAGATGGCTGCGCTGTTTCGCGCGCACCGCGGGACGCTGTACCTGCTCGGCTTCGTCCTCGCGCTCGTCGCCTTCGTGCCGCTCGTGGGCCTGCTCGCGCCGGTGATCGTCGCGCTCGCCTTCACCCACTTCCTGCTCGGCGAGCTGGAGGGCCTGCGCTCGGCGCCGATCGAGGCGCAGCCGCTATAGCCGCGTCACCGGCAGGTCGAGGCCGCGGATGGTGCGCGCGAGCAGCTCGAGCGCCGGCGCGCGGTGAAAGCCGCGCCGCCAGGCAAGCGCGATGCGGCGGGTCGGGCGGGGCGGCGAGAACGGCACCGGCTTCACCAGCGGGTTGGCGTGCCGCGGCGTGAGCGCAGTCGCCGGGAGCACCGTCACGCCGAGCCCCGAGGCCACCATGCTGCGCAGGGTCTCGAGCGAGTTGCCCTGCCGTCCGGGCTCGGGTGGGCGCGAGAACTCGGGGCAGGCCTCGAGCACCTGGTCGCGAAAGCAGTGCCCCACGGGCAGGAGCAGCAGCTCGCCGGCGTCGAGCTTGTTCACCTCGATGCTGCGCATGCGCGCGAGCGCGTGCCTGGCGGGGGCGAGGACGCGGAACTCCTCCTCGTAGAGCGGCACGGTCTCCATCCCGGGGGCCTCGTGGGGCAGCGCGAGCACCACCGCGTCGAGCTCTCCCGCGCGCAACATGCGATCCAGATTCGCCGTGAGGTTCTCCTCCACGTCGAGCGGCATCTCCGGCGCCGCGCGCCGCAGCGCCCCGACGAGGTCGGGCAGCAGGTAGGGCGCCACCGTGTGGATGATGCCCAGGCGCAGCACCCCTTTGAGCGGATCGCGCCCCTGGCGGGCGAGGAGCTTGACGCGCGCCGCCTCCTCGAGCGCGCGCCGCGCCTGCGCCACGATCTGCTCGCCCGCCTCGGTGAGCAGCACCCCGCGCTTGCCGCGCTCGAACAGGCGCACGCCGAGCTCCTCCTCGAGGTTCTTGACCGAGGCCGACAGGCTCGGCTGGCTGACGAAGCACCGCTCGGCGGCGCGCCCGAAGTGGCGCTCTTCGGCGACCGCTACCACGTACCTGAGTTCCGTCAGCGTCATAGCCTCAGCCTATTCAATGCAGCCTAACAAACTATCGGCGCAGAGGAAAGGCAAGCGGCGTAAGGGCCCCGGGGCCGGCGGGTAAACTCCCGCCATGCCGCCCCCGGCGATCGCAGTGGAGGGAGTCTGCTTCGAATATCCGGGCGTGCGCGCGCTCGAGGACGTCTCTTTCACCCTCGCGCCCGCCAGCGTCACCGCGCTGGTCGGTCCCAACGGCGCGGGCAAGACGACGCTGCTGCGCTGCTTGGCCGGGCTCGAGCGGCCGCTCCTCGGCACGGTCCAGCTCGCGGACGTGGACGTGCTCGAAGCGCCGCGCCTCGCCCACCGCCGGATCGGCTTTCTCTCGGACTTCTACGGACTGTACGACGCCCTGACGGTGCGCCAGTGCCTGATGCACGCGGCGGCCGCGAACGGCGTCGCCGCGCGCGATCAGGCCGCCACCGCCGAGCGCACCGCGCGACGCCTGGAGATCGAGTCGAAGCTCGAGGCGCGCGCCGGCGAGCTCTCGCGCGGCCAGCGCCAGCGCGTCGCGATCGGCCAGGCGCTCGCGCACGGCCCGCAGGTGCTGCTGCTCGACGAGCCCGCCTCGGGCCTCGACCCGGAGGCGCGGCACGCGCTCGCGCGCCTGTTCACGAAGCTGCGCGGCGAGGGCGTGACGCTGGTGGTCTCCTCGCACATCCTGGCGGAGCTGGACGAATACTCGACCCACATGCTGGTGCTCAGCCGCGGCCGCGTGATCGAGAGCCGCGCGCTGGGAAGCGCGGCCGGCGCGGCGCCCGCGGGGCGCCGCGTGCGCATCGAGCTCGCGGCGCCGGTAGCGGACTTCGCCTGGCGCGTCGCGGCGCTGGACGGCCTGCGGCTCGTCGAGAGCGACGCGCGCTCCGCCGTGCTCGAGGTGCAGGGGGACGCCGCGGCCCAGGCGCGGCTGCTCGCGAAGCTCGTCGCCGCCGGGCTGCCGCTGTGCGCCTTCGCCGAGCTGCGCGAGGACCTGCAGGCCTCCTACCTGCGCACGCTGCGCGACGAGTCGAGGGGGGCGCGGCCGTGAACCCGGAGCTGCGGCGCAACCTGTGGCTCGAGCTGACGCTGCACCGGCTGCTGGCGATGCCGCTCGTGCTCGCGCTGGTGCTGGGCCTCGTCTATGCGGCGAGCGACGAGGACCCGCGCTCGAGCCTCGCGACCGCCGCGGCAGCGATCGCGGCGGGCCTCGCGGGACTCTGGGGCGCGCGCAACGCCGCCGACGCGGTGCCCGGGGAGCTGCGCGGCCGCACCTGGGACGCGCAGCGCATGTCCGCGATCGGGCCCTGGGCGATGGCCTGGGGCAAGCTCCTCGGCGCGACTTCCTTTGCCTGGTACGGGGCGCTCCTGGCGCTCGCGGTGCTGGTGCTCGCCGCGCCGCGCGGCTGGACCCATGCCCCGGCCAGGGTCGCCATGCTGATCGTCGCCGCCTCGCTCCTCGCGCAGGCGACGGCCGCGCTCTCCGGCGTCGCGATCGCGCGCAAGGGCCTCGCGCGGCCGGGCGCGCCGAGCGCCTGGCTGCTGTTCCTCGCGGTGATCCTGCTCTGGCCGGCGGTCGCGCTCTTCTCCTCGCCGCTCGAGCCCGCCACGTGGTGGAGGGCGCGCTACGGCATTCTGGACTTCGCGCTGGCGAGCAGCGCCGCGTTGGCGGCCTGGGCCGTGTTCGGCCTCTACCGCGCGATGTGCACCGAGCTCCAGGTGCGCACCACGCCCTGGGCGATCGCCGCCTTCGCGCTCTTCGTCACCGCCTATCTGGCGGGCTTCCTCGTCGCGCCGGGCGCCGAGCCGGGCACGGGCCACGACGCGCTGATCGTCTGCGGCTTCGCCGTCTGCGCCGCGCTCACCTACCTGATGCTCTTCTCCGAGCAGGCCAGCGTGACCGCAGCGCGCCGCGTGCAGGTGCGGCTGGCGCGCGGCGAGTGGCGCCGCGCCCTCGAGGAGCTGCCCGCCTGGACGGCGACCTTCGCCCTCGCGGCCCTCTTCTGCCTGTTCTCGCTCGCGCTGCTCGAGGAGCGGCTGCCGCTGCGCTCGCTCGCGCTCGCCCCGGCGCCCGCGATGCTGCTGCTCGCGCGCGACGTCGCGATCTACCTCGTGTTCGCCTTCGCGCGCCGGCCGCGGCGCGTCGAGGCGGCGGCGGTGTTCTACCTCTTCCTGCTCTACGCGGTGATCCCCTGGCTCGCGCACGCCGCCGGGCTGCACGCGCTCGCCGATCTGGTGCTGCCGCCCCTGCTGGTGAAGCCGGGCTATGCGACGGTGGTGGCGGCGGGGCAGGCGGCGATCGCCTTCGCGTTCGTCGCCTGGCGCTGGCGCGCCTACGGCGAGCCGCGTCCCCAGCCGTGAGCTTCGGCGCCTTCATCTTCGGCGACGAGATCCTGGTGGGCAAGCGCCAGGACAAGCACCTGGGCTTCCTCATCGGCGCGCTCGCCAAGCGCGGGCTGCGACTCGCCTGGGCCGAGTACGTCGGCGACGATCCCGCGCTGCAGCGCGCCGCGCTCGCGCGCAGCTTCGCCTCGGCCGACGTGGTGTTCAGCTTCGGCGGCATCGGCGCGACGCCGGACGACCATACGCGGCAGTGCGCGGCAGCGGCGCTCGGCGTGCAGCTTGCGCTGCATCCCGATGCGGAGCGGGAAATCCGCGGGCGCTTCGGCGCGGAGGTGACGCCGCAGCGCCTGAAGATGGGGGAATTCCCCCTAGGGTCCGAGATCATCCCCAACCCCTTCAACCGCATCCCGGGGTTTTCCATCCGCGAGCACTGGTTCGTGCCGGGCTTTCCGCAGATGGCCTGGCCGATGGTCGAGTGGGTGCTCGACACGAAGTACCGGCAACTGTTCGATCGCGACCGCTGGGCGGAGGGCTCGGTGCTCGTCTACGAGCTGCCCGAGTCGGCGATCGCGCCCCTCATGGAGGAAGTGGACGCGACGTTTCGCGGGCTCAAGGCGTTCAGCCTGCCGAGCATGGGCGAGGACGGGACGCGCCGGCACATCGAGCTCGGCGTGCGCGGCGCGCCCGCCGAGATTGCGCCGGCGATGGAGGAGATCCGGCGGGGGGTCCGCGCGCTTGGCGGCCGTATCGAATCCGCGTAAATAGCTCACAGGTAACGCGTGCGCGATTCCCGTGTCGTCCAGGAAAGCGACGACATAGACTGTCAGGACGGGGAACCCTTGAACCGTCGTCGCCTCGTCCTCAAGTCGGTGGCAGTGGCCGCGCTCGGTCTGCCGTTTCTGGAGCGCGCGCGATCCGCGAGCAGGCTTCGCCGCGCCGGCTATCTGCTGCTGACGCTGCCGGTGGAGCAGCCGACCCACTTCGAGCTTGTAGTGAACGCGAGGACCGCGCGCACGCTCGGCATCCGGATGCCGCAGTCGGTGCTGCTGCGCGCAACCGAGGTCATGGAATAGAAAGCCCCGCGCGAGGCGGGGCTTCCGATCACTTCTTCCTGCTCGCCACCCGCGTCCTGCGCGGGCTGCGCTTGGCGCTGGATCGCGCCTTGCGGCGCGGTTCGGCGCTCAGGCGGCCTTTTTTGCCTTGGTCGCCAGGCCTTTCACCGTCTCGGTGGCGGCGGCGACGTTGGCTTCGGCGATCTCGCTCGCCTGCTTGGCCACGCGGGTGAAGTTGTCGTAGGCCGAGTTGGCCGCCGCCAGCATCTGCTTGACCGCGCTCACGGCCGCATCGGAGCCCGCGGGGGCGTTCTTGAGCGCCTTGTCGAGCAGCCCCGCAAAGCCCTCGTTCCACTCCGCGACGCGCTGCTCGGTGAGCCGCGAGAACTCCGCATTGGTCTGCGTGGCCACCTCGTACAGGCTGCGCGAATAGGCAATCGCCTTTTCCAGCGCGGGCTGCGCAAACGAGCCCTGCAGGCTCATGAACTCCTGCACGTCCTTGGCCGCGGCCAGGGCGCGCGCATTGGCCAGCGTATCCTCAAAGGCGCTCTTGAGCAC
>CAZOWR010000004.1:0-36000 GCA_964583645.1 uncultured Enterobacteriaceae bacterium
TGGCGAAGATGAACATCGCCGAGACGCGCGCGCCGCAGGACGGCCGCATCTCGGCGACCATGTCCGGGCGCGTAATCGATTTCCGCGTCGCGGCGCTGCCCACCACGCACGGCGAGAACCTGGTGCTGCGCATCCTCGACCGGCAGAAGGGCATCGTGCCCCTCGAGCGCCTCGGGCTCGAGGACAGCCAGCTCGAGCTCCTCAAGCGCATGATTTCCCGCCCCGAGGGCATCATCCTCGTCACGGGCCCGACCGGCAGCGGCAAGACGACCACGCTCTACTCGATCCTGAACCACATCAACTCCGACGGCGTCAACATCATGACGCTCGAGGACCCGGTCGAGTACCCGATGACCCTCATCCGCCAGACCTCGGTGTCGGACGCCGCGAAGCTCGACTTCGCCAACGGCATCCGCGCCATGATGCGCCAGGACCCGGATGCGATCCTGGTGGGCGAGATCCGCGACGAGGACACCGCGGAGATGGCGTTCCGCGCGGCGATGACCGGCCACCAGGTGTACTCGACGCTGCACACCAACTCCGCGGTGGGCGCGATCCCGCGGCTGCTCGACATCGGCATCGTCCCCGACATCATGTCGGGCAACATCATCGGCATCATCGCGCAGCGCCTGGTGCGGCGGCTGTGCCGCACTTGCCGCCAGTCCTACGACCCGGACGTCAAGGAGCGCCGGCTGCTCGGCATCACGCCGACCGAGCCGGCGGCGCTGTTCCGCGCGGTGGGCTGCGAGCAGTGCGACTACCAGGGGTACCGCGGCCGCGTCTCGATCATCGAGATCCTGAAGATCGATGCGGCGATCGACGAGCTGATCGCGCGGCGCGCCACCGCGCGCGAGATCCTGACGGCGGCGCGCACCAAGGGCTTCAAGACGCTGGCCGAGGACGGCGTGCGGCTGGTGCGCGCCGGGGTCACGGGGCTCGAGGAGCTGATGCGAGTCGTGGACCTGACCGATCGCATGGCCTAGCGCGGGCACGAGCCGGCGCATGCCGCTCTACACCTACAAGGCGATCGACGCCGACGGCAAGGCGATCGTAGGACGCGCCGACGCGGTCAACCTGTTCGACCTGGAGCAGCGCCTCGTGCGCATGGGGCTGGACCTCGTCACCGGCGCCCCCACCGCGCAGAAGAGCCGTTTCATCGGCGGCACCAAGGTCAAGCGCGAAGACCTCATCAATTTCTGCTTCCATCTCGAGCAGCTCGCGAGCGCCGGCGTGCCGCTCATCGAGGGGCTCGCCGACCTGCGCGACAGCGTCGAGAACATCCGCTTCCGCGAGGTGGTCTCGGGCCTGATCGAGACCATCGAGGGCGGCAAGAGCCTGTCGCAGGCGCTCGCCGAGTACCCCGAGGTGTTCAGCAAGGTGTTCGTCAGCCTGGTGCGCTCCGGCGAGCAGACCGGCAAGCTCTCCGAGGTGCTGAAGAGCCTCACCGAGACCCTGAAGTGGGAGGACGAGCTCGCCGCGCAGACCAAGAAGCTGCTGCTGTACCCGGCGTTCGTCGGCGGCATCGTGGTGGCGGTGACTTTCTTCCTCATGATCTACCTCGTGCCGCAGATGACCGGCTTCATCCGCAACATGGGCCAGGCGGTGCCGCTGCAGACGGTGATCCTGATCCACGTCTCCAACTACTTCGTCGACTACTGGTGGACGATCATCGCGGCGCCGGTCGCGGCGTGGTTCGGCGTGCGCGCCGCCGCGCGCGCCAACCCCGCCGTCGCCTACGCGCTCGACGACCTGAAGCTGCGCGTGCCGCTGATCGGCCCGATCCTGCGCAAGATCATCCTGTCGCGCTTCGCCTCCAGCTTCGCCCTGATGTACGCCTCCGGCATCACGGTGCTCGATGCGATGCGCTCCTCGGAGGAGATCGTCGGCAACCGGCCGCTCGAGAACGCGCTGCACTCGGCGGGGCAGCAGATCGCCGAGGGCAAGAACCTGACGCAGGCGTTCACCGAGGTGGGGCTGTTCCCGCCGCTGGTGATCCGCATGCTGCGCATCGGCGAGAACACCGGTGCCCTGGACCGCGCGCTGCTCAACGTGAGCTACTTCTACAACCGCGAGGTGCGCGAGGCGATCGGCAAGGTCCAGGCGATGATCGAGCCGGCGATGACCCTGGTGCTCGGCGCGATCCTCGGCTGGGTGATGCTGTCGGTCCTCGGGCCGGTCTACGACACGATCTCGAAGGTGAAGTTCTAGCGCCATGACCGCCAAGATCGTCCTCTACTTCGCCGCCCACGGGCACACGCTGTACCGCTGGGCGCGTGGGCGCCTCGAGCACGAGGCGAGCTTCCCGCCCGACGACGCGGGGCTCGAGGCGTTCCGCGCCTATTTGCGCGCTCGCCGCGGGGCGCTCGCCTACGTGGTGGCGGACCTCGCCGGCGAGGATTTCCACGAGGACCACATCCCGTACCTGCGCGGCGGCGACCGCGCGGCAGTGATCCAGCGGCGTCTCGCGCAGCGCTACCGCGATACGCGGCTCGCCGCCGCCCTGTCGCTCGGGCTGACCCCGGGGGAGCGGCGCACCGAGCGCCTGCTGCTCGCCTCGTTCACCAGCACCCAGCTGTTCGCCGCCTGGCTCGATGCGCTCGCCGAGGCGGGCGCGCGCCTCTCCGGCGTGTATTCGGTGCCGCTGCTCGCGCCGGCGCTCGCGGCGCGGCTGGGCGCCCGCGGCCGGCGCTGCTTCGTGATCACGGCCAACAGCGCCGGGCTGCGCCAGTGCTACGTCGAGGAGGGGCGCCTGCGCTTTGCACGCCTGGAGCGCGCGGCCGAGCTCGCGCCGGAGGCGCTCGCGCTCTTCGTACGCTCCGAGACGCAGCGCCTCGTGCAGTACCTCGGCACGCTGCGCGCGCTGCCGCGCGAAGGGCCGCCCGTGCAGGTCATCGTGGTGGCGCCGGCCGGGCAGCGCGCCGTGTTCGAGCGCTCGCTCGCCTCCGACGCCCGGCTCGCCTTCCTCACCGTCGACATGGCCGAAGCGGCGCGCAAGCTGGGGCTGCGGGACGCCCCGGCGGGCGCCTCCGCCGAGCTGCTCTACCTGCACGCCGCGGTCAAGCGCGCGCCGAAGGAGCAGTTCGCGCGCGTCGAGGACCGGCGCAGCTACTTCATCTGGCAGCTGAAGCGCGCCGTCCTGGCGGCCGGCGCGTCGGCCTTCGCCGCCTGCGCCCTGTACGCGGGCGCGGGGTGGCTCGACGTGCTCGGCGTGCGCGACCGGATCGAGACGCAGCGGCGCGACGCGCAGGCCGCGACCGAGCAGGTCCAGCGCATCACCTCGACGTTTCCGGTCACGCAGACCACCAGCGACAACCTCAAGGCGACGGTAAACGAGTTCCACGCCCTCGCCGCGCGCACCGCCGCGCCCGAAGGCGCGCTGCTCCATCTCTCTCGCGCGCTGGAGCGGTTCCCGCAGATCGAGCTCGAGGCGCTCACCTGGAGCCTGGGCGCGGCCGCAGCGACGAAGCCGGCGGCCCCGGAGGCCGCGCCGCCCGGCGCCAAGCCCCCCGCCGCCGCGGGCGACCTCGCGCAGCTGCTCGAGATCTCCGGGCGCGTGGAGGCGACGCAGCGCTCCGACTACCGCGCCATCACCCAGCAGGTGCAGCGCTTCGCCGCCGCGCTCGCCGCCGACCGCGCCTACCGCGTCGTGCGCACCCAGCTGCCCTTCGACGTCACGCCGGATGCGACGCTTTCGGGGGACATCGGCGAGACCGCGGGTCGCGGCGAGGCGCCCCGCTTCACCATCGTCATCGCGCGGTCCCTGCGATGAACCTCACCGCCGAGGAGTGGAAGAGGCTCGCCCTGCCGCTCGCCGCGGCGCTCGCGCTGCTCGCCGCGGGCGCGGCGCTCATCTGGCACCAGCGCCTGGTGGCGGCGCGCGAGGCCCAGCAGCTGCTCGCCGCCCGGGCCGAGCGCGCGCAGGCCCAGGAGCGGCTCTCGCGCATCGCCGAGGAGGAGCGCGAGGTACGCGAGAAGATCGAGGTCTACCGCCAGCTGCGCGACCTGCAGATCGTCGGCGAGGAGCGCCGCCTCGAATGGGTCGACGCCATGGCGCGCATCCGCGCCAGCCGCGAGCTGCTCGACCTGCGCTACACCGTAGAGCCGCAGAAGCTGCTCAGGTCCGTCTCGGGCAAGCCGGCGGCGGTCGATTTCTACGCCAGCACCATGAAGGTGGACCTGGCGCTGCTGCACGAGGGCGACCTGCTGGGCTTCCTCGCCGACCTGCGCGCCTCGGCCAAGGCCTACTACTCGGTGCAGCGCTGCCAGATCACGCGCACCGGGCAGCCGCCGGCGGCGCCGACGCTGCAGCCGCGCCTGCGCGCGAGCTGCGCCATCGACCTCATCACCATCCTCGATCGCGGAGCGAAGGCATGAGCGCCTGCGCGCTGCTCATCGCCGCGCTGCTCGCGTTCGCCGCGGCGCCGGCCGCCGCACAGGAGCTGGGCCGGCTCTTCCTCACGCCGGAGCAGCGTGCGGCGCTCGATGCCCGGCGCAAGGCGCGCGTGCCGGACAAGCCGCCGGTCGTCGAGGCGGTGGTGGAGTCGCCGATCACGCGGGTGGACGGCTTCGTCAGGCGCTCGGGCGGGCGCTCTACGGTGTGGCTGAACGGCGTCCCCACGCCCGAAGGCGCGCAGACCGAAGGCCTGCAGGTGCGCCCCGGGCGCGGCCCGGCGAGCGTGTCGGTCACCCTGGGTGAGGACGAGCGGCGCTACGAGCTGCGCGTCGGCGAGCGGCTCGACCGCGGTTCGGGCGAGGTACGCGACGTGGTGGGCGAGGACGCGATCCGGGTCGGGCGCCCGCCCGCGCCGGCGCGCTGAAGGAAGGGCCCGTGAAGCGGCGCGCGCAGCGCGGGGTGGTGCTCCTGGTGATGCTGGTGATCGTCGTGGTCGGCGGGGCCTACTTTTTCGTGGACCGGCTGAGCAGCCTGCAGCGCTCCACGGCGCGCGAGCGCGATCACAACATCAGGGTGATGGCGCAGGCCAAGCAGGCGCTCATCGGCTGGATGGCGCAGAAGGCCGTGACCGCGGGCGAGGACAACCCGGGGCGGCTGCCCTGCCCCGAGCCGGCTGCACACGCCGGGGTCGCGGCCTACGAAGGGATCGCCGCGCCTTACCCGACGAGCGGAGCGAACACCTGTACCAGCATCGGCCGGCTGCCCTGGCGCACGCTCGGCCTCGACAAGCTGCGCGACGCGCGCGGCGAGCCGCTCTGGTACGTCGTCGGGCCGACGTGGCGGCTGACCACGAGCAGTTCCTCGCTGCTCATCAACTCGAACACCGCGGGGAACATCACGGTCGACGGCCAGCCGGCGATCGCCCTCATCATCGCGCCGGGCGACGCGTTCAACACGCAGGCGAGCACCGGCTGCACGGCGCGCAACCAGGCGCGCAGCGCGCCCGGCCCTACGATGAACGCGCTCGACTATGTCGAGTGCCTGGACACCGGAACGCTCGCCCTCACCGCGTCGGCGCCTTCGGGCGCGCGCAACGACCAGGTCATGGCGCTCACCGCCGCCGACGTCATGCCCGCGCTCGAGGCGGCGATCAGCAAGCGCATGGCGACCGAGGTCGCACCGCAGCTGAGCGCTGTCTATACGGCGGCCTCGGGCTACTGGGGGCTGGCGTTCAGCGACGTGGTGTATCCCTTCGCCGCCCCGTTCGCGGATCCGGACACCTCGAGCTTCACCGGCTCTTCCACGACCGCGACCGGCGGCGGGTGGCTGCCGGTCGTGCACCGCGAGACGTTCCCCACCTCCGGCGTCGCCTGCAGCGGCGGCGGGCGCTGCAATCCGGACCTCGTGCTCTGGGACACGTCCTCGCTGCCGTCGATCGAGTACACCGGCACGGGTGTGGCGCTCTTGCCCGGAAGCAGCTGCTGGTACGGGGGCGCCGGAACGATCGCCGCCCACTATGCGGAGTGCAGCGGCACCTACGTCGGAAGCCCGACCCAGATCACCGTCACGGGCTGGCAGCGCGGCGGCAGCAACGCGCTGTGGCAACGGCATCCAAGCCTGCCGGCGATGCCGGAGGGCCTCCTCGTCTTCATCGACCTGACAAGCTTCAGTTTTCAGTTTTCGTCGCCGACCCCCACGGTCGTGCTCGGAAGTGACGGCAGGCTGGGCATGAGAATCGGGACAGCGCCGCCGGCCCCGACGGGGGGAGCCGGGGTCCTGTACATCATCCGCGTGCCTGCGGTGCCCGGCTACACGAGCGACCACCCGCTGCTCGACACGCGCGCCACCTGCACCCCCAGCCCGCCGGACACCTGCCCGGGCCTCGTGACCGGCTGGTTCCTGCGCAACGAGTGGCACAAGCTGACGCACTTCGCGGTCGCGCCGGGGTTCCTCGCGAACGGCGCGGCACCGCGCTCCTGCAGCGACACGCCGCCGGTCACCTGCCTGCAAGTCACCAACCTGACCGATCCCACCAAGCACCGCGCCATCCTGACGCTCGCCGGGCGGGCGCTCGCCGGGCAGGCGACACGGCCCACGTCCAATCTGCAGGACTACCTGGACAGCACCGAGAACCGCAACCTCGACTCCACGTTCGAGCAGCTTCCGGTCGGGCGCAGCTTCAACGACCGCATCGTCTCGGTCAGCACGAACCCCTGATGCGCCGGGCGCGCGGCTTCACGATCACGGAGCTCGCGGTGGTGATGACGATCGTCGCGTTCCTGCTCGGCACGCTCATGTACACGCTGTCGGCGCAGACCGAGCAGCGCAATTTCGAGGAGACGCGGCGGCGCCTGGACGTTGCGCGCGAGCTCCTGCTCAGCTTCGCGATCGTCAACGGGCGCCTGCCCTGCCCCGCCAGGCTGAGCCCCTCGAGCAGCGGTGCGGAGAGCATTGCAACGGTCGCACCCTCAGGCACCGGCGGCACGTGCAACCTGTACTACGACGGCTACCTTCCAGCCGCGAGCATTGGCTTTTCGCCCGCTGATGGCGACGGCATCGGCGTCGATGCCTGGGGCAACCGGATCCGGTACGCAGTCTCGAGTACGAACCAGCCTCAGTTCACGAACAACACGAGCCTCAAGAGCAACTGGTCCACCATCCCGCCGGCCGACATCGACATCTGCAAGACCCTGACCACGGCCAACCAGACGACGTGCGCAAGCACAGCAAACCGCATGGTCACGTTCGGCACCGTCGTCGCCGTCGTCTGGTCGCAGGGCAAGAACTTCGCCACTGCGGGCGCGGTGAGCTTCGACGAGCAGAACAACAACGACGCCTTCGCCGCTTTCGTCAGCAGGGCGCCCTCCCCGACCGCATCCCCCCAGGGCGAATTCGACGACCAGATGGTCTGGATCCCCGTGGGCGAGCTCTACGCCCGGCTGATCGCCGCCGGCGTGCTGCCCTGAGCCGCCTCGTCGACCGCCGCCGCAGCGAGCTCGAAGCACACTTCCCCGTCCCGATTGCTCGCCAGGCGCAGCGCGTGCCCGCTCGCCTCCGCCAGCTGCGCCGCCTGGTACAGGCCGATGCCCAGGCCCGCCGCCGAGGCAACGGGCGAGCGCATCAGCTCGCGCTCGAGCTCCGCCGGCACCGCCTTGCCGCCGTCGCAGACGCGCAGCACCGGCCCCTCGGCGAGCGTCACGCGGATGCCGATCGGCGGGCCGGCGGCGCGCTTGGCGAGCGCGTTCTGCAGCAGGTTCTCGGCGACGCTGTCGTAGAGCGCGCGCGGGATCTGCGCGCCGGGCGCGAGCGCCGCGGCCTGAAACTCGATCCCCTGCTCCTGGTAGCGGCGCGCGAGCGCCTCCCACCAGTCGCGCAGCGCGACGCGCTGCGCCGACTCGTCGACCGGGTGCTGCAGCTTGTCGAGCGCGGCGCTCAGGCGCTGCGCGATCGCCGGCAGCTGCCGGCGCACCAGCGCCTGCAGCCCGGGCGAGTCGTCCTGCGCCGCCACCGAGCACAGGACGTTGAGCGACTGCAGCAGGTTCTTGACGTCGTGCGTCAGCCGCGCCCCGGTCTCGTGCACCGCCTGCAGGTAGCTCGCCTGCTGCAGCTTGCGCTCGCGCAGCTTCGCCTCGAAGAACTGGCCCAGCAGCTGTCCGAGCAGCTGCAGGTGCCAGTGCAGCGCCGGGCTCACGCGGTAGCGCGAGTAGATCGTCAGCTCGAGGCCGGCGCCGCGAAACTCCGCCACGTGCTCGCTGCGCGCCCCGGTCTCGCCGCGGCCCTCTGCCGTCTGCCAGGCCGCACCCGCGATCCACGGCAGCCGCGCCAGGCCGGCCGCCGCCTCGGCGACGAAGCGCTCGGGCCGCGCCTCGGCGCGCGAGAGCTCGGCGAGGAAGTAGAGCCACTTCTCGAGCGGCAGCCCGATGGAGAAGAGGTAGCGCGAGAAGAAGACGTTCAAGCCCGCGAAGCCGGTGCGCGGGTTCCATGCCAGGCCGATCACGAAGATGCTGCCGGCGATCAGGAACACCGTGTTGGTGAGCGCCTGGAGGTACGGGATGCGCCCCAGCGTCATGAAGGTGAAGCTGCCGAGGATCACCATGCCGAGCACCAGCATCAGGAAGATGCTGTAGAAGAAATCGATCACCTGCGGCGCCTCGGTCGACTCGGGCTCGGCCGGCACCGCGAGGAGCGCGAGCAGCAGGAACGGCAGCCCGTACTCGGCGGCGAGCCGGATCTCCGCGGCGACCTCGCGCCGCGGCGCGATCTCGGGAAGCACGATCACGGCGAGCAGGGCGACCAGGTACACGAGCACCGCCAAGTAGCCGCGCCGCTGCCAGCGGGCCTGGTGCAGGAACACCTTGCCGCCCACCACGCCCGAGAGCACCACGATCCAGAACGCGAGCAGCCACCAGCTGAGCCAGAGCATCACCGCCACCGCGCCGAGGACGATGAGCGCGCCCTGGGGCACGCTGACGCGGTGCTCGCCGCTCAGGAACGGCTGCCAGATGAGCAGCAGCCCGAGGTGCGCGAGCAGCAGCGCCCGCGCCCAGTTGTCCGCGGTGCCGCGCAGCACCGCGACGTGCAGGAGCAGGAGCATGGCGAGCACCACGATGCGCCAGTGCCGCCGGCTGAGGGCGCCGATCGCGCCCGGGAGGCGCGAGACTGCGGGGGCGCTCGGGCCCGGCGCGTGCATGTCGGCTATGCTAGCGCACCGCCGCGCGCCTCACCCCGAGCATGCGACCCGTCCTCACCCTCGCCCGCTACGTGCTGCTGGAGGCGCTGCGCAGCGGGCTGCCGTGGCTGGGGCTGGCGTGCGTCGTTGCGGCGCTCGCGGCGGCGGCGTTCGTCTCGCAGGTGGCGATCGCCGAGAGCCGCGAGACGCAAGCCGCGGTCGGCGCGGCGCTGCTGCGCGCGGGCGCGGTGCTCATCGTGGCGCTGCACGTGGTCGCGAGCGTCGCGCGCGAGGCGAACGACAAGGGCATCGAGCTGCTGCTCGCCTTCCCGATCTCGCGCCCGGCCTACTACCTGGGCAAGCTCCTGGGCCATGCCGCAGCCGCAGCCGGCCTTGCGACGCTCTGCGCGCTCGCGACGCTGCTCTGGGCAAAGCCCGCGGATGCCCTCGCGTGGTGGATCTCGCTCGCCGCCGAGACGGCGCTCGTCGCCACCGCCGCCCTGTTCTTCGCCACCGTGCTCTCGCAGGCCACCGCGGCGATTTTCGCGACCCTCGGGCTGTACCTGCTCGCGCGCAGCTTTGCCGCCATCCAGGCGATCGCGAGCGGCCCGCTCGCCGAGGAATCCATGGCCGCACAGGCGACGCGCTGGGCGCTCGAAGCCCTGGGGCTGCTGCTGCCGCGGCTCGACGCCGTGACGCGCGCCGAGTGGCTGCTCTACGGCGTGGCGACTGCGGGCGAGCTGTGGCGCGCGCTGGTCGAATCCGGGCTCTACATCGCGCTGCTCGCCGCGGCGGGGCTCTTCGACTTCAGCAGGCGCAACCTGTGAGCCGCGACGAGCGCCCCGCGTCCGCCGTGCCGTCCTGGATCCTCGTCCTGCTCGCGACGAGCCTCGCGGGCCAGGTCGCCTGGCAGGCCGCGCGCGGCAGCGCCGCGCTCACCGCGAGCGATCTCCCGCCGGCGCCGGCCGCCGGCGCGCTGCGCGCGGCGAGCCTGGGCGAGCCGGCCGCCGGGGCGCGCCTCGCCATGATCTGGCTGCAGGGCTTCGACCTGCGCGGCGGCAACGTGGCGCGCTATCGCGAGCTCGACTACGCGCGCCTGGTCGCCTGGCTGCGCCAGATCCTGGCGACCGATCCGCGCAGCAACTACCCGCTGTTCGCCGCGGCGCGCGTCTACGCGGAGGTCGAGGACGCGGCAAGGGCGCGCCTCGTGATGCGGTTCGTGCACGAGGCGTACCTTGAGGATCCGGACCGCCGCTGGCCCTGGCTCGCGCACGCGGCATTCCTTGCCAAGCACCGGCTCAAGGACCTCGCGCTCGCGCGACGCTACGCCCATGACATCGACCGGCTGACGACCGACGCGAGCGTGCCGCTATGGGCGAAGCAGATGGAGATCTTCATCCTCGAGGACATGAACGAGCTGGAGGCCGCGCGGGTGATGCTGGGCGGTCTGCTTGCCTCGGGACGGGTTCGCGACCCCGCGGAGCGCCGGTTCCTCGAGCAGCGCCTGCAGGAAATCGAGCGGCGGATTCGTTGAAGTCTCGTCAGGGCTGTCGGGATTTCGTCAACCTTTCCTCTTTTCCTGCCCAATTCCGCACGCTTTTAGACCGATTGCCTATGGCACGCGGCTTGCAGTAGGCTTATCACCTTGTATCACCAAGCGGGGCTAGCGCCATGAAAAGCATGCAGAAAGGCTTCACCCTGGTAGAGATCGCGATCGTGCTCGTAATCATCGGGCTGCTGCTGGGGGGCATCCTGAAGGGTCAGGAGATGATCACGCAGGCCAAGATCAAGAACGTGATCGCCGATTACTCGGGCATCTCCGCGGCCTACCACGGCTACGTCGACCGCTACCGCTTCATTCCCGGCGACGATCCGTGTGCCGGGACGCCGGCCGCAGCATGCACGGCCACTGCGGCCCGCTGGGCGAGCGCCTCGGGCTCGGGCAACGGCAACGGGCAGGTCACTGGTCTGTACAACAGCGGGACGGCGACGGACGAATCGCGGCTCTGGTGGGAGCACCTGCGGCTCGCGGGCTTCGTCTCGGGCACCGGGACCAACCAGCCGTTCAACGCGGTGACCGGGATGCTGGGGGTGCAGACCGGCAACGCCGCCACGCCGACCGTGGGTCCCATTCTCGGCTCGGACGGAACCGCCACCGGGGGATTCAGCGGCCTGATCATGTGCTCGGCCAACCTGCCCGACAAGATCGCCATCGCCGTGGACACGCAGATGGACGATGGCGTGCCGGTTAGCGGCTCGGTGCGCGGACTGCTGCAGGCGCAGCCCAATCCGGCGCTCGCCAACCAGGCCGCCGCCACCTACGCCGAGACCGGCACCAACACCTACGTGGTCTGCCGCGCGATGTAAGCGCAGCGAGCAGCTGAGTTGCAAGGCCGGCGCTCGAGCCGGCCTTTTTTCAGCCCTGCAGCAGCCGGAACTCGGCCGCCGCGAGCGCCTCGGGCACCCCGAGCAGCACCACCACGTCGCCGGCCTCGAGCCGGGCGACCTCCTGCGGCGCAAGGCGGCGCGCCTCCCCGGGGCGGCGCACCGCCTTCACCTGCGCCCCGAGGTCCTCGAGCGCGAGCTCCCCGAGCGGCCGGCCCACGGCGTGCGCCCCCGCGGAGAGCGTCACGGCGTGCAGCCGCGGCTGCGCGGACTCGACCGTCTCGGGCTCGTCGCCCGCGCCGTGGAACAGCCCCCGCAGCAGCCCGTACTGCGCGTCGCGCACGGCGCGCATGCGACGCATCACGCGCGCGAGCGGCACCCCGAGCCAGACCAGCGTGTGCGAGGCGAGCATGAGGCCCGATTCGAGCGCCTCGGGGACGACCTCGGAGGCGCCCGCCGCGGCGAGGCGCGCGATGTCGCCCTCGTCGCGCGCGCGCACGACCACCGGGACCGACGGGTTGAGGGCGTGCACGTGCGCGAGCACGCGCACCGCGGCCGCAGTGTCGGCGAAGGTCACGACCACGGCGGCGGCGCGCATGATGCCGGCGGCCACCAGCGCCTCGCGCCGGGCGCAGTCGGCGAACACCACGGTGTCGCCGGCGAGCGCCGCCTCGCGCACGCGCTCCGGGTCGAGGTCGAGCGCGACGTAGCGCACGCCCTCGGCCTCGAGCAGCCGCGCCAGGCGCTGGCCGTTGCGCCCGTAGCCGAGCACCACCACGTGGCGCTCGGTCTGCAGCGACTGCACCGCGACCCGGTGCAGCTCCAGGGAGCGCAGCATCCACTCCGCGCTCGAGAGCGCGAGCACGATGCGGTCGCTCGCGCCCACGATGAAGGGCGTGGCGGCCATCGACAGGATCATCGCGGCGAGCAGCGCCTGCAGCAGCGGCTCCGGGACGACCTGCGCGCCGCGCGCCTGCGCGAGCAGCACGAAGCCGAACTCCCCGCCCTGGGCGAGCGCGAGCGCGCTGCGCAGCGCCGTGCCCGCCCCCGCGCCGAAGGCGCGCGCCAGCCCCGCGATCAGGCCGAACTTGAGCGCGACGAGCGCCGTGAGCAGCAGCAGCACCAGCCAGAGCCTCTCCAGCACGAGGCGCAGGTCGAGCATCATGCCGACGGTGACGAAGAACAGGCCCAGCAGCACGTCGCGGAACGGCTTGATGTCCTCCTCGACCTGGTAGCGGTACTCGGTCTCGGCGATCAGCATTCCCGCGAGAAACGCGCCGAGCGCGAGCGACAGGCCCGCCAGCCCGGTGACGAAGGCGAGCGCGAGCACGATGAAGAGCACGTTCAGCACGAACAGTTCGTTGGAGCGCCGCCGCGCCACGACGCCGAACCAGGCCCGCATCACGCGCGGGCCGGCGAGCAGCAGCGCCGCCAGCACCGCCGCCGCCTTGGCGAGCGCCAGCGCGATCGCCGCGCCGATCTGGCCGGCGGGCTGCCCGAGCGCGGGCAGCAGGATGAGCAGCGGCACCACCGCCAGGTCCTGGAAGAGGAGCATGCCGATGATCGAGCGGCCGTGCGCGGAATCGAGCTCGGAGCGCTCGACGAGGAGCTTCGAGACGATGGCGGTCGAGGACATCGCCACCGCGCCGCCTACGGCGAGCCCCGCGCGCCAGTCCGCGGCGAGCGCGAGCGCGACGCCGATGCAGGCGGCGACGGTGATCGCGACCTGCGTCAGCCCCAGGCCGAAGACCTCGCGGCGCATGAGGCGCAGCTTCGGCAGGCTGAACTCCAGGCCGATGGAGAACATCAGGAACACCACGCCGAACTCGGCGAGGTGCCGGGTCTGCGCCGTGTCGGCGAGCAGGCCGAGCGCGCGCGGGCCGAGCGCGAGGCCCACCAGCAGGTAGCCGACGAGCGGCGGCGTCCCGAGGCTGCGGCAGACCACCACCGCGAGCACCGCGGCGGCGAGCAGGATGAGGATCGGCGCGAGCGCGGCGCCGGCGGCGTCCATCGGGAGCGCGAAATTCCCTGGGCTATACTTCCCGCCATGATAAGCGCCGCCTGCCGCGCCGACCAATGAACGCCCCGCAGGCCGCCGACCGCACGCTCGCGCTCGCGCGCCGCGTGCTCGAGGTCGAGGCCGAGGCCGTGCGCTCGCTCACGGCGCGCCTGGACGAGCGCTTCCTCGCCGCCGTCTCGCTCATCCTCGCCTGCCGCGGCCGCGTCATCGTGAGCGGCATCGGCAAGTCCGGCCACGTGGCGCGCAAGATCGCCTCGACGATGGCGAGCACCGGCACGCCCGCGCACTTCGTGCACCCCGCCGAGGCGAGCCACGGCGACCTCGGCATGATCGTGCGCGACGACGTGTTCCTCGCCATCTCGCACTCGGGCGAGAGCGACGAGCTGCTCGCCATCGTGCCGCTGGTCAAGCGCCAGGGCGCCAAGCTGATCGCGATGACGGGCGCGGGCGCCTCGGCGCTGGCGCGCGCCGCCGACGTGCACCTCGATTCGGCGGTGGCGCAGGAGGCCTGCCCGCTGAACCTCGCGCCGACCGCCAGCACCACCGCGGCGCTCGCCCTGGGCGACGCGCTCGCGGTCGCGCTGCTCGATGCGCGCGGCTTCTCGGCCGACGACTTCGCGCGCTCGCATCCCGGCGGCCGTCTCGGGCGGCGACTGCTGACGCACGTGGCCGACGTGATGCGCACCGGCGCGGCGGTGCCGGCGGTGCCGCAGGATGCCACGCTCGCCGACGCCATCATCGAGATCAGCCGCAAGGGCATGGGCATGACTGCGGTGATCGACGCCGGGGGCCGCGTGGTCGGGATCTTCACCGACGGCGACCTGCGCCGCAGCCTCGAGCACAAGGCCGACCCCCAGATGACGCCGATCGGCGAGGTGATGACGCGCGGCCCGCGCACCATCCGGCCCGAGGCGCTCGCGGTCGAGGCCGTGGAAACCATGGAGCGCTGCAAGAGCACCCAGCTGCCGGTGGTCGACGCGGCCGGACGCCTGGTCGGGGCGCTCAACATCCACGACCTGTTCCGCGCCAAAGTCCTCTAGGCGATGCCCACGGCGGCGGCAGAGGCGCTCGAGCGCGCGCGGCGCGTGCGCCTGATGGTGTTCGACGTGGACGGGGTGCTCACCGACGGCCGGCTCTGGTACGGGCCCGCGGGCGAGGCGCTCAAGGCCTTCAGCGCGCACGACGGCCACGGCATGAAGCTGCTCGCGGCCTCCGGCGTGACGCTGGCGATCCTGAGCGGCCGCAGCTCGCCGGCGGTCGCGCGGCGCGCCGCCGAGCTCGGCATCCGGCACCTCGTGCAGCAGGCCGAGGACAAGGGCGCGGCGCTCGGGCAGCTGCTGGCGGCGCTGGGGATCGAGGCCGCCGCGGCGGGCTACATGGGCGACGACGTGGCGGACCTCCCCGCGATGCGGCGCTGCGCCTTCGCCTGCGCGCCGCGCGAGGCGCCGGAGGCGGTGCGGCGGCACGCGCACTATGTGGCGCAGGCGCCGGCGGGCCGCGGCGCGGTGCGCGAAGTCTGCGAGCTCCTGATGCGGGCGCAGGGCACGCTCGAGGCGGCGCTCGCCGCCTACCTGGCGTGAGGCTCTCCTCCACGCGCCTGTTCCCGCTGCTGCTGATGCTGGCCCTCGCGCTGCTCACGCTGTGGCTGGAGCGCATCGTGCAGCAGGAAGGCGGCGCGCACCCGTCGCTGCGGCGGCACGACCCCGACTACCTGGTGGAGAACCTCTCGATCGAGCGCTACGCCGCGGACGGCGCGCTCGAAACCACGCTGGCCGCGGCGAAGATGGTACATTACCCGGACGACGACTCGACCGAGCTGCTCGCGCCGCGCGTGGAGCACACCAGGCCGAACGAGCCCCGCCTCATCGTGACCGCCGAGCGCGGCACGCTCTCGCAGGACGGCGAAGAGGTGTTCCTGCACGGCGACGTGCTGCTGCTGCGCGAGGCCGGCGCCGGCGAGCCCGAGACGCGCATGCGCACCAGCTTCCTGCACATCGTGCGCGCCCGCTCGCTGGTGCGGACCGACCGCGAGATCGTCATCACTCAGGGCGAGCGCATGCTCTCCGGGCGCGGCATGGAGTACCACAACGACACGCGCCAGCTGTTCCTGCGCGGCAAGGTGCGCGGCCGCTTCGCGCCGAGGGCGCGGCCGTGAGCCCGCGCCCCCGCCTTGCGGTGCTGTTCTGCCTTGCCACGATGTCGTCTTTTTCGGCCCTGGCCGAAAAAGACGACAAGCACAAGCCCACGCACGTCGAGGCGTCCCGCATGAGCGCCGACGACGCGCGGCGCGTGACGATCTTCGAGGGCAGCGTGGTGCTCACCAAGGGCACCGTCGAGCTGCGGGCGGACCGCGTCGTGGTGCGCCAGGACGCCGATGGCTACCAGCAGGCCACGGCCACCGGCAACCCGGTGCGCTTCCGCCAGCGGCTCGACCCCAAGGGGGACCGCCCCGGCGTCTGGACCGAGGGCGAGGCGCTGCGCGTGGAGATCGACGACCGCAACGAGCGCATCGAGCTCCACGGGCGCGCGCGCCTGAAGCGCGACCAGGACGAGGTGCGCGGCGAACAGGTGCTGCTCGACCAGCGCACCGAGGTCTTCTCGGTGAGCTCGGGCCGCGGCGCCGCGCCCGAGGCGCGCGTGCGCGCCGTGATCCAGCCCAAGGTGAAGCCCGAGCCGCAGGCGCCGGCTCGATGAGCGTGCTGCGGGCGGAAAGGCTGCGCAAGCGCTTCGCCTCGCGGATCGCGGTCCAGGACGTCTCGCTCGACGTCTCGAGCGGCGAGGTGGTCGGGCTGCTGGGTCCCAACGGCGCCGGCAAGACGACCTGCTTCTACATGATCGTGGGGCTCGTCCCGGCCGACAGCGGGCGGATCCACCTCGATGCGCGCGAGCTGACGCGCCTTCCGATCCATGCCCGCGCCCGCCTCGGCATCTCCTACCTGCCGCAGGAGAACTCGGTGTTCCGCGGCCTGACGGTCGAGGAGAACGTGCAGGCGGTGCTCGAGCTGCAGGGTCTGGCGCCCGTGGAGATCGCGCCGCGCCTCGGCGAGCTGCTCGCCGACCTGGGCATCGCGCCGCTGCGCAAGCACGGCGCGCTCTCCCTCTCGGGGGGCGAGCGGCGGCGCCTGGAGATCGCGCGCGCGCTCGCCACGCGGCCCGCGTTCATCCTGCTGGACGAGCCCTTCGCCGGTGTCGACCCGATCGCGGTGCTCGACATCCAGCGCATCATCCGCTTCCTCAGGGAACGCGGCATCGGCGTGCTGATCACCGACCACAACGTGCGCGAGACCCTGGGAATCTGCGACCGCGCCTACATCATCAACGAGGGCGCGGTGCTCGCCTCGGGGCGGCCCGAGGAAATCGTCTATAATGACAACGTGCGCCGGGTCTACCTCGGCGAGAACTTCCGCATGTAGCGCGCGCCCGCCGGCGCCGTCCCCGCCCCCGATGAAGCCCACGCTGCAGCTCCGGCTCTCCCAGCACCTGACGCTGACGCCGCAGTTGCAGCAGTCGATCCGCCTGCTGCAGCTCTCGACGGTCGAGCTCGACCAGGAGATCGAGCGCCTGCTGATGGACAACCCGATCCTCGAGCGCGAGGACGGCGAGACCGACGCCGCGGCGGCCGCGGTCCCGCGCGCCAACGGGGAGGCGCCCGAGCGCGATGCCGGTGACCCGGCCGCCGACCTCGCCTCCGACTACGCCGCGCCCTGGCGCGGCGGCGAGGACGACGAGCACGAGGACCGCGCGCAGGGGGCGCCGGACGTGCCGACCCTGCGCGATCACCTGATCGCCCAGCTCGCGCTGCTCAAGGTGAGCGAGCGGGACCGGGCGCTGGTGGCGCTGCTCATCGATGCGCTGGACGAAGACGGCTACCTCACCCAGCCGCTCGAGGAGATCGCCGCCCTGCTGCCGCAGGAGGCGGAGATCGGGCTGGAGGAGCTGGCGATCGCGCTGCGCTACCTGCAGAGCCTGGAGCCCGCCGGGGTTGGCGCGCGCTCGCCGGCCGAGTGCCTGGCGCTGCAGCTGCGCGCCGCGCCCGGCGGCTCGGCCGCGCACCGCGTCGCGCTCGCGGTGTGCGAGCGCCACCTCGAGCTGCTCGCGAGCCGGGACTACGCGCGGCTGCGCACGCTCACCGGCGCGAGCGACGAGGAGCTGCGCGCGGCGCAGGCCCTGATCCGCGGCCTCAATCCGCGCCCCGGGGCGTCCTTCGCCAGCGTGCAGGCGCCGTACGTGACCCCCGACGTGATCGTGCGCAAGGCGCGCGGCGCCTGGCGCGCCAGCCTCAACGCGGAGGCGATGCCGCGCCTGCGCGTCAACCGACTGTACGCGGAGCTCGCCGCGCGCCAGCGGGGCGGGCGCAACGCGCTCGCGGCGCAGCTGCAGGAGGCACGCTGGCTCATCCGCAACGTGCAGCAGCGCTTCGAGACCATCCTGCGTGTGGCGCAGGCGATCGTGGACCGCCAGCGCAACTTCCTCGAGCACGGCGAGATCGCCATGCGCCCCATGGTGCTGCGCGAGATCGCCGACGTGCTGGGAGTGCACGAGAGCACCGTGTCGCGGGTGACCACCCAGAAATACATGGCGACGCCGCGCGGCACGTTCGAGCTGAAGTATTTCTTCTGCAGCCATGTGGCGACCGACAGCGGCGGGGCGGCGTCCTCGACCGCGATCCGCGCCCTCATCAAGCAGCTGGTCGCCGCCGAGGACGCGCACGCGCCCCTGTCGGATGCGCGCATCGCCGGCCTGCTGGGCGAGCAGGGCATCGTGGTGGCGCGGCGCACGGTCGCCAAGTACCGGGAGGCGCTGCAGATCCCGCCCGTGAACCGGAGGAAGAGCCTGTAGAAGACGGAGGCCAGGATGAACGTCAGCGTCAGCGGTCACCACCTCAGAGTCACGCCGGCCATCCGCCGCCATGTCGGCGCGAAGCTCGCGCGCATCCGGCGGCATTTCGACCACGCCATCGAGGCGCACGTCATCCTGTCGGCGGACAGGCTGCAGCGCAAGGCCGAGGTGACGCTGCACGTGCGCGGCAGGGCCCTGCACTGCGCCTGCGAGAACCCGGACCTCTACGCCGCCATCGACCTGCTCGCCGACAAGCTCGACCGGCAGGTGATCAAGTACAAGGACAAGCGCATCGGCATCTCGCACGACCTTCCCCGGCGCCGGCGCGCCCGGCGCCGCCCCCCGGCTGGGCTATAATCCGCGCCCTCCCGATGAGCCAGGTCGCCAAGCTCCTGCCCGCCTCCGACGTGCTGCCCGACCTCGCCGTGTCGAGCAAGAAGCGCCTGTTCGAGCAGCTGGGGCTGCTGTTCGAGAACCACCACGGCCTCTCCCGCGGGCTGGTGTTCGAGAGCCTGTTCGCCCGCGAGCGGCTCGGCTCGACCGGCCTGGGGCAGGGCGTCGCCATCCCGCACGGCCGCATCAAGGGGCTGAAGGACGCGCTCGGCGCGCTCGTGCGCCTGGCGCGGCCGGTGCCGTTCGATGCGCCCGACGGCAAGCCGGTGCAGCTCGTGTTCGCGCTGCTGGTGCCCGAGCAGGCGACCGAGAAGCACCTCGAGATCCTGTCCGAGCTGGCGCAGATGTTCAGCGACCGCGCGCTGCGCGAGGCCATGGCGGCGGCGCCGGACGCCGCGGCGCTGCACCAGCTCGTCGTCGCATGGCAGCCGGATGCTGCAGGTCGACGTCACGCAGTTGCATGAGGACAACCGCGAGGCGCTCTCGCTCGCCTGGGTCGCCGGGCGCGACGGCAGCACCGCGGTGCGGCGCGAGGCGGCCGCGCAGGCCGCGCTGATCGGCCACCTCAACCTCACTCACCCGAACAGCATCCAGGTCATCGGCCGCTACGAGGCCGGGCTCGCGGAGCGCTACGACGCGGCGCGCCGCGCCGAGTTCGCCGCGCGGCTGGTCGGCGCCGGCCCGGCGGCGGTGGTGTTCGCCGACGGGGTGCAGCCCTTCGGCGAGCTCATCGAGGCGGCGGCGCGCGCGGGCACGCCGGTGCTCACCAGCCCGGCATCGGCGGCCCGGGTCATCGAGAAGCTCGGACGCTACCTCGCGAAGAAGCTCGCCGACACCGTGGAGCGGCACGGCGTGCTGATGGACGTGCTCGGTGTGGGCGTGCTCATCACCGGGGACTCGGGCGTGGGCAAGAGCGAGCTGGGTCTGGAGCTGATCAGCCGCGGCCACGGCCTGGTGGCCGACGACGTGGTCGAGATCTCGCGCATCGCGCCGACCACGCTCGAGGGCCGCTGCCCGGCGCTGCTCAAGGACTTCATCGAGGTGCGTGGGCTGGGGCTCATCAACATTCGCGCCATCTACGGCGAGACCGCGGTGCGGCCCAAGATGAAGCTGAAGCTCGTCGCGCACCTCGAGCGCCCGGGGGCCGCGGGGGCGCGCGACGCCGCCGAGCGGCTGCCGCTCGCGCAGCTCGCCGACGAGATCCTGGACGTTCCGGTGCGCAAGGTGGTCATCCCCGTGGCGGCGGGACGCAACCTCGCCGTGCTGCTCGAGGCCGCAGTGCGCAACTACATCCTGCAGCTGCGCGGCATCGATTCGACCGCCGAGTTCGTCGCCCGGCAGAAGCGCGCCATGCGGGGCGAGGGCTAGCTCAGCTGCAGCTCGTCCTCGTCAGCGGCCTCTCGGGCTCGGGCAAGAGCATCGCCCTCGACGTGCTCGAGGACGCCGGCTACTACTGCGTGGACAACCTGCCGGCGACGCTGCTCGGCGAGGTGCTGGAGCTGCTCTCGCAGGCCGGGCAGGAGCGCATCGCCGTGAGCGTGGATGCGAGGAGCGCTGCGCTCGCCTCGCTGCCCGAGCGCGTTGGCGCGCTCAAGGCGGGCGGCACCGATTGCCGCATCCTCTACCTGGAGGCGAGCGCCGCGGCGCTGCTGCGGCGCTTCGCCGAGACGCGGCGCAGGCACCCGCTCGCCGGGGCCGGCCTCACGCTCGCCGAGGCGATCGAGGGCGAGCGCGCGCTGCTCGCCGGCGTGGCCGAGCTGGGGCATCGCATCGACACGAGCGCACTGCAGCCCAAGGCGCTGCGCCACTGGATCAAGGACCTGCTCGGCCTGGCGGGCGGGGCGCTCACGCTCACCTTCGAGTCGTTCGCCTTTCGCGACGGCATCCCGCTGGACGCCGACTGGGTGGTGGACGCGCGCATGCTGCCCAATCCCCACTACCAGCCGGGGCTGCGCGAGCTGACCGGGCACGACGCCGCGGTGGCCGAGTTTCTCGAGCACGACGCGACGGTGCAGCGATTCTTCGGCGACCTGCAGGCGTTCCTCGGGCGCTGGCTGCCCGAGATGGCGCGCGACCACCGCAGCCATGTCACGGTGGCGATCGGCTGCACCGGCGGCCGCCACCGCTCGGTGTACCTCGCGGAGCGCCTTGCGCGCGCCTTCGGCGGGCAGTGGCGCGTGCTGGTGCGCCACCGCGCGCTCGCCGGCGACGCGCCCCGATGACGCCCGCCGGGGTCCCGCTCTTTCCGCTCAACGCCGTCCTCTTCCCGGGGGGGTTGCTGCCGCTGCGCCTGTTCGAGCAGCGCTACCTGGAGATGGCCAAGGCCTGCCTGCGCGAGGGCTCGCCCTTCGGCGTCTGCCTCATCCGCGAAGGCGCCGAGGTCGGCGCGCCCGCCACGCCGTGGGAGGTCGGCTGCCTCGCGCGCATCGTGCAGTGGGACATGCCGCAGCTGGGGCTCCTGCAGGTCATGGCCCGCGGCGAGCGGCGCTTTCGCGTTCTCGAGCGCAGTGTGCAGCCCGATGGCCTGAGCCGGGCCTCGATCGAGCTCCTGGCGGAGGATGCGGACGCGCCGGTTACCGGGGCCGCCTCGCGCTGCGTGACGCTGCTCGAGCGCATCATCGAGCAGCACCCCGCGGCCTTCGAGCAGCCGCATCGCCTCGACTCGAGCGCCTGGGTGAGCGCGCGGCTCGCCGAGATGCTGCCGCTGCCGCTTGCCGCGAAGCAGCGTCTGCTCGAGCTGGACGGCGCCGACCGGCTAGAGGCGCTGCGGCGCCTGGTCGCCGACTAGGCCCAGCAGCACCGCTCTCACCGGCGCGGGTACGGCTGCCTTGGCAGCCGCGGCGAGCGGCAGCCAGGCGCGCCCGTTGCCCGCAGGTGCCCCGCGCAGGTCGCAGCGCAGCGGCCGGGCCTCGAGCCGGAAGTGGGTGAACGCGTGCACAAGCGCCGGCAGGGACCGGACCGAGCGCAGCTGCGCTCCGAGGCTGCGCCGGCAGTGGGCCTGCGGCGCTGCGCCGGCGGGAAGCTCGGGAAAGCTCCACAGGCCGCCCCAGAGGCCCCGCGGCGGCCGGCGCTCGAGCAGCACGCGGCCGCCCGCGAGCAGCACGAGCCAGGTGGCGCGGCGCACGGGCAGGGGCTTTCGCCGGCGCGGCGACGGCAGCTCGGCGATGCGGCCTTCGCGCCGAGCGAGGCACGCGCGCGCCGCCGGGCAGAGGCCGCACCGCGGGTTCCTGCGCACGCACACCGTGGCGCCCAGGTCCATGAGTCCCTGCGTATAGGCGCGTACCCCGCTGCGAGGCAGCAGGCGCTCGGCGAGCGCCCACTGGGCGCGCTCGCCCTCGATGCCGAAGACGCGCGCCAGCACGCGCTTTACGTTGCCGTCGAGGATCGCGGCCCGCTCGCCGAAGGCGAATACCGCGATCGCCGCCGCCGTGGAGCGCCCGATTCCGGGGAGCGCGCGCAGCCCCTCCAGACTGCGCGGAAACGCGCCCCGCCTTGCGATCTCCCTCGCGGCGGCATGGAGATGGCGCGCGCGCGCGTAGTAGCCCAGGCCGCTCCAGAGCCGCAGCACCTCGCCGAGCGGCGCGTGGGCGAGCGCCGCGACGTCCGGAAACCGCGCGAGGAAGCGCTCGTAGTACGGGATCGCGGTGGCCACCTGCGTCTGCTGCAGCATGATCTCGGCGAGCCACACGCGATACGCATCGCGCGTGCCCTGCCAGGGCAGATCGCGGCGCCCGCGGCGGCGCTGCCAGTCGACGATTTTGGCGGCGAAAGACATGCGGTAACATTCTCTCAGGAATGCTCGCGTTCATCCTGCGCCGCCTCGCCCAGGCGGTTCTCGTCATGCTCGCGGTCGGGCTGATCGCGTTCTCGCTGTTCCGCTTCGTAGGCGACCCGGTGGTGTTCATGCTCGGGCAGGACGCGACGCCGGAGGACCGCGCGCGCGTCACCCGGATGCTGGGCCTCGACGCGCCGTTCTACGTCCAGTACGCGAGATTCGTCGGCAATGCGCTGCAGGGCGAGTTCGGGCTCTCGCTGCGGCAGGTGCAGCCGGTGTCCAGGCTCATCGTCGAGCGCCTGCCGGCGACGCTGGAGCTGTCGCTGTGCGCGGCGCTGCTCGCGCTCGTCGCCGGCGTTTCCATGGGGGTGTACACGGCGCTCAAGCGCGACTCGTGGCTCTCGCAGGCGCTGCTTGCGCTGTCGCTCGTCGGCGTCACGCTCCCCACGTTCCTGGTCGGCATCCTGCTCATCCTGGTGTTCGCGGTGCTGCTGGGCTGGCTGCCCGCCTTCGGCCGCGGCGACACGGTGCAGCTCGGGTGGTGGAGCACCGGGCTGCTCACGGCCTCGGGCCTGAAGGCGCTCATCCTGCCCTCGATCACGCTGGGACTGTTCCAGATCGCGCTGATCCAGCGCCTGGTGCGCTCCGAGATGCTGGAGGTGCTGCGCACCGACTACATCAAGTTCGCGCGGGCGCGGGGGCTTTCCGACCGGGCGGTGCATTTCGGCCACGCGCTCAAGAACACGCTGGTCCCCGTGATCACGATCACCGGGCTGCAGCTGGGCGCCGTCATCGCCTTCGCCATCATCACGGAGACCGTGTTCCAGTGGCCGGGCATGGGCCTGCTCTTCATCCAGGCGGTGACCTTCACCGACGTCCCGGTGATGGCGGCGTACCTGTGCCTGATCGCGCTGTTCTTCGTGGTCATCAACCTCGTGGTGGACCTGCTCTACTACGCGGTGGATCCGCGCCTGCGCATCGAGCGCGGCGCGGCGGCGCACTAGCAGGCATGCGCGCCGCGCTCGAGCGCATCTGGGACCACGACCTCGCGTACCGCTTCCGGCGCTCCCCGGTCACGATCGCCGCGGCGGTCCTGACGCTGGTCTGCGTCGGGGCCGCGCTCGCCGCGCCCTGGCTCGCGCCCACCAACCCGTTCGACGCCGCGGCGCTGAGCCTGAACGACGCCTTCCGGCCGCCTGCCTGGACGCCGGAGGGCAGCGCGGCGACCCCCCTCGGCACCGACGACCAGGGACGCGACCTGCTCTCGACCATCATGTACGGCGCGCGCATCTCGCTCGGCGTCGGGCTCGCGGCGGTGCTCTTCGCGCTCGTGCTCGGGGTGTCGCTCGGCCTGGTCGCGGGCTACGTCGGCGGGCGCATCGACGCGGTGATCATGCGCGTCGCCGACGTGCAGCTCTCGTTCCCCGCGATCCTGATCGCGCTGCTCATCGACGGCGTGGCGCGCGTCGCGCTGCCGGATGACCGGCACGGCGAGATCGCCATTCCCGTGCTGATCCTCGCCATCGGCGTCTCGGGCTGGGTGCAGTACGCGCGCACCGTGCGCGGCTCTACGCTGGTCGAGCGCAACAAGGAGTACGTGCAGGCCGCGCGCGTCATCGGGCGGCATCCGTTCGCGATCATGCTGCACCACGTGCTGCCCAACGTCATGGGTCCGGTGCTGGTGATCGGCACCATCCACATCGCCACGGCGATCATCACCGAGGCGACGCTGTCGTTTCTCGGCGTCGGCGTGCCGCCTACGCAGCCCTCGCTCGGCACGCTGATCCGCGTCGGCAACGACTTCCTGTTCTCCGGGGAGTGGTGGATCACCGTCTTCCCGGGCATCGCGCTCATCGTCCTCGTGCTCTCGGTCAACCTGCTGGGCGACTGGCTGCGCGACGCGCTCAACCCGCGCCTCCGGTGAGCACGCCGCTGCTGGAAGTCAGGGACCTGCGGGTCGAGTTCCCGACGCGCCGCGGCACGCTGGTGGCCGTGGACGGGGTGTCCTTCGCCATCGCGCCGGGCGAGGTGCTCGGCGTGGTGGGCGAGTCCGGCGCCGGGAAGTCACTCACCGGAATGGCCATCATCGGGCTGCTCGAGCCCCCGGGGCGCATCGCGGCGGGCGAGGTGCGGCTGGAGGGCGAGCGCATCGATCAGCTGCCTCACGAGGCCATGCGCCGCATCCGCGGGCGGCGCATCGGCGCCATCTTCCAGGACCCCCTCACCTCGCTCAACCCGCTCTACACGGTGGGGCGCCAGCTCAGCGAGACGATCCTCACCCACCTCGAGGTGTCGCCGCGCGAGGCGCGCGGCCGCGCCCTGGCGCTGCTGCGCGAGGTCGGCATCCCGGCCCCCGAGGCCCGCATCGAGCATTATCCGCACCAGTTCTCGGGCGGCATGCGCCAGCGCGTCGTGATCGCGCTCGCGCTGTGCGCCGAGCCGCGGCTGGTGATCGCCGACGAGCCCACCACCGCGCTCGACGTCTCGATCCAGGCGCAGATCATCCAGCTGCTCAAGCGCCTGGCGCGCGAGCACGGCACCGCGGTGATGCTCATCACGCACGACATGGGCGTGATCGCCGAGACCGCCGACCGCGTCGCGGTGATGTACGCCGGGCGTCTCGCGGAGATCGGCCCGGTGCGCGAGGTGATCCACGCGCCGCGCCACCCCTACACGGTCGGGCTCATGGGATCGATCCCCAAGATCGGGGCCGGCGCGGGCAAGCGCCGCGCGCGCCTCGCCCAGATCGAAGGCGCGATGCCGCGCCTCACCGCGATCCCGCCGGGCTGCGCCTTCAACCCGCGCTGCCCCAGGCGCATGGAGCGGTGCCTGCGCGAGCGGCCCGAGCTCCTCGCGGCGGGCGCCAACCGCGCCGCCTGCTGGCTGCATGGCTGAGGCGCTCCTCAGGCTGCAGGACCTCGGCCGCGACTTCGACGTCTCGCGCCCCTGGCTCAATCGCGTCACCGAGCGCCTGCCGCGCCAGATCCTGCACGCCGTGGACGGGGTGTCGTTCGAGGTCCGTCGCGGCGAAACGCTCGCCCTGGTGGGCGAGTCCGGCTGCGGCAAGTCCACCGTGGCGCGGCTCATCGTGGGGCTGCACGCGCCCTCGCGCGGCCGCATCGAGTACCAGGGCGTGGCGCTCGACCGGGGCGAGGCGGCCCGGCGGGTGCGCCGCCGCATGCAGATGATCTTCCAGGATCCCTACGCGAGCCTGAACCCGCGCTGGCGCGTGCGCGAGGTCGTCGCCGAGCCGCTGCGCGTCCTGCGGCTCGCCTCGACCGAGGCGCAGATCGATGCACGCGTCACCGAGCTGCTGCAGCAAGTCGGGCTCGCCGCGGAAGACGCCGAAAAATACCCGCACGAGTTCTCGGGCGGCCAGCGCCAGCGCATCTCGATCGCGCGCGCCCTCTCGGGCAAGCCCGAGTTCCTGGTCTGCGACGAGCCCACCTCGGCGCTCGACGTGTCGGTGCAGGCGCAGATCCTCAACCTGATGACCGACCTCCAGGGGCGGCTCGGCCTCACCTACCTCTTCATCTCGCACAACCTCGCGGTGGTGTCGCACATCGCCGACCGCATCGGCGTCATGTACCTCGGGCGCCTGGTGGAGATCGCCGCCGCCGAGGAGATCTTCGCGCGGCCGCGGCACCCCTACACCCGCATGCTGCTCGATGCGGTCCCCGATCTCGAGATGACGGGCAAGGCGCGCACGCCGGTCGCGGGCGAGGTGCCCAATCCGCTCGAGCCGCCCGCGGGCTGCGCCTTCCACCCGCGCTGCCCGCATGCGAGCGAACGCTGCCGGGCCGAACGGCCGCAGCTGGCAGCGCATGGCGCAGCTCGCGTCGCCTGCCACGCCGTGGAGGAAGGCCGGCTCTAGCTCACCTGCCGAACAGGCCGCGCACCTTGTCGCGCACCGAGCCCGCAGCGCTGCCCGCCGCCTCGCCGATCTTCCCCACCACCTTGCCGACGCCGGATTTCGCGGCGAGCTCCGCGTAGTCGATCGACCAGTCGGGCTTGTCGAGCGCCCCGGTGAGCTTCACCGGCACCGTGACTCCGGCGAGGCTCGAGGTGTCCGCACCCCCCTGGCCCCTGGAGGTCGCCACGAGCGTCGCTTTCGCGAGGTAATCGATGGCGTTGTTGCCGATGTCGAGGTTGCCCGCGCCGGTGAGGCGCAGGAACGGCGACTTGCCCTGCAGGTCGTCGTTGCGCGCCACGCCCCCCTTGATGTCGAAGCTCGCGGTGATCTCGGAGAAGTCGGTCTTCTTCGACCTGTCCTCGCCCTTCGCCGATTTCGAGCCGAGCACCGATTTGACGTCGCGGAAGGACGCCGCGAGGTCGAAGCCGCGCACCGCGCCGTCGCGCAGCTCCACGTTCGCCTTGCCGCCGAGCGCCTTCTTCATCGCCGCGGCGCTCGCGCCGGCCGTGGCCACGTCGAGGTTCACGTTCGCCCGGCCCTCGAGCCGGTCCTGCCCCGCGGCGTCGCGCAGCAGCGGCCCCACGTTGACGCCCTTCGCCGTCTCCTTGAGCGTCACGCGGTTGCCGTTCGCGTCCGCGGTGAGGCTCCCCGAGGTGGTCCCGCCGTACAGCGCTGCCGAGTGCGGCGCGACCTCGAGCCTGCCCCCGGCGAGCTTGAGCTCCGCCTTCACGTCCGAGAGCTTCACGCGGCGCGCGGTGAGCGCGCCGATTCTCAGCTTGCCGTTCACGGTGGGTCCCTTGAGCCCGGAGAGATCGATCGGCTCCCCGGGCTTGCCCGCCTCCTTCTTCGGCGGCGCGTAGCGGTCGAGATCCAGGCGGTCCGCGCTCAGCTCGAAGCTGGCCGCGAGCGGGGCGAGCTTCGTCGCCGCAAGTTTCGCCTTGATGGTCGAGTCGTCGAGCTTCCCCGCGAGATCCGCCTGCAGCCGCTCGTTGCGCAGGTCGGCCTTGAGCGCGCCCTCCAGCTTCGCCTTCACGGCCTGGCCCGCCGCCCTGGCGTCGAGCTCGAGCGCGAGTCCCGGGATCGAGAGGTCGGCGGCCGTGCCCTGCACCGCCGCGATGCGCAGCTTCGCGTCCACGCTGCGCTGCGGTCCCTTCACCTGCACGAAGCCGGTGATCGCCTCGCCCCCCGCCCGCGCAGGCGTGATCTCGAGCTTGGGCGCCGAGAGCTCCGCGTTCACCGCGTCGCGGTCGGCCCGCCCCTTGAGCTTCGCCGAGAAGCCCTCGAGGCCTATTTCGGAGCGCGCGAGGTCGAAGCGCAGCGCACCGCCCGCCTGCGCCGCGAGGTCCACCTCCGGGCGCTTGCCTGTGAGGCGCGCCGAGAGGCTCACCGGGCCGGGAGAGGCGCCGTCGAGCTGGCCGGCCTTGAGCGAAAAGTCCGAAAGCGCAAGCTCCCTTCCCGTCGCCTCGTCGCGGTAGTTGATCTGTACGCGCTGCGCGTCCATCTCGGCGATCCTCAGCAGAGGCGGCGGCCCCTGCGCTTCGCGCGTCTCGCGGGCTTCGCCCGCGAGATCATCGAAGTTCATCCGGCCATCCTTGCGTCGAATGACGTTTGCGGTAAGTCCCGACAGCTTGAGCGTCTGGATCGCGATCTCTCCGGAGAGGAGCGGCATCACCCGTACCGCCACGTCGAGCGACTCGAGCGCGACGAACGTCTGACTGCTCCCCGGCTCGGAGAGCGAGGTCTTGCCGAGGGTGATCCCCGCGACCGGGAAGAGCTTCAGCGCCGGCACGCCCTCGATCGCGAGGGTGCGGTTCTTCTCCTTCATCATGCGCTCGAGGCGCGACTTGACGAAGGCGCCGTCCACGATCGCGACCGCGGCGCCGAGCGCGAGCGCGGCGAGCAGGACGAGCACGCCTGCGCCGTAGAGCGTGTACTTGATGGCCTTCATGGCGAGCTCCTCGCGAGGTTGGCGACCCCGAAGGGCACGTGGCCGGTGGCGACGTGCTGCTGCGCCGATTCCACGTGCCCGCGCTGGTCGTCGAAGTAGATGTCGGGCTCGAAGCTCCTCAGGAATTCGCCCTTGTCCAGGCCCCCGAGGAACATCGCCTCGTCCACCGCGATGTTCCAGTCGATCAGCGTCCTCACCGCGCGCTCGTGCGCCGGGGCGCTGCGCGCGGTGACCAGCGCCGTGCGCACGCGCACCGGCACCTCGGTCCCGGCCGCCGCCTGCAGCCGGTGCAGCGCCTCCAGCAGCGGCTTGAACGGGCCCGGCGGCAGGGGCTTGAGCGCGTGCAGCGTCTCGTGGCGCGTGAAGGCCTCCAGGCCGTCGGCCTGGTACACGCGCTCGGCTTCGTCCGAAAAGAGCACCGCGTCGCCGTCGAACGCGATGCGCACCTCGCCCGCGTGGCGGCCCGCGGCCTGCGCCGACTCCGGCACCACGCGCGCGGCGGGCACGCTGGCATCCAGCGCGCTCATCACGTCGTGCTCGTTCGCCGAGAGGAAGAGGTTGGCCTTGAGCGCGTCCAGGTAGCGATACGGGCTCCTGCCGCGCGTGAACACGCCGCGCTCGAGCTTGAGTCCCGCTTTCTCCGCCGAGCGGAACACGCGCAGGCCCGAGACCGGGTCGTTCTTCGACAGGATCACCACCTCCACCCTGCTCGCCTCGCGGGTATTGAAGGCGAGCAGCTTCTTCACGAGGTGGAAGGCGACGCCCTCTTTCGCCGGCACGTCCAGGCGCGAGTACTGCAGCTTCAGGTAGGCGCTCTCGCCTTCGGCCTCGAAGACGCGGTTCTCCTCCTCGAAGTCGAACAGGGCGCGCGAGGAGATCGCCACGACCAGCTTGCCTTCCACGGAGTAGGGCATGGGTTCGAATTCTAATCCTGCGCTGGTGTGCTCCGCCGCGCCGCTTTGACAGCATGCTGTCTGCCTCGTAGCATGAAATCATGCGGACTACGCTGACCCTTGATGAGGACGTGGCGGCCGGGCTGAAAGCCGAGGCGCGCCGCCTCGGTCGCCCGCTCCCGGAGCTCGTCAAGGAAACGCTGCGGCGCGGGCTGGAGACCCGGTGCGCCGCTCATCCTCGGCAGGCTTTCAGGGTTGTGGCGCGCGATCTGGGCGACCTGCGCCCGGGACTTTCCCTGGACAATACGGCGCAGCTGATCGATCGGACCGAGAGCCCGGTTCACCGGTGATCACGGCCGGCGCATGACATACAATTTGAGGAATCGGGCGGGTGTAGTTCAATGGCAGAACACCAGCTTCCCAAGCTGGTTACGTGGGTTCGATTCCCATCACCCGCTCCAGGGACGACGATGATCGAGATCGTGTTGAACGGCGACGTAAGGAGGTACGACGACCCGATGCCGCTTTCGGACCTCGTCCAGCACCTCGCGCTCGCCGGCAAGAAGATCGCCGTGGAGAAGAACGGCGAGATCGTGCCGAAGAGCGCGCACGGCTCCACCATGGTACTGGACGGCGACCGGCTCGAGATCGTGGTCGCAGTGGGCGGAGGCTAGAGATGGACGCGCTCGTCGTAGCGGGGAAAACGTACTCCTCGCGTCTTCTTGTAGGCACCGGCAAGTACGAGGACTTCGCGCAGACGCGTGCAGCGATCGAGGCCTCCGGCGCGCAAATCGTCACGGTCGCCATCCGGCGCACCAACATCGGCCAGAGGCGCGGCGAGCCGTCGCTGCTCGAATTCCTGCCGCCCTCGAAATTCACCTACCTGCCGAACACCGCCGGCTGCTACAGCGCCGAGGACGCGGTGAGGACGCTGCGGCTTGCGCGCGAGCTGCTCGACGGCCACGACCTCGTCAAGCTCGAGGTGCTGGGGGATGCGGAGTCGCTCTACCCGAACATGCCCGAGACGCTGAAGGCCGCGGCGCAGCTCGTGAAGGAAGGCTTCAAGGTGATGGTGTACTGCTCGGACGACCCCATCCAGGCGAAGATGCTTGAAGAAGCGGGTTGCGTGGCGGTGATGCCGCTCGCCTCGCTCATCGGCTCGGGCATGGGCATCCTCAACCCCTGGAACCTGCAGCTCGTGATCGACCGGGTGAAGGTGCCGGTGCTGGTGGATGCGGGCGTCGGCACCGCCTCCGATGCCTCGATCGCCATGGAGCTGGGCTGCGACGGCGTGCTCATGAACACCGCCATCGCCGCGGCCAAGGACCCGTTGCGCATGGCGCGCGCCATGAAGCTCGCGGTGGAAGCCGGGCGCGAGGCCTTCCTCGCCGGGCGCATGCCGAAGAAGCTCTACTCGGCCGCGCCCTCCTCGCCCGCCGAAGGAACCATCTCCCGCTCGCAGCCCAAGGCGGCTTGATCCGTCCGATCCGCAGCTACGTCCTGCGCCAGGGAAGGACCACCCCGGCGCAGCAGCGGGCGCTGGACGAGCTGCTGCCGCGCTACGGCGTCGCCTTCGCCGACTCGATCCTCGATTTCACGGCGGTCTTCGGGCGCAAGGCGCCGGTCGTGCTCGAGATCGGCTCCGGAATGGGCGAGACGACCGCCGCGATCGCGCAGTCGAACCCGGAAATCGACTTCATCGCCGTAGAGGTGCACGGGCCGGGGGTGGGGAGCCTGCTGCGGCGCATAAGCGCCATGGAGCCGAAGAACCTGCGCGTCATCCGCCACGACGCGGCGGAAGTGCTCGAGTGCATGATCGCCGACGGCTCGCTTGCCGGAATCCACCTCTTCTTTCCGGATCCCTGGCCGAAGAAGCGCCACCACAAGCGGCGTCTGGTGCAGCCGGCGTTCGCCTCGCTCGCGGCGAGGAAGCTCGCGCCGGGCGGCTATCTGCATGCGGCGACGGACTGGGCGAACTACGCTGAGCAGATGGAGGCCGTCCTGTCGGCCGAGCCGATGCTGGAGCGGAACGCGGCGGGCGCGGCGCGCCCGCTCACGAAGTTCGAGCACCGGGGACTCAAGCTGGGGCACGAGGTGCGCGACTTCGTGTTCCGACGCAAGTGACCCAGCCGCTACAATGAGCCGATGGTCCAGCTGAAGCCCCCCCGAACCACGCGCTCTATCTGCGGGCACTGCGCCGGATGGGGCCGGAAGCCCGGCTGCGCAAGGCCTTCGAGCTGACCGCATTCGCTCGCGCGCTGTTGCGGACCGGGCTCGAGCGCCGCTTTCCGCATCTCGGGCCCGAGGCGCTGCGGCAGCTCGAGCGCGAGCGCCTCGCGCAATGCCGCAAGCGGATCTCCTGAAGCGGGTCGTCGCGCGGCTGCGAGCCGCCGGTATCGAGCACATGATTGCCGGGTCGGTGGTGTCCAGCCTCCAGGGCGAGCCGCGCGCGACGCACGACATCGACATCGTCATCGCCGTGCATGCCGGAGCCGAGCGGCTGGCCGCGGCGCTGAAGTCCGCGTTTCCCGAGCCCGGGTACTTCCTCGACGAGGATGCCGTCCGCGCCGCGATCGGAACTCGATCGATCGTCGTGCGGTCGCCGCTGAACAGCGTTGCAGCGGGCATGTGGAAGCGGTGGACAGCCGACTGCCAAGAGCACCGCCCCGAAGTACCAGTTAACCCCCCGCATCTGCCCGCCCTCCGCGCTCTTGCGAGGCCGAATCCAGGAAAGCGGAAACGAGATCGTTCAACATCCGGCGCCCGCGCGCCGTCGGCCGAACCATCCTCATGTCCCGCTCGATCAAACCGAGTCCGGCAGTTCTTGCCATCGCCTCGTCAAGCAACGAAAGCGGCAGCCCCGTTCGAGCGGAGAACAGGTCCGCCGGAAACCCTTCGACCAGCCTCGCTGCATTCAGCATGAACTCGAACGGCAGCTCTTTCGGGTCTACCGCCCGCTCCTGCATCGTCTCGGCCGCCGCCAGGTACTCCCGCGGCTGCTTGATGCGCTCGTGCCGTGTCACGCGGTCGGCGAAGCTCACCTTGCCGTGGGCGCCCGCCCCGATCCCCAGGTAGTCGCCGAACTCCCAGTAGTTGAGGTTGTGCTTGCAGCGCCGGCCGGTTTTCGCAAAGGCCGAGGTCTCGTAGTGCTCGAAGCCGGCCGTACCCAGAGTCTCTTCCACCATCTCCTGCATGTCGGCGCACAGGTCGTGCTCCGGCAGCACCGGGCGCTTGGACCAGAAGACGGTATTGGGCTCGATCGTGAGCTGGTAGGCAGACAAGTGCGTCGTACCCCAGCGCACGCCCTCCGCCACATCCGAGCGCGCCATCTCGAGCGCCTGCCCGGGCAGCCCGTACATGAGGTCGAGGTTGATGTTCTCGAAATTCGCCTGCGCGACCTCGATCGCGCGGCGCGCCTCGTCCGCGGAGTGGATGCGCCCGAGCTTCTGGAGCATGGCGTCGCAGAAGCTCTGCACCCCGAGCGAGATGCGGTTCACGCCGGCTTCCCGGTAGCCGCGGAACCTCCCCGCCTCCACCGTCCCGGGATTCGCCTCCAGCGTGATCTCGGCGTCAGGCTCGAGCGGGATGCGCGCGCGCACGTCCGAGAGCAGCCGGTCGATCGCCTCGGGCGGAAACAGGCTCGGGGTCCCGCCGCCGATGAAGATGCTCACGATCCTGCGCCCCCATACCGCGGGCAGCAGCCCCTCGAGGTCCGAAACGAGCTTCGCGACGTATTCCCGGTCGGGAATAGCCCCGCCCAGCTCATGGGAGTTGAAGTCGCAGTACGGGCACTTCCGCACGCACCAGGGCAGGTGCGCGTAGAGCGCAAGCGGCGGCAGCACCGTGAAGCGCACCCTGCGGGCGTCGTGCAGGACTGCGCTCATGATTGCTTCAGCAGCTCCAGCATCTTCCTCAGCGCCTGCCCGCGGTGGCTCGAGGCGTTCTTGTCCTCGGAATCGAGCTCCGCGGAGGTCCTCTCGCTCCCCTGGGGAATGAACAGGGGATCGTAGCCGAAGCCGTTCCTGCCCCGTGGCGCGAGCGCGATGCTGCCCTCCCACGTCGCTTCCGCCACGAGCGGCGCGGTGTCCCCCGGTCCCCGCATCAGCACCATGACGCAGACGTAGTGCGCGCGCCGGTCGCTCTCCCCCTCGAGCGCAGCGAGGAGCTTGGCGTTGTTGCGCGCATCGCGCTCCTCGCGGCTGCCCTCGTGCCCGGCATAGTACGCGGAGTGCACGCCCGGCTCGCCGCCGAGCGCATCCACGCAGAGCCCGGAGTCGTCGGCAAGCGCCGGCAGCCGCGTAGCGAAGCTCGCGTGCCGCGCCTTGGCGAGCGCGTTCTCGAGGAACGTGCCGTGCGGCTCCTCGGCCTCGACGAGGCCGAGCTCGACCTGCGTCACGACCTTCACCCCGAGCGGCGCAAGCAAAGCTTGTATCTCGTCACGCTTGCCCGGGTTGCCCGAAGCGAGGACGAGCGACTTCACGCGCGCCCCTACAGGCCGAGCGCGCGGCGCTGGTGCGCGATCAGCTCGGCGATCCCCCCGGCGGCGAGCGCGAGCATGGCGTCGAGCTCCGCGCGCGCGAAGGGCAGCCCTTCCGCCGTGCCCTGCACTTCGACGAAGCGCCCGGCGCCGGTCATCACCACGTTCATGTCGGTCTCGCACTCGACGTCCTCGCCGTAGTCGAGGTCGAGCAGCGCCTGCCCGTCGTGCATGCCGACCGACACCGCCGCCACCAGATCCTTCACCGGCAGCGCCGCGATCATGCCCTTGCCGCGCATCCACCCGAGCGCGTCGTAGAGCGCGACGAACGCCCCGGTGATGGCGGCGGTGCGCGTGCCGCCGTCGGCCTGCAGCACGTCGCAATCGAGGTGAATCGTGCGCTCGCCGAGCGCCGCAAGGTCTATCACCGCGCGCAGCGACCGGCCGATCAGGCGCTGGATCTCCTGCGTGCGCCCGGACTGGCGCCCGCGCGCCGCCTCGCGCTCGCCGCGCGTGTGGGTGGCGCGCGGCAGCATGCCGTACTCCGCGGTCACCCAGCCGCGGCCCCGGTCGCGCAGGAAAGGCGGCACGCGCTCCTCCACGCTCGCGTTGCACAGCACCCGCGTGTGGCCGAACTCGACCAGCACCGAGCCCTCGGCGTGGCGCGTGAAGCCGCGCTGGATCGCCACCGGGCGCAGCTCGCCCGGCTTGCGGCCGTCGCGCCTCACCGCCCTTCCGGGTCCTGCTTCTTGAGCGCCGCCTTGATCTCGTCGATCTGGCGCTCGATGTCGGCATCGGTCAGGCGCATGAGCTCGGCGCTGGCGCCCGCCACGCGCAGCTCGGTGTCGGGCTCGAGCGGCACCGTGATCTCGGCCTCGCTCGGGGGCACCGCCTCCTCCAGCCACTGCAGCGCGAGCACCGAGATGTTGTCGCAGGTGGCCCCGCCGAGCTTCTCGGCGAGCGCGACCAGCTCGGGCAGCGCCTTGTCGGGGTCGCGCCCGATCACCGCGTTGAGGATCTGGCGCTGCGTGAGCGGCCCCCACAGGCCGTCGGAGCACAGCAGCACGAGGTCGTCCCTGGTGAGCCTCGCGGTCGCCGTGGGGTCGATGCGCGGCGCCACCGGCCCGCCGAGGCAGCGCAGCAGCTTGTTGCGGTCCGGGTGCACAGCGACCGCCTCCTCGCGGATGCGGCCGGCATCCACCAGCTGCTGCACGACGGTGTGGTCGCGCGTGCGCGTCACCACGCGCCCGTCGCGGATCAGGTACAGGCGCGAATCGCCCACGAAGGACCACCAGGCGTAGCCCCCCTGCAGCACGCAGGCGACGACGGTGGTGCGCGGCATGTCGGGGAGCCCGAGCTTGCGGCCCTGGTGGACGATCATGGCGTGCGCGCGCTGGATGGCGCGCGGCAGGAACGCGCCGGGATCGGGAACGCGCGGCTTCGCCTCGACGCGGAACGCCGCGCCGATGCAGTCGATGGCGATCTGCGCGGCGAGCTCGCCGCGCGCGTGCCCGCCCATGCCGTCCGCGAGGGCGAGCATCAGGGCTTCGCCCTCGCTCCAGAACCCCATGCGGTCCTGGTTGTAGGAGCGGGCGCCGACCCGGGTGTCCTTGAAGATGGTGTATCTCATCGCCGCACGAGCCTGAGGAGCGCGCCCTTCAGCTGGTCCACGATCGCCGCCTCGCCGCGGATCTCCGGCGCGCGCTCGCCCGTGAGCGCCTTCTGCAGCGCGAACACGCTCTGCGGGCGCTCCAGGGGATCCAGCCGCAGGCACCAGTCTATGGTGTCGAGCAGCGCCGCGGAGTACCGCCCCGACCAGCCCTTGCGGGCCGGCGTCATGCGGTCCTTCTCCAGCCGCTCGGGCGCCGCCGGCGGCGGCTCCCCGGCGAGGCTCGCATACATGCTCGCCCCCACGGAGTATACGTCGGTCCAGGGGCCGAGCTCGCCGCGCGCGCGGTGGTGCTCGGGCGCCGCGAACCCCGGCGTGTACATGGGCGGCAGGCGCGCGCCTTGGGCGCTCAGCGTCTGGCGCGCGGCGCCGAAGTCGATGAGCAGCGGCGTGCCGTCGTTGCGCACGTAGATGTTGGCCGGCTTGATGTCCAGGTGGAGCAGCTTCTCGGTGTGCACCTCGCGCAGCCCGTTGAGCAGCGCGGCGAAGGTGGCGCGGATCCACTCCTCCTTCAGCGGGCCGCTCTTCTTGCGGATGTGCTCCTGCAGCGTCCTGCCGCGCTCGTAGCGCATCGCCATGTACACGGTCTCGTTGGCGCGGAAGAAGTTGAGCACCCGCACCACGTT
>CAZOWR010000005.1:0-35781 GCA_964583645.1 uncultured Enterobacteriaceae bacterium
AGCAGCAGGAGCGAGAGCACCCGGTGCCGGTAGGCACCGAAAATGAGCTGCGCGAGACCATCGCGGTGCGCCGCGTCCGTTCTCAACATGGCTACGATTGTAGCATGTGTGAGAACGATTTCCGCGGTCGACCTAGCTCCCCAGCCGGTCCGGGCGGAAGCCCACGTCGCAGACGCGCCCGCGCTGCGCCCGCCTGCCCTCGTGCTCCTTCAGTTGCCTGGCGTCCAGCGTCTCCACGGCGCGGTTCTTGCGCTTCACCCCGGAGACCACCAAGCTCCTGCCGTCGGTGACCGCGAGCGAGGCGAGCGCCACCTGCTCGGGCAGCGCGATGAGCTGCACGCCCACTCCGCCGTTGGGCCGCGCCGGCACCTCCTCGAGCGCAAACACGAGCAGCCGCGCGTCCGAGGAGAGCGCGGCGAGCAGCTTGCCTTCGCCGACCGCCACGGGGGCGAGCGCCCGTGCCCCCTGGGGCACGCTCACGAAGTCCTTGCCCTGGCGGGTCCTGGCAGCGAGGTCGCCGAGCCTGCAGCGGAAGCCGTTGCCCGCGCTCGTCGCCATGAGCAGCGGCTGCCCGGCGCCACCCAGCCCGATCCAGACGATATCGTCCGGCCCCGAGTTGACGAGCGTGTTCATCGGCGCCCCGTCGCCGCGGCCAGAGGGCAGCGCCGCGGCCTCGACGCCGAACACCTTGCCGCCGGAGGCGAGCACGGCAAGCGTGTCCGTGGTCTTGCACTCGAGCTCGAGGTAGCGCGCGTCCCCGTCCTTGAAGCTCACCGCGCCCAGGTCCACGCCGTGGCCGCTTCTCGCGCGCACCCAGCCCTTCCTCGAGAGGATCACCGTGATCGGCTCCTCCAGCACGGTGCGCTCGATCGTGGCGCGCTCCTCGGGCCTGATGATCGTGCGCCGCGCGTCGCCGAAGGCCCGGGCGTCCTCCTCGAGCTCGCGCACCACGAGGCGCTTGAGCTCCTTCTCGTCGCCGAGCAGCGCCTTGAGGCTCTTGCGCTCGGCCTCGAGCGACCTGCGCTCGTCGTTCAGCTTCACGCCGTCGAGGCGGGTCAGCTGGCCGAGCCGGATGTTCACGATGTCCTCGGCCTGGCGCTCGCTGAACTTCCACCTTGCCTGCAGCTTCGCCCTGGCGTCGGCCTGGTCCTCGGCGGCGCGGATCAGCTTGATGATGTCGTCGATGCGCGCCCAGGCGAGGAGCCTTCCGAGCACCAGGTGCAGCCGCTCCTCGCACCTGGCGAGCCGGTGCTCGGTGCGCCGGCGCACGGTGCGCAGGCGAAACTCGCCCCACTCGCGCAGGACCTCCACGATGCCCTTGGTCTGCGGCAGGCCGTCGAGGCCGAGCCACGTCATGTTGACGGCGTAGCGCGCCTCGAGGCTCGTGTGCACGAGCAGCGCGCGCATCATCTCCTGCGGGTCCTGCCGCGAGCTGCGCGGCTCGATCACCAGGCGGAGCTTGGACTTGCGGTCGGACTCGTCGCGCACCGACTCCACGAGATCGAGCACGAACTGCTTGAGCCGCTTCTGCTCCTGGGTGACGTCCTTCTTCCCGGCGGCGGCGCGCGGATTGACGAGCGCCTCGATCTCCTCGAGCACCTGGCGGCAGGACGCGCCGTGCGGCAGCTCGGTCACCGCGACGCGCCACTGCCCGCGCGCCAGGGTCTCGACCGTCCAGCGCGCGCGCAGGGCGATCGAGCCCCGGCCCGTCTCGTAGGCCGCGGCGAGCTCCTCCGGCGGCGAGATGATCTGCCCGCCGCCCGGGAAATCCGGCCCGGGGAGCTTCTGCATCACCTCCCCGAGCCTCGCCCTGGGGTGGCGGATGACGTGCGCCGCGGCGGCCGCGACCTCGGCGAGATTGTGCGGCGGGATGCGCGTCGAGAACCCTACCGGGATGCCCAGGGACCCGTTCAGCAGGCCGAAGGGCACGCGCGCGGGCAGCAGCGCCGGCTCCTCGAACTTGCCGTCGTAGTTGCGCGTGAAGTCGACCGTCCCCTCGCCGAGCTCCTCCAGCATCAGCGCGGCGTGGCGCGACAGCCGCGCCTCGGTGTAGCGGTAGGCCGCCGGGCCGTCGCCGTCGCGGCTGCCGAAGTTGCCCTGGCCCTCGATCAGCGGATAGCGCATCGAGAACGGCTGCGCCAGGTGCACCAGCGCCTCGTAGGTCGAGGCGTCCCCGTGCGGGTGGTACTTGCCGAGCACCTCGCCCACGTAGCGCGCGCACTTGGCGAAGCTGCGGGCTTCGCCCTGCCCGCCCGACTCGCGCATCGCGTAGAGGATGCGCCGCTGCACCGGCTTCAGGCCGTCGGCGATCTCGGGCAGCGCCCGCGCCTTGACCGTGGAGACCGCGTAGCCGAGGTAGGCCTGCGAAGCGTGGCGCTCTATGGGCGCCGCGTCGTCGCCGTTCTCGGGCCCGAAGAGATCGAGGGTCTTGGAATCGTCCATGTTCTTCTCCGATCGCCTGAGGCGCGCGATGCGCGCCTCGGGCGAAACACTGCCTCCGCCTTACGACATCACTGGAAGAGGTCGAGCTGCTTGTCCGCCATCGCCACGGCCGCCTCCACCGCCCTCTTCGCCTTGTCGAGGTCCTCGGCGCTCCCGGCCCGGCCGCCGCCTTCCCAGCCGTAGCGCCCCTTCTCCACGAGCGTCACGCGGCCGAGCTTCCTCTTCCCCAGCCAGTAGGCGTGGCCCTTGTAGGCGCGCTCCCAGTACGGCTTGTGCGGCTTCTTCCTCGCCATACGCCTCCCCCGAATTCAGGGTCAGACCACGATTTCAGACATCGGCCTGTACGGTTTTCCAGTGCTCGCGCATCCAGTTGCGCCGCCCTTCGGCCTCGCCCGAGTCCATGAGCAGCTCGAAGGTCTCGCGCGCGCCCTTGAGCTGCCTTGCGTCGAGCTGCATGCGCACGAGGCGCCGCGTGTCCGGGTTCATGGTCGTCTCCCAGAGCTGCTCGGGGCTCATCTCCCCCAGGCCCTTGAAGCGCGACACCTCCCAGCCGCCCTCCTTCACCTTCTCCTTGCGGAGCTGCCCGATCACCTCCTCGAGCTCGTCGTCGTCCAGGCAGTACAGGCGCCGCGCGGGCCTGCCCTTGCCCTGCGAGGGCACCTCCAGCTTGTAGAGCGGCGGCTGCGCGACGTAGACGTGGCCCGCCTCGACGAGCTTCGGGGCGTGCATGAAGAAGAAGGTGAGGAGCAGCGCCTGGATGTGCCCGCCGTCGACGTCGGCATCGGTCATGATGATCACCTTGCCGTAGCGCAGGCCCGCGAGGTCCGGGCTGTCCTCCGGGCCGTGCGGGTCGACGCCGATCGCGGTGGCGATCGCCTGCAGCTCCTTGTTGGCGAGCACGGTGCGCGCGTCCTTGGACATGGTGTTCAGCACCTTGCCGCGCAGCGGCAGCACCGCCTGCGTCTCCTTGTCGCGCGCTTCCTTGGCCGAGCCGCCGGCGGAGTCGCCCTCGACCATGAAGAGCTCGGTGCGCGAAGTGTCGCCGGAGGCGCAGTCGACCAGCTTGCCCGGCAGCGTCGCCACGCCGCTCGATTTTTTCCGCTCGAACTTCTTGCCGCGCGCCAGGCGCGCGAGCGCCTGCTCGATGGCGAGCTCGACGATGCGCCTGCCGTCCTCGGCGTGCTGGTTGAGCCACAGCTCGAAGGCGTCGTGCACGCAAAGCTCGAGCAGCCGCGCGGCGTGGCGCGTGGTCAGCTTCTCCTTGGTCTGGCCGTGGAACTGCGTGCGCACGATCCGCGCCGAGAGCGTGAAGCAGGCGCGGCTCCAGAGGTCCTCCGCGACCAGCTTCACGCCCTTGGGGGCGAGCGAGCGCGTCTCGATGAACGCGCCGAGCGCCTCGAAGACGCCGTTCCTGAATCCCGCCTCGTGCGTCCCCCCCGAGCGCGTAGGGATCAGGTTGACGTGGCTGTCGGCGAACACCTCGCCCTCGGCGACCCAGCCCACCGCCCAGGCGGCGCCCTCGCCCGCCTCGATCTCCGCGTGCTCGGCGGCGGCCTTCTCGTCGAAGTACCGTTCGCCCGCGAAGAGCGGCGCGACCAGCTCCCGGCCATCGAGCATGCGCTCGAAGTACTGCGCCATGCCGCGCTCGTACCTCCATTGCTGCTCCGGCTTGCCCTCCACCTTCAGTAGCGTCATCAGGCCGGGCAGCAGGTAGGCCTTGGAGCGCACCAGGTGCTCGAGCTCGGCCATCGGTATGTGGGGCGAATCGAAGTACCTGGGATCCGGCCAGAGCCGCACCACGGTGCCGGTGCGCCGGCCTTCCCTGGAGCGCTCGCTCCTCAGCTTCTGCCTGAGCTCGCCGCCTTCGAACACGATGCTGTGCTTCTGCCCGCCGCGGTAGACGGTGACCTCGCAGCGCCTCGAGAGCGCGTTGGAGACCGCGACCCCCACCCCGTGCAGGCCGCCGGAGATGTGGTAGATGCCTTCCCCCGAGCGGCTGAACTTCGCGCCCGCGTGCAGCATGGTGAAGGCGACCTCCACCGCCGGGCGCTTCTCCTGCGGGTGCAGGTCCACCGGCACGCCGCGGCCCTCGTCGGCGACCTCGACCGAGCCGTCCTTGAAGACGCTCACCGTGATGCGCCTGCCGTGCCCGGCGAGCGCCTCGTCGACCGCGTTGTCGATCGCCTCCTGCACGATGTGCAGGGGGTGCACGGTGTGCGTGTACATGCCGGGCATGCGGCGCACCGGCTCGAGGCCCTTCAGGGCCTGGATCGCGGAGGCGTCGTAGGCCTGCCTGGCCATGGATCTAGTGGGTCCGTTTCAGCGACATGCTACCTATTGTAGTCCCCCGCGGCCGGGGACCACTTCCGGCACTCAGGCCGCGGCGCCCAGCGCGCGTCGCGCCTCCTCGAGATCGTATTCGGCTTGCAGGCTCATCCAGAACTGCTCCGAGGTCCTGAAGCGTTTGGCCAAGCGGATCGCGGTATCGGCCGTGATCCCCCGCTTGCCCAGCACGATCTCGTTGATGCGCCGTGGCGGAACACCGATCGCGCGCGCGATTCCGTTCTGGCTGAGATTCATCGGCTTCAGAAACTCCTCGAGGAGCACCTCGCCGGGGTGAATGTTGGGCAATCGCTTCATGACCCTACTCAGTGATAGTCCGCGATCTCTACGTCGCTCGCCTGGCCCGCGGCGAAACGAAAGCAGATGCGCCATCGGTCGTTGATCCGGACGCTGAACTGCCCGGCACGGGTGCCCTTCAATGCCTCAAGCCGGTTGGCCGGAGGAACCTTCAGGTCCGGAGGCGTCCGTGCCGCGTTCAGCATTCGCAGTTTCCGCCGAGCGACTTCCTGGATCCCCTGCGGCAGGCGCCTGGAGAACTCGCCCTGCCAGATCCGCTTCGCTTCGGGATCCTTGAAGCTCGCGATCACGAGCGCACTATAACGGACTCCGTCATATAACGCAATTCGTTATGGCGCACGGCGCTTCACCGCCTCCCGGTCCACGAGCTTCGACAGATCCGGGTCCGTCGGCAATTCGACTCGCCCATCCCGGATGTCGGGGATGAGCGTCGACACCTGAGCCGCCAGCGTGGGGAAGAACGCCTGCTCCGCCGCCATCGTCCCCGGCTGCTGCAGGTTGACGAGCGTCCCGAGCGCACTTTCGGCGTAGATGCCCACCGCGGTCTTCGCCCCCGCGGCTGCGGCGAGCGCCGTGATCGCCCGCGCCTCGGCGAGCCCCACGCGCCCCGGCTTCGCCGACAGCGCTCTCGCCCCGCGCTCCAGGTACAACGCGGCATCCTCCTTCGAGGCGCAACTGCGATCGACGAGGATCGGGATGGGGCTCGATTTCTGCAGTGCCTCGAACGCGCGATCGGGCCGCAGGGGGCAGGGGTCCTCGGCGACCGTCACGCCGGCGCCGGCGAGCGCGGCGACGTAGCTCGCCGCCTCCGCCGGCGCGTAGTGGCTGTTGGCGTCCACGTAGAGCTCTACCGCAGCCCCGACCGCCGCGCGAATCTCCCTGAGCGCCTGAAGGTCGGTGGCGAGCCCCTGCCCGCCCTTCACCTTGAGGGTGCGGAAGCCGAACGTCCCGCAGACCTCGGCGGCTTCCTGCGCCATCGCCGCCGGCGCCTGGCGCGTCACCGTCCACGCCACCTCGCGCGTGCGGCCCGCTCCCCAGAGCTGCCACAGCGGCTTGCCGGCGGCCGCGGCGCGCATGGTCCAGCAGGCGCTCCCGATCATGCCCTTGGCGAGGCGGTTCTCCGGGATTCCCGCGAGGCTGCGCGCCACCGCCGCCTCGTCGCCAAGATCCACGCCGCGCAGCGCCGGAATCAGGAAGTCCTCGAATGCCGCGGCGAGCGCGCGCGGCGAGACACCGCTCCAGGTCGGCTTGAGCGTCCCTTCCGCGATGCCGCGCGCGCCTTCGTCCGACACCAGCTCAAGCAGCGCGTAGAGGCCCGAGCGCTCGATCGCGTTCGCCCACACCACTTCGCGCGCATACGGCAGGCGGTACAGGTGCAGCGACCAGTCGGCGAGCTTCATGGCGCGCGAGTATAGAATGCGCGCGCCGTGCTCCCCTGCCCGCCTCCCGATTTCGCGCCGCGCGCGCCGTCGCTGAAGCTCCCGCCGCTCGCCTGCGACTGCCACGCGCACGTCTTCGGGCCGGCGGCTCGCTACCCGTTCGCCGCGGAGCGCCGCTACACGCCGCCCGACTGCCTCTACGCCGATTTCCGCCGCATGCTGGGTGCGCTGGGCGTCGAGCGCGCGGTGATCGTGCAGCCCAGCGTATACGGCACCGACAACGCGGCCACGCTCGCCGCGCTTCGCGCCGATCCGCAGCGGCTGCGCGGCGTGGCGGTCGTTCCGCCGGACGCGGACTGCGCGGTGCTCGAGCCGTTGCACGCCGCAGGGGTGCGCGGCGTGCGCATCAACATCGCCGACTCGGGCAACGCGCGCGGCGCCCTGCCGCTTGCCGAGCTGCGCGCGCTCGCGCAGAGGATCCGCGCATTGCGCTGGCACATGGAGTTCCTGCTGCACGCGGACGAATACCCCGACCTCGACCGCCAGCTCGCCGGTTTCCCCGTGCCCGTCGTGTTCGGGCACATCGGGTACCTCACGCAGGGCAAGGGGCCCGACGATCCGGGATTCAGGGCGCTGCTCGCGCTCGTGCGCGCGGGCCGGGCGTGGGTCAAGCTCTCCGGCCCCTACCGCCTCTCGAGCGGCGCGCTGCCCTACGCGGACGTGACGCCGTTCGCGCACGCGCTGCTGGAGGCGAATCCCGGGCGCGTCGTCTGGGGCACGGACTGGCCTCACGTCATGCTGCGGGGAAGGATGCCGAACGACGGCGAGCTCGCGGACCTGCTCTCGGACTGGATCCCCGACGAGGCGCTGCGACGCAGGGTGCTCGCCGAGAACCCGGCCGAGCTGTACGACTTCTAGCGTCCCTTGAAGCGGGGCTTGCGCTTCTCGTTGAAGGCGCGCACGCCTTCCAGGCGGTCCTCGGTCCCGACCAGCCGGTTGTAGGCCTCGATCTCGAAGCGGTAGCCCGTGAGCAGGTCCATGTCCAGGCCGTGGTGGACGGATTTCTTCGCCTGGCGCACCGAGAGCGGCGCGTTGGCGGCGATCCTCTCCGCCGTGGCGAGGGCCTCCTCGAGCAGCCTGCCCGGCTCGCAGACGCGGTTGACGAGGTCCCAGCGCTCGCCCTCCTCCGCGCCGAACGGTGTCGTCGCGAGAATCAGTTCCTTTGCGCGGCGCTCGCCCACCGCGCGCGGCAGGTTCTGCGTGCCCATCCCGCCGGGCATGATGCCCAGGCTCACCTCGGAGAGCGCGAAGCGCGCCTCGCGCGAGGCGTAGACGAAGTCGCAGCACAGCGCGAGCTCGAGCCCGCCGCCGAACGCGGCGCCGTTCACCGCCGCGATCACGGGCAGCGGGCACTCCACGAGCGCGGCGAAAGCGCGCTCGAAGAGCTCGTGCTGCGCCTGCCACGCCTCCACCGTCATGCCGTCGCGCTCCTTGAGGTCGCCGCCCGCGCAGAACGCCTTGTCTCCCGCGCCCGTGAGCACCACGCAGCGGACGTCGCCCGCATCCTCCGCGAGCCGCGTCCACAGGTCGAGCAGGTCGCGGCCCATCTGCGTGTTGATCGCGTTGCGGACCTCGGGGCGGTTGAGCGTGACGACAAGCAGGTGCTCGCCGCGCGCCTCGGTCGCGAGGGTTGCGTAGGAGGGGAGCTTCACCCCTGATCTAGCCGAGCGTGGGCATGTTCAACCCCGGCGCCGGCGTGTCCTGGTGCGGCCAGCGCGTGGTGATCGCTTTCGTCCGGGTATAGAACTTGACGCCCTCCACCCCGTGCACGTGCAGGTCGCCGAAGAGCGAATTCTTCCAGCCGCCGAAGGAGTAGAACGCCACCGGCACCGGGATCGGGACGTTGACGCCCACCATGCCGACCTGGATCTCGTTTGCGAAGCGCCGGGCTGCGCCGCCCGACTCGGTGAAGATCGCGACGCCGTTGGCGTAGGGGTTGCGGTTGACGAGGACGATGGCCTCCTCGATCGTATTCGCGCGCAGGACCACCAGCACCGGGCCGAAGATCTCGTCGCGGTAGATGCTCATCTCCGGCCTCACCTGGTCGAAGAGCGTGGTGCCGAGGAAGAAGCCCTCCCTCGGGCGGCCCTCGCGCCCGTCCACGACGAGCTTCGCGCCCTCCTTCACGCCGGCGTCCACGTACGAGGCCACCCTGTCGCGATGCGGGCCCGTCACCAGCGGGCCCATGTCCACGCCCTCGCGGTCTCCGGGTCCGACTTTGATCCCCTTGGCCTTTTGCGCGAGCAGCTTCACCAGCGGGTCGCCCGCCGCGCCCACCGCCACCACCGCGCTCACCGCCATGCAGCGCTCGCCCGCCGAGCCGTAGGCGGCGCCGATCAAGGCGTCGGCCGCGAACTCGAGGTCCGCGTCCGGCAGCACCACCGCATGGTTCTTCGCGCCGCCCAGCGCCTGCACGCGCTTGCCGTTGCGCGCCGCGGTCTCGTAGATGTACTTGGCGATCGGCGTGGAGCCTACGAACGACACGGCATGGATGCCCGGATGGGCGAGGATCGCGTCCACCGCCTCCTTGTCGCCGTGCACCACGTTGAAGACGCCGTCGGGCAGCCCCGCCTCCTTGAAGAGCTCGGCCATGCGGATCGAGGCCGAAGGGTCCTTCTCCGAGGGCTTGAGGATGAAGGCGTTGCCGCAGGCGATGGCGAGCGGGAACATCCACAGCGGCACCATCACCGGGAAGTTGAACGGCGTGATGCCCGCGCACACGCCGACGGGCTGGCGCAGCGAGAAGGTGTCGACCCCCGAGCCCACGTCCTCGGAGTGCTCGCCCTTGAGCAGGTTCGGGATGCCGCAGGCGAATTCCACCACCTCGATACCGCGCTGCACCGAGCCTGCCGCGTCGGGCAGCGTCTTGCCGTGCTCCTCGGTGACGATGGCGGCGAGCGCCTGCTGCTCGCGCTGCAGGAGCTGGAGGTATTTCTGCAAGATGCGCGCGCGGCGCACCGGCGGCGTGTCGCGCCAGGCCGGCAGCGCGGCCGCCGCGGCCTTCACGGCCGCGTCCACCAGCCCGGCGTCCGCGAAGGGCACGCGCCGGATCACCTGGCCGGTGGCGGGGTTGAAGACCTCGCCGTGGCGCGCGACGGCCGGCGCGACAGGCCTGCCGTTGATCCAGAAGGGGACGGCTCCGAGCTTGAGATCTGCGGGCTTGTTCATCGATCGCCTCCATGACCGCGGCCGCGCGGCGGCCTCGTGCCGCGGCGTCGCCGGGAAACGGGGCGATTCTAACCCGCGGTGCCGCGTGCTCGGTCGAGCCAGGCGGCGTTCGGGCAGAAGCGCTCGTAGCCCTCGTGCCTGCCCGAAGCGAGCCATGCGCGGCACTCGGCCTCTGCCGGACAGGCCGCGCAACGCCGCGCCGCGGCGCCCAGGGCAAACCCACTCGCGGCCGCGGCGGCGGCCGGTTCGATGTGCAGCCGCCGCATCATGATGCTGAGCGGCAATGGCCGGTCGTCGCGCATCGCCCTGCGCCACATGTCCGCCACCGCCCGCGCGAGCGCCCAGGCAAGCAGCGCGGCCGTCCCAAGCAGCGCGACATACGCAATCCAGGCACCCATGTCGACCTCCGTGAGGACAGATGCAGAGCCCAAAGCTAGGACTGATCGAGGGCGAGGGGCTTGATCTAGCTCAAGCGACGGCGGTGTCATACTCGCCGGCGCATGCTCGAGCCGCTGCGCCCCGCGCGCCTTGCGTTCGCCGCCGACGGCACGCCCTTCTCCGAGGAGTACGGCGACCTCTACCACAGCGCCGCGGGCGGCCCGGCTCAGGCGCGGCACGTCTTTCTCGCGGGCAACGGGCTGCCGGCGCGCTGGCGCGGCCGGGCGCGGTTCACGATCCTCGAGACCGGCTTCGGCTTCGGCCTGTCCTTCCTCGTCGCCTGGCAGGCCTGGCGGGACGACGGCGAACGCTGCGAGCGGCTGCACTTCGTCTCCATCGAGAAGCACCCGTTCGGCGCGCAGGACCTCGCGGTGCTGCACGCGAGGTACGACGAGCTCCAGCTGCTCGCGCAGGAGCTGCGCGCCGCCTGGCCGGTGCTCGTGCCGGGCCTGCACCGGCTCGAGCTCGAGCAGGGGCGCGTCGTGCTCACGCTCGCGCTCGGGGACATCGCCGCGCTGCTGCCGCAGCTGCGGCTCGCGGCGGACGCCTTCTATCTCGACGGCTTCGCGCCGGCGAAGAACCCGGAGATGTGGTCCCCGCAGCTGCTGCGCCACCTTGGGCGTCTTGCCGCGCCAGGCGCTACGGCCGCCACCTGGAGCGTCGCCGCGCCGGTGCGAGAAGCGCTGCGGGAGGCGGGCTTCCGCGCAGCGAAGCGCCGCGGCTTCGCGCGCAAGAGCGAGATGCTGGTGGCGGAGCTCGCGCCGCGCCGGGCGCAGCGGCCCGCCCCGGCGCCTGCGGCGCGCAAGGCGCTCGTGATCGGCGCCGGGATCGCGGGCGCCGCGGTGAGCGAGCGGCTCGCCTCGCGCGGCTGGGACGTGACCCTGATCGAGCGCCACGCGGCGCCCGCCGAGGAGGCCTCGGGCAACCCCGCGGGGATCATCCACCCCGTGGTGACCCCCGACGACAGCCTGTTCGCCCGCCTGACCCGGTCGGCGTTCTTCTGGCAGGACATCGAGGGCCGTGAGCTGCGTCGCGGCGGCGTGCTGCAGCTCGCGCGAGACGCGAAGGAGGATGCCGCGCAGCGCGCGCTCGCCGGCTATCCCCCCGAGTACGTCCGGCATGTCGAGCGCGAAGAGGCATCGCGCCTCGCCGGTGTGGAGGTCACCGCCGCAGGCCTCTGGTTCCCGGGCGCCGGCTGGCTCCGGCCGCGTGGGCGCGTGGGATCGCTTCTCGCACGCTGCGGGCCGCGGCTGCAGACCCGCTTCGAGCAGGAAGCCGCGACGCTGGATCGCGGCCGCGGCGACTGGATCGCGCGCGACGCGCGCGGCGCGGCGATCGCGGCGGCGCCCGTCGTGATCCTCGCCAACGCGGCCGAGGCGCTGCGCCTTGCGCCGCAGCCGGCGGTGCGGCTGCGCCGGGTGCGAGGGCAGCTCAGCCTGCTGCCCCCCGGCCGCCTCGCGAGCCTGAGGACCGCGGTGCTGCGCGGCGGCTTCGTGCTGCCTCCGGTGGACGGACGCGTGCTCACCGGCGCGAGCTTCGACCTTGACGACGACGATCCAGGCGAGCGCGTGGAGAGCCACGCCGGGAACCTCGAGCGCCTCGAGCGCATCGTGCCGGGCGCGGCCGCCGGGCTCGATCCTGCACGGCTCGAGGGCCGCGTCGCCTTCCGCGCCGTGGCGCGCGACCGGCTGCCGCTGGTCGGCGCGCTCGCGCAGGAAGGCCTGTACGGCGCCTTCGCCTACGGCTCGCGCGGCCTGCTCTGGGCGGGGATCGCCGCGGAGCTGCTCGCGAGCCTGCTCGAGGGCGAGCCGCTGCCGCTCGAGCGCCGCCTCGCCGAGGCGCTCGATCCCGGGCGCTTCGCGCGGCGCGCTCAGGGCCGGTCGAGCCTGATGTCGTCGTAGGACGAGGGGTGCGAGATCGGCTCGATGTGGGTGAGCAGGATGGCGTTGGGTACCAGCGAGCGGATGCGCTCCTCGATTTCCTCCGACAGGCGGTGCGCCTCGGCCACCGGCCAGGCGTCGGGCACGAGGAGATGGAACGAGACGAAGCGGCGCGCCCCCGACTGGCGCGTGAGCAGGGCGTGGAACTCCACCCCGTAGCGCGGGCGGTACTCGGCGAAGATTCTCTCGATCTTCGCCCGCTCGGCCTCGGGAATCGCCGCATCCAGCAGCCCGGTGAAGGATCGGCGCATCAGCTTCACCCCGGTCCAGACGATGTTCGCCGCCACCGCGAGCGCGACCAGCGGATCGAGGATCAGCCACCCGGTCGCCGCCACCAGCGCGACGCCGGCGATGACGCCCACCGAGGTCCAGACGTCGGTCATCAGGTGGTGGCCGTCGGCTTCGAGCGCGATCGAGTGCGCGCGCCGGCCCGCCGCGATCAGGGCGAGTCCCGCGCCGAGGTTGATCGCGCTCGCCGCCGCCGAGATCGCGATGCCGAGCAGCGGGGTGGAGAGCGGTTGCGGCGCGAGCAGGCGCGGCACCGCCGCGTAGACGATGGCCGCGGCGGCGAACACGATCAGCGCGCCCTCGATGCCGCTCGAGAAGTACTGCGCCTTGTCGCGCCCGTAGGGATGCGCTTCGTCGGGCGGCGCGGCGGCGAGGCGCAGCATCGCGAGCGCGAGCAGCGCCGCGGCGAGATTGATCAGCGACTCGAGCGCATCCGAGAGCAGCCCGACCGAGCCGGTGAGCTGCCAGGCGGCGGTCTTGAGCGCGATCGTCGCGAGCGCGGCGGCCACCGAGAGCCAGGCATAGCGCTCAAGCGCGCGATCTGCGGCCTGCGCCATGGAGCTCGCGGAACGTGCGTCCCTCGGGCGCCGGGAAGTCGCGGCCCTGCGTCCAGCCCGGATCGAAGGGCAGCCGCCGGATGCGCCCCCGCGGCCCGCCGAGCAGGCGCAGCGCGCGCGCCGCGAGCGCGGTGAGCAGGCCATAGAGCCGCGGGCGCGTCGCGGCGAAGGCCCACGCGGCGAGCGCCGCGCGCTCGGCCCACGGCCGCAGGCCGCGCTCCATCTGCTGCTCGCGCAGCGTGCGCAGGAGCGAGGGCAGCGGGATCATCACCGGGCAGGCGACTTCGCACGCGCCGCACAGCGTCGCCGCCTGCGGCAGGTCCGGCGCGCTCTCCAGCCCATTGAGCACCGGCGTCAGCACCGAGCCCATCGGACCGGGATACACCCAGCCGTAGGCGTGCCCGCCCACCGCCTGGAACACCGGGCAATGGTTCATGCAGGCGCCGCAGCGGATGCAGCGCAGCATCTCCCGCAATTCGCTTCCCACGAAGCGCGTGCGCCCGTTGTCCACGAGCACGACGTACATGTGCTCGGGCCCTTCGGGGTCGCCCTCGCGGCGCGGCCCGGTGAGGATCGAGAAGTAGTTCTCGATCTCCTGCCCGGTCGCCGAGCGCGGCAGCACGCGGTTGAGCGTGGAGAGGTCCTCGAGGGTGGGCACCACCTTCTCGATGCCGGTGATCGCGACGTGCACGCGCGGCAGCGTGGTGGTCATGCGGCCGTTGCCTTCGTTGGTCACGATCGCCACCGACCCGGTCTCGGCGACGAGGAAATTGCCCCCCGAGATGCCGAGATCGGCGGAGAGGAAGTGCGGCCGCAGCACCTCGCGCGCCTCCCGCGTCATGCGCTCGATGTCGCCCGAGGCCGGGCGCCTGTGGTGGCGCTCGAAGAGCTCGGCGACCTGCGCCTGGTCCTTGTGGATCGCCGGCGCGATGATGTGCGAGGGCGGCTCGCCGGCGAGCTGCAGGATGTACTCGCCGAGGTCGGTCTCCACCGGCTGCACGCCGGCCGCGGCGAGCGCCTCGTTCAGCCCCGCCTCCTCCGAGAGCATCGACTTCGACTTGATGGCCTTCTTCAGGCCGTGGCGCGCGCAGATCTCGAGCACCCGCGCGCGCGCCTCGGCGACGTCCCCGGCCCACAGCACCACGCTGCCGCGGCGTGTCGCCTCGGCTTCGAAATGCAGCAGCCACGCGTCGAGGTTCTCCAGCGCGCGGTCGCGGATCGCGGCGCTTGCCGCGCGCAGCCGCTCGAAGGCCTCCACGCCGTAGGCGGCGCGCGCCGCGGCGCGCTTCTCGGCGAAGCCGCTGCCGAAGCGCCGCAGGTTGGCCTGCAGGCGCGCATCCGCGAGCGCCTGCGAGGCACGCCGCTTGAAGTGCAGCGATTGGACCTGCATCAGGCCTTGCCCGCCAGCAGCTCGGCGAGGTGCAGCACGCGGATGCGCTCCTCGCCGCGCCGGCGCAGGCGCCCCTCGATGTTGAGGATGCAGCCGAGGTCGCCGAGCACCACCGCGTCGGCGCCCGAATCGAGGATGCGCTCGCACTTGGCGTCCGCCACCGCCGCCGAGATCTCGCCGAACTTGACCGAGAACGCGCCGCCGAAGCCGCAGCAGGTCTCGCAATCCTTCATTTCGCGCAGCTCGACGCCCGGCATGCGCGCGAGGAGCTCCCTCGGCTGCGCCTTCACGCCCAGCTCGCGCAGCCCCGAGCAGGAATCGTGGTAGGTGACGCTGCCCGAGAACCTCCCCGGCACGGTCCCGGGCTTCGCCGCGCGCGAGAGAAAATCGGCGAGCTCCCAGGTCTTCGCGGCGAGCGCCTCACAGCGCTCGAGCCACGCCCCCTCGCCCGCGAAGAGCTCGGCATAGTGGCGCTTGATCATCCCCGCGCAGGAGCCCGAGGGCACGACCAGCGCATCGAACGCCTCGAACTCCGCGATCAGCTTCTCGGCCAGCGCGCGCGCCGAGGCGCGGTCGCCCGAATTCCAGCCCGGCTGCCCGCAGCAGGTCTGCCCGGGCGGCGCGATCACCTCGCAGCCCGCGGCCTCCAGCAGCTCGAGCGCCGCGAAGCCGATGCGCGGGCGCACCAGGTCGACGAGGCAGGTGACGAACAAACCGACGCGCATGCGCGCATCATAGCTGCATTTCACATCGTGAGATAGAATTCCGCCTCTCATGGCGACGCGCAGGGAAGCGAAGAGCCCGATCCAGGTCATCGAGCGCATGCTCAAGCTGCTCGAGGTGCTGGCGGAGCACCCCGAGCCGCTCGGGCTCAAGCAGGCCGCGCAGCACGCGGGGCTGCACCCGTCCACCGCGCACCGCATCCTCTCGGCGATGGCATCGGACCGCATGGTGGACCGCGTGGAGCCGGGCAGCTACCGCCTCGGCATGCGGCTGCTGGAGCTGGGGAACCTGGTGAAATCGCGCATCAACGTGCGCGAGATGGCGCTGCCGGTGATGCGCGAGCTGCACGCGCAGACGGGCGAAACCGTCAACCTCTCGGTGCGCCACGACGACGAGATCGTCTACGTCGAGCGCACCTCCTCGGGGCGCTCGGCGATGCGCGTGGTGCACGTCATCGGCGCGCGCGCGCCGCTGCACATCACCGCCGCGGGAAAGCTGTTCCTGCTCGAGGAAGGCTACGCGCGCCTGCGCGACTACGCGCGGCGCACGGGCCTGCGCGCCTACACCAGGAACACCGTCGCCAGCCTGCCGGCCCTGGAGCGCGAGCTCGAGCGCATCCAGCGGCAGGGCTGGGCTACGGACGCCGAGGAGGCCGAGGTCGGGGTGCGCTGCGTGGCCGCGGCCGTGCGCGACGATGGCGGGCACCTGGTGGCGGCGCTCTCCATCTCCTCGCCCGCCGACCGCATGAAGCCGCAGTGGGGGCCGCTCATCAAGGAGGCCGCCGAGCGCATCTCGCGCGGCATCGGGCACCGGCGCGAGGCGGCGAGGATCGGGGCGGCGTAGCGCCGGCTAGCCGCTGACCAGTCCGTGCAGGCAGAACAGGCCGCGGCGGTCAAGCCAGGCCTTCTCGCCCCGGAAGCCCGCGGCGGCGGCGAGCGTGCGAAAATCCTCGACCGAGTACTTGTACGAGTTCTCGGTATGGATCGTCTCGCCGCGCTCGAAGCCGAAGCTGTGCCCGCCGATCTGCACGCGCTGCCCGCGCAGCGACACGAGGTGCATCTCGATCCTGCCGCGCCGCGCGTTGTAGAAAGCGTAGTGGCGGAAGGCGCGCAGATCGAAGTCTCCGCCGAGCTCGCGATTGATTCGCGTAAGCAGGTTCAAATTGAACGCCGCCGTGACGCCCTTGGCGTCGTTGTAGGCGGCATGCAGCACGTTCGCGTCCTTCTTCAGGTCCACCCCGATCAGCGCCGCGCCGCCTCTCCCCACCTGGTCCCAGGTGAGGTGAAGAAACGCCTGCGCGCCTTCCGGGGTAAGGTTGCCGATGGTGGAGCCCGGGAAGTACACCACGCGCCGGCGCCTGGACCGCGCCACGGGAATCTCGAGCGGGCGCGAGAAGTCCCCCAGGACCGGCCGCACGTCGAGCCACGGAAACTCGCGCGCGAGGCGCGCGGCCGCCGCGTCGAGCGCCGAGCGCGAGATGTCCACCGGAACGTAGACCGAGGGCCGGAGCCGCGCGATGAGGAGGCGGGTCTTCAGGCTCGCGCCGCTGCCGTACTCCACGAGCTCCACCCCCCGCCCGGCGAAGCGCGCGATCTCCGCGAGGTGCGCGCGCGTCAGCGCGAGCTCGGCGCGCGTAGGGTAGTACTCGCGAAGCCGGCAGATGCGCTCGAAGAGCGTGCTCCCCGCGGCGTCGTAGAAGTACTTCGGGGGCAGCGCCTTCTGCGGCAGCGACAGCCCCGCCATCACGTCCTCGCGGAAGCCCTCCTCAGCGAGGACCGCGCCTAGCCGTGCTCGCCCGCGGCGAGCCTCGTCTCGAGCCACTTGCGGATGCGGTTGGCGTCGCCGATGCGCGAGTACTTGCCCCAGGAGTCGAGCAGCACCACGATCAGCTCGCGCGAGGCGAGCCGCACGCGCATCACCAGGCACCGTCCCGCCTCGCTGATGTAGCCGGTCTTCGACAGGCCGATGTCCCAGTGGCTCGAGCGCACGAGGCCATTCGTGTTGCGAAAACCCTGCGCCCGCCCGCGCACGCTGACCGTCGCCTGCTCGCGCGTCGAGTACTCGCGGATCAGCGGGTAGGCGTGCGCCGCGGCGACCAGCCGGGCGAGGTCATGCGGGCTCGAGACGTTGCCGGCGGAGAGCCCCGTCGAGTCGACGAAGCGCGTATCGTGCATGCGCAGCGCGCTCGCCTTCGCGTTCATGGCGGTGACGAACGCCTCGGTGCCGCCGGGGTAGGTCCTCGACAGCGCGGCCGCGGCGCGATTCTCCGAGGCCATGAGCGCAAGGAGCAGCAGCTCGTTCCTCGTGAGCACCGATCCCGGGCGCAGGCGCGAGCGCGTCCCCTTGACGAAGTCGTAGTCCTCGTCGCTGATCGCCACGCGCCGCTCGAGGTCGAGGCCCGCGTCGAGGACCACGATGGCGGTCATCAGCTTGGTGATCGAGGCGATCGGCAGCACGCTCGCCTCGTTCTTCGCCAGCAGCGTCTCGCCGCTCGCGGCGTCCTGCACCAGCACCGCGGCCGAGCGCAGGAACACCTTCTCGGGGTCCTTCGCCTGGGCGAAGCCCAGCGAGAGCGCCAGCACCGCGGCGAGCGCGACGAGCGCGACGATCTTCTCGAGCGAGTGCAGCTTGCGTTCCTCCCTGGCGGTTGGCATCGGCCCGGTTCTTTGCGGCTTTCCTGCAGTCTAGCCCAGGGGGATTGGAAAATGCAAGCAAAAGAAAGCACTACGGGGCATTACTCGAAAGGACCTCAGCAGCGGCTCAGGCTGCCTCGGCCCGCTCGAGCACCGCCTCGGCCTCGGCGCGCTGCTGCTGCAGCGCCCACATGCGGGCGTATTCGCCGCGGGCGGCGAGGAGCTCCGCGTGGGTGCCGCGCTCTACGATGCGCCCGCGGCTGAGGACCAGGATCGCATCGGCGTCCATCACCGTGGAGAGCCGGTGCGCGATGACCAGCGCCGTGCGCCCTACCGAGATGCGCTCGAGCTCGGCCTGGATCGCCTGCTCGGACTTGGAGTCGAGGGCCGAGGTGGCCTCGTCGAAGATGAGGATGCGCGGGTTCTTGAGCAGCGCCCGGGCGATCGCCACGCGCTGCTTCTCGCCCCCCGAGAGCTTCAGCCCGCGCTCGCCGACCGAGGTGTCGTACCTCGCGGGCAGCGACTCGATGAAGTCGTGGATGTGCGCCGCGCGCGCGGCCTCCGCCACTTCCGCGTCGCTCGCCCCGGGTCGCCCGTAGCGGATGTTGTAGCGGATGGTGTCGTTGAACAGCACCGTGTCCTGCGGCACGATGCCGATCGCGGCGCGCAGGCTCGCCTGCCTCAAGGCCCGCAGGTCCGCGCCGTTCACCAGGATCGCGCCCCCCGTCACGTCGTAGAAGCGGTACAGGAGCCGCGCCAGCGTCGACTTGCCCGAGCCCGAGTGGCCCACCACGGCGACGCGCTGCCCGGCGGGGATGGTGAAGCTCACGCCGCGCAGGATCGGCCGTGCCGCCTCGTAGCGGAAGTCCACGTCCCGGAACTCGACCGTCGCGCCGCCCGGCGGCAGGTCGGGGGCCCCGGGCCGGTCCTCGACCTCGCGGTGCTCCGCGAGGAGCCGGAACATGCGCTCCATGTCGAGCAGCGACTGCTTGATCTCGCGGTACACCATGCCGAGGAAGTTGAGCGGGATGTAGAGCTGGATCAGCAGCCCGTTCACCAGCACCAGGTCCCCGAGCGTGAACGCGCCGCTCACCACGCCCTCGGCGACGAGGAACATGAGCGCGGTCACCGCCGCGGCGATGATCAGCGCCTGGCCGATGTTGAGCAGGCCGAGGGAGGCCTCGGTCCTCACCGCCGCCGTCTCGTAGCTGCGCAGGCTCTCGTCGTAGCGGCGCGCCTCGAACTCCTCGTTGCCGAAATACTTGACCGTCTCGTAGTTGAGCAGGCTATCGATGGCGCGCGTGTTGGCGCGCGAGTCGAGCTCGTTGGCCTGGCGCCGGATCTCCATGCGCCACTCGGTGACGGCGATCGTGAAAGCGATGTACGCGGCGACCGCGCCGAAGGTGACCGCGGCGAAGCGCCAGTCGAACTTGCCCACCAGCACCGCGGCGACCAGCGCGAACTCGAGGATCACGGGCAGGATCGAGAAGATCATGTAGTTGAGCAGCGACGAGATGCCGCGCGTGCCGCGCTCGATGTCGCGCGTCATGCCCCCGGTCTGGCGGTCGAGGTGGAAGCGCAGGGACAGGCCGTGCAGGTGGCGGAACACGCCGAGCGCCACCTGGCGGATGGCGCGCTGGATGACGCGCACGAACAGCACGTCGCGCAGCTCCGCGAAGAGCGTCGTCGAGAAGCGCAGCAGGCCGTAGGCCGCGAGCAGCGCGGCGGGCACCGCGACCAGCGCCAGCTTCGGGTCGAGGCCGTCGACGACCTCCTTGAGCACCAGCGGCACGCTGACGTTGGCGAGCTTCGCCGCGACCAGGCAGGCGAGCGCCAGCAGCACGCGGCCGCGGAACTCCCAGAGGTAGGGCAGCAGCGCCGCGGCGGCGCGCCACTCGCCCCGCCTCAGCGGCCCGGTGGGCGCCGAGCGGTGGTGCGCGTGGGTAGCCATGGAAAGGCGCGCATTCTATATTGCGGGGGTGCTGGAGCGCGCCGAGCGGCGGCTCGCCGAGTACATCGGCGCGGTGGCCCGCGTGGGGTCAAGCGCGCGGCCATGAAGGCGCGCGACGAGGGAGAGCTCTACCTTCTCATCGCCGACGAAATCGAGGACAAGAGCCAGAAGAAGGCGTTCATCCGCAAGGCGATCTCGGTTTCGGGCAAGCCTTGACGCGCGCGATGCGCCGAGGCTATCATTCAAACGTTCGTTTAACTGACTCTGCCATGGAACTCCGCGCCGTCAAGCCCCATCGCGAAACCCAGCTCCGCATCCTCGATGCGGCCGAGGAGCTCTTCATGCAGCACGGCTTCGAGGGCACCTCGATGCGAAGCCTCACCGCGCGCGCCGGGGTCAACCTCGCCGCGGTCAACTACCACTTCGGCTCCAAGCACGCGCTCATCGAGGCGGTGTTCCGGCGCCGGCTCGACCCCATGAACGGGGAGCGCATCGCCGCGCTCGAGCGGCTGGAAAAGGAGTCCGGCGGGCGGGCGCTCGGGCCGCGCGCCATCATCGGCGCCTTCATCGGCGCGAGCCTGCGCATGATCGAGGACGCGAAGGGCGGGCGCAACTTCATCCGCCTGCTCGGGCGCACCTACACCGATCCTTCGAAGCAGATCCGCGCCCTGATCGGCGGCCTGTACGCGCCGGCGATGGAGCGCTTCAAGGCGGCGTTCGAGCGCGCGCTGCCCGAGATGCCGCGCGAGGAGCTCATCTGGCGCATGCATTTCATGTTCGGCACGCTCGCCTACACGCTCGCCGCCACCGACACGGTGCAGCTGATCGCCGGGTGCAAGCCCGAGGACCGCTACGACGCGCGCCTGCTCGAGCAGCGCCTGAGCGCGTTCCTGCTCGCCGGGCTCACCGCGCCGCTGCGCGGCGCCCACGACGTCAAGAAGGCCGCCTAGGCCACACCGCAAGGAGGACACCCATGCTCGGCTTCGCGCTCGGAACCCTCGCCGTCCTGCTGCTGCTGGCCTACTTCCAGGCGCCGATCCTCGTCTGGACGCTCGGGGCGGGCCTGGTGCTCGCGACCTGGGCGATCGCCTTCGAGTGGCCGGCGCTCGCGAGCTGGCTGGTGTTCGCGCCCTTCGCCGCGCTCGCGGCGATCGCCAACATCGCGCCGCTCAGGCGCGCGCTCTTCAGCGACCACGTGCTCGCCATCTACCGCCGCATCCTCCCGGACATGTCGCAGACCGAGAAGGAGGCGATCGACGCGGGCACGGTGTGGTGGGATGCTGACCTCTTCTCGGGCAAGCCGGACTGGGACCGGCTGCTCGCGATTCCCGCGCCGAAGCTCTCGGCCGAGGAGCAGGCCTTCCTCGACGGCCCCTGCGAGGAAGTCTGCGCCATGGTGAACGACTGGGAGGTCACCCACGAGCGCTACGACCTGCCGGCGCAGGTCTGGCAGACCATCAAGGACAAGGGGTTCCTGGGCATGATCATCCCGAAGAAGTACGGCGGCCTGGGGTTCTCGGCGCTCGCGCACTCGGCGGTGGTGATGAAGCTCTCTACGCGCTCCAACGCGCTCGCGGTCACGGTGATGGTGCCCAACTCGCTCGGGCCCGCCGAGCTGCTGCTGCACTACGGCACCGAGGAGCAGAAGAACCACTACCTGCCGCGGCTCGCCAAGGGCCAGGAAGTGCCCTGCTTCGCGCTCACCAGCCCCGAAGCCGGATCGGATGCGGCCTCCATTCCCGACTACGGCGTGGTGTGCAAGGGCACCTACCAGGGCAGGGAAGTGCTGGGCATGCGCGTCACCTGGGACAAGCGCTACATCACGCTCGGGCCCGTGGCGACGCTGCTCGGGCTCGCGTACCGGCTCTACGACCCCGAGCACCTTCTCGGCGACAAGGAGGACCTCGGCATCACCTGCGCGCTCGTTCCCACCAGTCACCCGGGCGTCAACATCGGCAGGCGCCACCTGCCGCTCAACGCCGTGTTCCAGAACGGGCCCAATTCCGGAAGAGACGTCTTCATGCCGATCGACTGGATCATCGGCGGCAAGGACTACGCGGGCAAGGGCTGGATGATGCTGATGGGGTGCCTCGCCGCGGGCCGCTCGATCTCGCTGCCGACCTCCTCGGTGGGCGGCGCCAAGGCGCTCGCGCGCGTGACCGGCGCCTACGCGCGGGTGCGCAGCCAGTTCAAGACGCCGATCGGCAAGCTCGAGGGCGTGGAAGAGGCGCTCGGCCGCATCGCCGCCAACTGCTACATGATGGACGCGACGCGCATCATGACCGCGGGCGCGGTGGACCTGGGCGAGAAGCCCGCCGTCATCTCGGCGATCGCCAAGTACCACATGACCGAGCGCGCGCGCCTGATCGTCAACGACTCGATGGACATCCACGGCGGCAAGGGCATCTGCCTCGGCCCCAACAACTGGGTCGGGCGCGGCTACCAGGTGCTCCCGGTGGGCATCACGGTCGAGGGCGCGAACATCCTCACGCGTACGCTCATCATCTTCGGCCAGGGCGCGATCCGCTGCCACCCCTACGTCTTGCGCGAAATGCGTGCCGCGAAGGAGCTCACCGGGCAGGAGGCGTCGATCGAGTTCGACGACGCCTTCACCTCCCACATCGGGCACACGATCTCCAACGGCGTGCGCACCTTCGTGCACGGCGTCACCAGCTCGCGCCTGGGGCAGGTGCCGGCGAACGGGGCCCCGGAAACGCAGCACTATTACCGCTTCACCTCGCGCCTCGCCGCGGCCTTCGCCTTCCTCGCCGACGTGTCCATGCTCGCGATGGGCGGGGCGCTCAAGCGCAAGGAGAAGATCTCCGGGCGTCTCGGCGACGTGCTCTCGATGCTGTACCTCGTCTCGGCCACCCTCAAGCACTACGAGGACCAGGGGCGCAACAAGGAGGACATCCCGCTCATCCGCTGGGTGGTGCGCGATGCGCTGTACCGCGCGCAGGAGGCGATCGACGCCATCCTCTCCAACTTCCCGATCAAGTCGGTGGCGACGCTGCTGCGCTGGACCATCTTCCCGCTCGGCATGTCGTTCCGCCCGCCGCTCGACTCGAGGAACCGCGAGTGCGCGCAGATCCTGCTCGAGCCCGGCGCGACGCGCGATCGCCTCACCGCGGGCATGTACCTCCCGAAGGGCGAGGCCGATCCGACCGCAGTGGTGGAGACCGCGTTCCTCGCCACGCTCGCCTGCGAGCCGATCGACGAGAAGCTGCGCAAGGCGGTGAAGAAGGGCAAGCTCAAGCCGCGCCTCGGCGTGGACCTGGGGACGCTCGCGCGTGAGCAGAACCTGATCGGCGCCGAGGAGCTCGCGCAGTGGCAGCGCAAGGAGACGCTGCGCAAGCAGGTCATCAAGGTGGACGACTTCCCGCAGGACTTCGGCCGGGCCGAGGTGATGCAGAAGCTGTCCCAGGAAAAGACGCTTTCCGCAAAGGCCGCCTGACATGTTCGCCAAGCCCATCTACGTCATCGACGGCGCGCGCACGCCGTTCCTCAAGGCGAGGAACCGCCCGGGGCCGTTCTCGGGGGGAGACCTCGCTACGCAAGCCGGGCGGGCGCTCCTTGTGCGCCAGAAGTTCGCCCCGAGCGAGCTCGACGAGGTGATCCTCGGCTGCGCCGCGCCTTCGGTCGACGAGGTGAACATCGGCCGCGTGGTGGCGCTGCGCATGGGCTGCGGGCAGCAGGTGCCCGGCTGGACCGTGATGCGCAACTGCGCCTCGGGCATGCAGGCGCTCGACTCGGGAATCAGCAACATCCTCGCCGGGCGCTCGAGCCTGGTGCTCGCCGGCGGCACGGATGCGCTCTCGCGCGCGCCGCTGCTCTACAGCGACGCCGTGGTGCTGTGGTTCGCCGCGATGGCGGGCGCGCGCACCACGGGCCAGCGCGCGGCGCTCTTCGCCAGGCTGCCGCTCAAGGCCATGCTCGCGCCGGTGATCGGCATCATGAAGGGCCTCACCGACCCGATGGTGGGGCTGCTCATGGGCCAGACCGCGGAGAACCTCGCGCATCGCTTCGGCATCACGCGCGAGCAGATGGACGCCTACTCGGTGCGCAGCCACCAGCGCGCGGTGCGCGCGCAGGCCGAGGGGCCGCTCGCCGCGGGCGGCGGCGAGGTGGAGGCGCTCTACGACGCCCAGGGCAACACCTACACGCTCGACGACGGCGTGCGCAACGACTCCTCGATGGAGAACCTCGCCAAGCTCAAGCCCTTCTTCGACCGCAAGTACGGCAACGTCACCCCCGGCAACAGCTCGCAGATCACCGACGGCGCCGCCTGGCTCATCCTCGCCTCCGAGGAGGCGGTCGAGCAGCGCAAGCTCACCCCCATCGGACGCATCCTCGACGCCGAGTGGGCGGGGCTCGACCCCGCGCAGATGGGCCTGGGGCCCGTGCACGCCGCCACCCCGATCCTCAAGCGCCACAAGCTGCAGTTGAACGACCTCGACTACTGGGAGATCAACGAGGCGTTCGCCGCGCAGGTGCTGGGCTGCCTGGCGGCGTGGAAGGACGAGAAGTACTGCCGGGAGCAGCTCGGGCTGGAGGGCGCCCAGGGCGCCATGGACGAGGAACGGCTCAACGTCGACGGCGGCGCAGTGGCCCTGGGGCATCCGGTCGGGGCGTCTGGCGCAAGGATCGTCCTGCACCTGCTGCGGCTGCTTCGGCGCAAGAACGCGAAGCGCGGCATCGCCTCGATCTGCATCGGCGGCGGCCTGGGCGGCGCGATGCTGGTCGAAGCGCTCTAGGAGAGCCCGCGTGGACCGGCCGGCCGCGATCACCGCCACCCGCCACTGGCGCTGGCACCAGGATCCGCAGGGGCTTGCCTGGCTCACCTTCGACAAGGCCGGCGAGTCCGTCAACACCTTCTCGCGCGAGGCGCTGGAGGAGCTCGGCGCGGCGCTCGACACGATCCGCGCCGCCGCCCCCAAGGGGCTCGTCATCGGCTCGGCGAAGGAGAGCTTCATCGCTGGCGCCGACATCAAGACTTTCGCGGGCTTCACCACCGCCGAGGAGGCGGTGGACTTCACCAGGCTCGGCTGGGACACCGTGCAGAAGGTGCGCGACCTGCCCTTCCCCACCACCGCGATGATCAACGGCTTCTGCATGGGCGGGGGCCTGGAGCTCGCGCTCGCCTGCACCTATCGCGTGGCCCTGGACGACCCGAAGTTGAGGCTCTCCTTCCCCGAGGTGATGCTCGGCATCTGGCCGCTCTGGCACGGCCTGCAGTGGCTGCCGAAGCTGGTCGGACCCGCGGCGGCGCTGGACATGATCCTCACCGGCAAGACGCTGGACGCGAAGCGCGCCCGGCGCATGGGTCTGGTGACCGAGGCGGTGCCGCTTCGCATCCTGGAAAACACCGCGCGCATGGTGACGCTGCAGGCGCCACCGCCGCGCCGGCTGAAGCTCATGGACCGGCTGATGCTCGGCCCGCTGCGCGGCATGGTCGTCTCGCAGGCTCGCAAGCGGGTCGCCAAGCGCGCGCGGCGCGAGCACTATCCCGCGCCCTACGCGATCCTCGATGCCTGGCAGAGGTACGACGGCGATCCGTTCGCCGGCATGGGCGACCCCGACACCTCGATGAAGACGCTCTTCGAGCACCCGACCACGCGCAACCTGATCCGCGTCTTCTTCCTGCAGGAGAAGCTGAAGGGCCTGGGCAAGGACGCGCCCGCGCGGGCGCGCCACGTCCACGTCGTGGGGGCCGGGGTGATGGGGGGCGACGTCGCGGCGGTCTGCGCCATGCGCGGCCTCACGGTGACGCTGCAGGACACGACGCCCGAGCGGCTCGCGCCGGCGGTCGGCCGCGCGGCAAAGCTGTTCGCGCGGCGGCTGCGCGATCCGCGGCGCGAGCGCGACGCCATGGACCGCCTCGTCCCGGACGCCTCCGGCGCGGGCGCGGCGCGCGCCGACGTCATCATCGAGGCGATCTTCGAGAACCTCGAGGCGAAGCGCCAGCTGTTCGCGAAGCTCGAGGCCGTGGCCAAGCCCGATGCGGTGCTCGCCTCGAACACCTCGAGCCTCAAGCTCGCCGACATCGCGCAGGGCCTCGCCGATCCCTCGCGCCTCGTCGGCATCCACTTCTTCAACCCGGTGCCGCAGATGATGCTGGTCGAGGTGGTCTCGGCGGACGACACCAACCCCGAGCACGCGCAGCGCGCCGCAGCCTTCGTGCGCCAGATCGACAAGCTGCCGCTGCCGGTGAAGGACTCGCCCGGCTTCCTCGTCAACCGCGTGCTCGGGCCGTACCTGCAGAACGCCTTCCGCATGCTCGACGAGGGCGCGAAGCCCGAGACCATCGACGCCGCGATGGAGCAGTTCGGCATGCCGATGGGGCCGATCGAGCTGGCCGACACCGTGGGCCTGGACATCTGCCTGCATGCCGGCAGGGAGCTCGCCAAGAAGGGCGCCGGCGGGGAGATCGAGCCGCCCAAGGTGCTGCTGGAGAAGGTCGCGCTCGGGCAGCTGGGCCGCAAGACGGGCCAGGGGATCTACCGCTACGAGAACGGCAGGCCGGCGAAGGATGCCGCCGGGCCGTTCCAGCCCGACCTTGTCGAGTCGCTGATCGAGCCCTACCTCGCCGAGACGAAGCGCGTGCTCGCGGAGGGAATCGCGGGCGACGCCGACATGGTCGACGCCGGCCTCATCTTCGGCACCGGCTTCGCGCCTTTCCGCGGCGGGCCGCTGCACTACCTCGAGAGCCAGAAGCAGCAGTAGCCGGCGGCATGGGTCGGGCCTCCCACCAGCCCCCGGGGCTCGCGCTGCCGAAGGGGAAGATCCCGGCGCTGCGCGTGGTGCCGATGCCCGCGGACGCCAACCACAACGGCGACATCTTCGGCGGCTGGATCATGGCGCAGGTGGACGTCGCCGGCGGCACCGTGGCGGGGCGCGTGGCGCGCGGGCGCGTCGCTACCGTCGCGGTCAACTCCTTCGTCTTCAAGCAGCCGGTGCAGATCGGCGACGTGCTGTCCTTCTACGCGGACGTGGTGCGCGTCGGCAACACCTCCGTGACGGTCAACGTCGAGGTCTACGCCGAGCGCGGGCGCGAGGACACCCGCGTCGTCAAGGTCACCGAGGCCACGCTCACCTTCGTCGCCATCGACCACCAGGGCAAGCCGCGCCCGGTACCGAAGCCGGCGTGAGCGAGGCGCTCGAGATCGAGGCGCGCGACGGCTACCGGCTCGCGGCGACGCTGTATCGCCCCGAGCGTCCTGCCCGCCGCGCGGTGCTGCTGCATGCCGCGACGGGCGTCAAGCGCCAGTTCTACGGCAGGTTCGCGGATTACCTCGCGGAGCGCGGCTTCACCGTGCTCACCTTCGATTACCGCGGCATCGGCGAATCGCGCCGCGAGCCGCTGCGCAGGCTTCGCGCGCGCATGCGCGACTGGGCCGAGCAGGACGCGGCCGGCGCGCTCGAGTTCCTCGCCCGCGAAGCAGCGGGGGGAAAGCTCCTGTGCGTAGGCCACAGCTTCGGCGGCAATGCGCTCGGCCTCGTGCCCGGGATCGAGCGCTATCGTGCAGCACTCTTCGTGGGCGTGCAGAGCGGCTACTGGCGCCACTGGCGCGGCGCGGGGCGCGCGGGCATGTGGCTGCTCACCCACGCGCTGCTGCCCTCGGTGTCGCGCGCGCTCGGTTACTTCCCCATGGAGATGCTCGGCCAGGGCGAGGACCTGCCCGGAGGCGTCGCTGCCGAGTGGGCGGGCTGGTGCCGCGATCCGCGCTACGCCGCGGGCGCTGTCGGCCCCGAAGGCTACGCGCGTCTCACCGCGCCCATCCGCAGCTACTGGGTCAGCGACGACCGCTACGCGCCGCGATCTGCGGCCGAGGCGCTGTTCGAGCTCTATCCCAATGCGTCGGCAAGGGAGCTGGTCCCCGTGGACGCCCGCGCCCACGGCGGCATCGGCCATTTCGGCTTCTTCCGCGAGCGGCTCCGCGATCCGCTGTGGCGCGACGCCGCGGACTGGCTGGCGGATCGATAGCGGCGCAGAGATTGACCGTCGGCGCCACCCGCCGCGGTGATGTGCCGCGTCGAAGCCTGTCCAGCAGCGCCAGTCCGCGCGCAACAGGGCATCGACGATCGCGACGTCGGCACCCTGTCAGCCTTGACCAGCTGGAATCGCACTAGACAAGCGCGCCGAACACCTCGGCGGCTCTCGCCGCGTAGGTCGAAGCCCACGCGCATTCCTGTGGCACCGGCCCTTGCCGCAGGTACCTCCGCACGGATTTCACCAAGCCGTCGCCTTTCAGCGCCTCGGACATCATGTTGACAGACGCCGGATGCTTGTTCGTGACGCTGAGGTACTCGGGCACGATCGTGACACGATGTCGGCTCGCTAACTTGCTTGCGCTGCCATGGCCCAACAGTTTCAGCCGGCGTGCCTTTTCGGGTATCAGCCTGCCGCGAACGGCATAGTTGTTCGTATAGCAGAACTTCTCGATCTCGCGAAACTCGAACGAGCCTCGGAACCGGACGGAGCCCCAGATCATCAGCTGTTGGCGCTCTTGCCCGCGCAGGCGCTCGATGATGTTGGGAGCGAACCAGTCATCATCATCCGTGAAAAGATAAAACGCCGACGGCTGCGGCGAGTGGTCCAGGTAGGCAGCGAAATCCAGGATCCGCACGCCGACCGCCAGCAGGCTGTCGCGCGCGATGTCTTTCATGTGTTGCCGGATCTCGGAGAATGATACGCGGAAGGTCTCGTCCCAGAGGCGGACCAAGTCTGCGACCGAGCCCGGCGGTCGCCGGGTCAGCCGTTCGAACTCCGACGGGTCGAAGCCCAAGCTCCAATTCGGGCTCTGTCGGACGACGATGATGAAGCGCGCTGCCAAGGCGACAATTCTACTGCCTGGGGCACGCGGAGCCTGCGCGGTCCGGCCACCTGCATGCGGAAAATCATGGTCCCGCGACGAACGCGCCCGCTCCTTCCGCGCCCGCAACCGGACCGCGGGGTATCATCCCGCCGGTCCGAACGATGATCGGCATGAGCTCGAAACCGACGCCGGCCCGTCTTTCCGGCGAAGCGCTCGGGCGCGAGTTGACGCGCGCCGTGGAGGCGCACCTCGAGAGGTAGCACCACCCCCCGTGATGAGCCGCGTGCTGACATGGATCGAGCCGAACCGGGCACGCACGCCGCCCCTGCACATCGCCTCGCACGGCGAGCGGTATTCGTCCCTGACGGGCGCGTGGTGGCTCGACGAGCGCCGGCTTGTGGTCAACCACCGCAGCGGCCTGCGGCTCGCGCTGTTCGATCTCGATGCGGGCGATGCGCCCGTGGCCGTCGCGCCGATTCCGCACCTCACGGACGCGGTGACGGCCCGACCGGTGGACACCGGAACCTGGGACGTGGCGGTGAGCGGCTGCTGGGCCTGTGCGTACTCGGTGTTTCGATTGACGCTCGCGCCGGCGCCTGCCTTTCGACTGTTGCGCAGCGTGCCGCGTCGGGACCGGAGCTTCGCGCACGGCGTTCGCTACGACCTGGCGGGCAATCTGTGGGTGGCGTACAGCACGGGGGCGAGGCCCCGCCTGGAAGGAACCGGGAGGACGTGGTCGCTTCCAGCCCCATGGGGTCCGCGCGAGACGTGCCAGGCAGCAGACGGCACGGTCTACGCCCTGGCGACCTTGACCGATCCGAAGCGCAGCACCTACGCGCAGACGGCGGCGAGCGTGTGGCGGCTGGACGGCCAGTCGTGGACGCATGTCTTGACGATTCCCGAGGCGCACACCGACGCGGGGCAGGTCTGGGACGGCCGGCTCTATCTGAACGACCAGCGGGCCGACGATGTGATGGTGGTGGACCTGGCCGCCGCGCGGGTCGCTGACCGGATCCGGGATGCCAGCTACAGCTTCCCGCACGGCCTGGGCGTGTCGCCCGCCGGTCGCCTGGCGGTAACGAACTATGGCACGAGCACCGTGACGATCAGCGACCTCGCCGCCGTCGCGCTGGCCGGATGAGGGTGGCGAACAGAGACGTCGCCGAGCTGCACCTGGCGCGCGGCGTCGAGCTGTTCGGCGCGCGCCGCGGCGCCGAAGCCGCCGCCGAGTTCCGCGCCGCGCTCGCGGCGGACCCCGGCGACGAGCAGGCGCGCATGAATCTCGCCTCCGCGCTGCTGCTCGAGGAGGACTACCTGGCGGCGCGCGATGAGCTCGAGCATCTCGTTGCGCAGGGCTCGCGCCTGCCGCGGCTGCTGCCGACGCTGGGCTACGTGCAGAGCCAGCTCGGCGAGGTCGAGGCCGGGATCGCCACGCTGCGCCGCGCGCTCGCCGCGGACCCCTTCGACGCCGAGACGCACCGCAACCTGCTGCTCGCGATGAACTACAGCGCGCAGCTCTCGCCCGCGGAGATCTTCGCCGAGCACCTGCGCTTCGGCGAGCGCCATGCCCAGCCCTGCGGCGCGCCGCCGCCCGAGCGCGCCTGGCCGCGCCGGCTGCGCATCGGCTACGTGTCGCCGGATCTGCGCTCGCACGTGGTCGCGCGCTTCTTCCTGCCCATCCTCGCGCAGCATGACCGCAGGCAGTTCGAGGTGTTCTGCTACTACACCCACCGCCTGGTGGACGACACGACCCGGGAGCTGCGCGCGCTCGCCGAGCACTGGGCCGAATGCGCCGATGACTCGGAATCCGAGCTCGCGGCGCGGGCGCGCGCCGATCGCATCGACATCCTGGTCGACCTCGCCGGCCACACCGGGAAGTCGCGGCTGGGCGCCTTCGCATTGCGAGCGGCGCCGCTGCAGCTGACCTATCTCGGGTATCCCAACACCACCGGCCTGCGCGCGATCGAGGGCCGCATCACGGATGCGCGCGCCGACCCGCCGGGGGAGGCCGACGCGCTGCACGCAGAGCGGCTGATCCGCGTGCCGGGTTCCTTCCTCTGTTACCGCCCCAGGCGCGACGCGCCGGAGGTTGCGCGGCCGCCCTCGCGCGCATCGGGCCGGGTCACGTTCGGCTGCTTCAATAATTTCCAGAAGCTCTCGGCGCCCTTCCTGCGCGCGGCCGGGCGCATCCTCGCCGCCGTGCCGGGGGCGCGCCTGCTGCTCAAGGCGAGGCCGCTCGGCCTGCCCCGTATCGCCCAAGAGCTGCGGCGGCGCTGCGCCGAGGCAGGCATCGCGCCGGAGCGGCTCGAGCTGCGCGGCCGCGCGGAGCGCTTCAGCGACCACCTCGCGGCCTACGCGGAGGTGGACATCGCGCTGGACAGCTTCCCGTACAACGGCACCACGACCACCTGCGAGGCGCTCTGGATGGGCGTGCCGGTGATCGCGCTGGCCGGCGAGCGCCACGCCGCGCGCGTGGGCGCGGCGCTGCTGCACGCGGCGGGCCTGGAGGAGCTGGCGGCGCGCAGCGAGGACGAGTACGTCGAGCGCGCGGCGCGCCTCGCCGCGGATCCGGCGGGGCTCGTCGCGCTGCGCGCCGGCATGCGCGAGCGCCTGCGCCGCTCGCCGCTGATGGACGAGGCGGGCTTCGTCCGGGAGCTCGAGCGCGCCTATCACCAGGCCTGGGAGGCGAAGCGGGCCGAGCCCGCGCCCGTGCTCGACATGGAGGCGGTCACCGCGACGTGGAACCGCGCCCACGAGACCGGCGCGCACGCGCAGGCGATCGAGGCGATCGGCGCCGCGCTCGGCGCCGCGGGCGGCGACGCGGCGAGCGCCGCGCGCCTGCACTACATGGCGGGCTGCACGCTCGAGGACGCGCAGCGCCCGGCCGATGCCGCCGCGGCCTACCGCCGCGCCCTGGCGCTCGACCCGGCCGCGGCCAAGGCGCAGAACAACCTCGGCTGCCTGCTCGAAGCGGCAGGCGATCTGGCGCAGGCGGCGCGCTGCTACGAAAGTGCCCTGCGGGCCGATCCTGCGCTCGCCAACGCGCGCGACAACCTCGCGCACGCGCGCAGGCGCCTGGATGCCGAGCCGCTGCGCCTGCACGTCGGCGGCAAGCAGGTCATGCCCGGCTGGAGGATCCTCAATGTGCAGCCGGGCGCGGGTGTCGATTTCGTCGCGGATTGCTGCGACCTGGGCCGGTTCGCCGACGGCTCGGTGGAGGAGATCTACGCCTCGCACGTGCTCGAGCACCTCGGCTACGCCGAGCGGCTGCCGCGCGCGCTCGCCGAGTTTCACCGCGTGCTCAGGCCGGGCGGGATGCTGCGCGTGAGCGTGCCGGACTTCGAAGTGCTGTGCCGCCTGTTCCTCGATGCGAGCCTCTCGCGCGAGGAGCGCCTGCGCATCCTGCAGATGGTGTTCGGCAGCCAGCGCGACGCCCACGACTTCCATCACTGCGGGCTGACGTTCGAGATCCTCGGCGCCTATTTGCGGGCCGCGGGATTCCGCGCCGCGGAGCGGGTGGCCGGGTTCGGCCTGTTCGCGGACGCCAGCGCGCTGCGCATGCGCGGCACGCCGATCAGCCTCAACGTCGTCGCGCGCAAGTGAGCCCGCGGCCGGCTCACGCCAGCCCGGGAAACAGCTCCTTCAGCCCCTCGGCCATGGTCTGGATGGCGAGCGCGGCAAGCAGCAGGCCCAGCAGCCGCGTCGCGATGTTGAGGCCCGTGGTGCCCATCCTCGCGCCGATCGGCTGCGCGAGCGTGAGCACGATCCAGGTCATCGCGCAGACGAGCAGGATGCAGGCGAGGATCGCGGCGACGTGCGCGGCGCCGCCCGCCTGCGCGGCGATGATCGTGGTGCTGATCGCGCCGGGGCCGGCGAGCAGCGGCACCGCGAGCGGCACCACGCCCGAGACTGCGCCGCTCGCCAGCTCCTGGGCCTCGGCCTGCGACTGGCGCACGCCGCCCGCCTGCGCGTTCAGCATCGCGAGCGCCATGAGGAGCAGGACGAGGCCGCCGCCGACGCGAAACGCGGGCAGGCTCGCGCCGAGCAGCTCGAGCAGCGGCTCGCCGAACAGCGCCGACAGCGCGAGCACCGCGAACACCGTCAGGGTGATCGTGCGGATGAGCCCGGCGCGCTCCGCGGCGCTGCGCGAGGCGGTGAGCGCGAGGAAGATGGGGACGGCGAGGAAGGGATCGAGGACCGCGGAGAGCGTGACGAAAAACCGGGCGTAGCCGGAGAGCGAAAGCAGCCCTTCGAGCACGTCAGCGCTTCGCGCGCGCCGCCATCGCCGCCTGCGCCGCCTTGCGGTCCTCGTTCACCCGGGCGAAGGCCGGGCGTTCCCCCAGCATCTTGAGGCAGGGCTTCACCCCCGGGACGTCCTCGAGGAAGTCGCGGCCGAAGGCGGACCGGGTGACCAGGGTCACGAGCGGCAGGTGCACGAACGCGGCGCAGTCGGCGACGCTCAGCCCCTCCCCGGCGACGAACGGATCGAATCTGGCGAGCGCCTTGAACGCGCGCACGCCCTTCGCGATGTCCCTGTCCACCTGCCGCTTGGTCTCGTCGGAGAACGGCCGGCCGAAGAACAGCCCGCCGTACAGGCGCCGCACCACGAGCTCCATGTGCAGCTCGATCACCGTGACCAGCTCGCGCACCTTGGCGCGCGCGAGAGGGTCCCTGGGCAGCAGCGGCTTCTGCGGAAAGGCCTCCTCGAGGTACTCGAGGATCACCTCGGACTCGCACAGCCGCGCGCCGTTCACCTCGAGGTAGGGGACCTTCCCCATGGGGCTGAGCGCGAGGTACTCCTCCTTCTGCGAGGGCTGCACCTGCGGGTCCTCCTCGAACGGCACCCCCTTCTCGAGCAGCGCGATGCGCACCTTGTTGTGGTAGTTGCTGACGTGAAAGCCGCAGAGCTTGAGCATGTGTACTCCCGGAGGCGATGGCATTATAGGCACCGTGCGCAAGACCGACCCGGAATTCATCACCGACCTCGCCGCAGACACGTCCTACGCGGGCTACCTGCGCCTCGCCGAACTGCTCTCGGCGCAGCGCCCGCGCTCGGCGCATCACGACGAGATGCTGTTCATCATCCAGCACCAGACCGCCGAGCTGTGGATGAAGCTGATGGTCCACGAGCTGGCCGCCGCCATCGCCCATGTGAAGTCGGACGCGCTGGCGCCCTGCTTCAAGATCCTCGCCCGCGTCAAGCAGGTGCAGCGCCAGCTCTTCGAGCAATGGGCGGTGCTCGAGACGCTCACGCCCTCGGAGTACGTGCAGTTCCGCGATGTCCTCGGCCCCGCGTCGGGGCTGCAGTCGTTCCAGTTCCGGGCGATCGAGTTCCTGCTCGGCAACAAGAACCCGGGGCTGCTGCAGCTTTACCGCTACGACCCGCCTGTCCACGCCTGGCTGCAAGGGCTGCTCGAGGCGCCCAGCCTCTACGACGAGTTCCTGCGGCACCTCGCCCGCCGCGGCATGCCGGTGCCGCCCGAGCGCGTCGAGCGCGACTGGACCCGGCCGTACCGCAAGCACGACGGCGTGACCGCGGTGCTCAAGACGATCTACGAGCGGCCCGACGCCAACTGGGACGCCTACGACATGTGCGAGAAGCTGGTCGACGTCGAGGAGAATTTCCAGCTCTGGCGCTTCCGCCACGTCAAGACCGTCGAGCGCGTGATCGGCTTCAAGCGCGGCACGGGCGGCACCGCCGGTGTCGCCTTCCTCAGGAAGACGCTCGAGGTGGCGCTGTTCCCGGAGCTGATCGAGGTGCGCACCGAGATCGGCGCGCGCTGATGGACGAGGCCTGGCTCGAGCGCGAGATACGGCCGCGCTTCTCGCGCGTGCTCGCGCGCCGCGGGATCTACCTCGCCAACCACTCGCTCGGCCGGCCGCCCGACCGGATGCTCGAGGACGTGCGAAGCGCGCTCGAGGCCTGGGTCACGCGCATGGAGGGTGCCTGGGAACCGTGGCTCGAGGCGCGCGAGAAGTTCCGCGCGCTCACGGCGAAGCTCGTCGGCGCGCCCCGCCCCGACTGCATCGTGCCCAAGACGAGCGCCGGCCAGGGCCTGCGCGCGGTGCTCGGCGCGCTCGAGGGCAAGCCGCGCGTCGCCACGACCGACGGCGAGTTCGACTCGCTCGACTTCATCCTGCGCGTCTGGCGCGACCGCGGCCGCATCGAGCTGCGCATCACGCCCTGGCGCGAGCTGCAGCCGGACGGCGTAGAGCTGGTGGTGCTCTCCAGCGTCCTGTTCCGCACCGGCGAGATCGTGCCGGACCTCGCCCGGCTGGTCGGCGCCGCGCACGCTGCGGGCGCGCTCGTGCTGCTCGACGTCTACCATCACGCCGGCGCGCTGCCCCTCGACCTCGCGGCGTTGGGGGCCGACTTCGCCGTAGGGGGCTCGTACAAGTACACGCGCGGCGGCCCCGGCGCCTGCTGGCTCTACGTGCGGCCGGGCCTCGTCGAGACCTTGCGCACGCTCGACACGGGCTGGTTCGCGAAAGAGGGGGTGTTCGGCTACGCCCGGCCCGAGCCGCCGCGCTTCGCCGCCGGCGGGGACGCCTGGCTCGAGTCGACCCCGCCGGTGCTCGCCTGCGTGCAGGCGCTCGCCGGCCTCGAGTTCACGCTCGAGATCGGGGTCGAGCGGCTGCGCGAGCACTCGCTCGCGCAGAAGGCGCGGCTCGCCGCCCTGCTCCTCGAGCAGGGGGCGGCGGCGGAGGGCGCCGGCGCGGACTTCGGCGCCTTTCTCACCGTGCGGCACGCGCAGGCGGCGCGGCTCGCGGCGGCGCTCGCGGAGCGCGACATCACGGTGGATGCTCGCGGCGACCGGCTCAGAGTCTGCCCCGACCTGCTCAACCCCGATGCCGAGCTCGCCGGCACGGCGCGCGAGCTAGGCGCGCTTCTGCGTCGCTAGCGCCTCCGCGATCGAGGTCTGCTCGGCGATCTCCTGCTTGGCGATCGCGTTGCGGTGCACCTCGTCCGGGCCGTCGGCGAAGCGCAGCGTCCTCGCGTGCGCGTACATGTTGGCCAGCCCGAAATCGTCCGACACCCCGCCGCCGCCGTGCACCTGCATCGCCCAGTCGATGATCCTGCAGGCCATGGTGGGCGCCAGCACCTTGATCATGGCGATTTCCTTCTTCGCCTGCTTGTTGCCCACCGTGTCCATCTTCCAGGCGGCGTTGAGCACCATGAAGCGCGCCGAGTCGATCATGATGCGCGCTTCCGCGATCCGCTCGCGCGTCACGCCCTGCTCGGCCACCGAGCGGCCGAAGGCGACGCGCTGGGTGGCACGCTTGCACATTTTCTCGAGGGCCCGCTCCGCCTGGCCGATGAGGCGCATGCAATGGTGAATCCGGCCGGGCCCGAGC
>CAZOWR010000006.1:0-35260 GCA_964583645.1 uncultured Enterobacteriaceae bacterium
CTTGTACTCGCGCACCGTGTCGCGCGCGAGGTTGACGTGCGCGAAGCGCTGCGCGTGCTCGTCGGACACGAACACGGTCCAGTTCCAGGGCGAGACCGGCCGCGGGTGCGCGCTGACGACCGCTCCGCGCAGGCCCGTCTGGGCGGCATAGCGCTCGCCGAACTCCAGCGCCTGCTGCCTCAACGTCCACTGGAACCCTACGTAGAGCGCCAGCAACGCCGTGGCCGCGACCGCGGGGATGCGCGTGCGGTACCAGAAGGCGGAGGCGGCGAGCCCGGCGAGGATGATGCCGCTGAACCAGAGGTCGATGATGAAGGTGGTGCCGATGCCGGCGCGCCAGTCCGAGAGCGGCGCGAGGATCATGGTGCCGAAGCTCGTGATCCAGTCGCCCGCGATGTGGGTGACGAGGGCGAGCGCGCACACCCCGTAGAGCGCGCGCCAGCCCCCGGGCTCGCGCAGCAGCCTGGCGAGGAGCCACGCCAGCGGCAGCGCCCAGAGCGGCGCCATGAGGAGCGAGTGCGTCACGCCGCGATGGTGCAGCAGGTACTCTACCGGCCCGAGGAACCAGATCACGAAGTCGAGGTCGGGCGCGGCGCAGGCGAAGAAGCCGGCGGCGACGCGCCGGGGAATCGCGCGCGGCGCCAGGCCCGGGGGAGCCGTCGCGCGCGCCAGCAGCGCCCCGGAGAGCGCGTGGGTCAGCGTATCCATGAAACAGGGTCAGACCACGTTTTCGCCGCCGCGCGGGAAAACGTGGTCTGACCCTATTTTACGCGGCGCGCTTCTTGCGCTGCGCGTCGCGCGCGTGCATCTGCGCGTAGGCCTGGTGCGCCGCGGCTTCCGCGTCGCCCACGTGGACCGCGAGGCCCATGTCGGAGAGCACCGAGGAGAGCGCCGAGAGGCACAGCATCACGTTGTCGGCGCGGCAGGAGTAGCCCATCAGGCCGAAGCGCCAGATCCTGCCCTTGAGCGGCCCCAGGCCCGCGCCGATCTCCAGGCCGAACTCGTCGAGCAGGCGCTTTCTCACCTCGGCCTCCTCCACGCCCCGCGGGCAGAGCACGGCGTTCATCTGCGGCAGCTGGTACTTCTCCTCAACCAGGAACTCCAGGCCGATCGCCTGCAGCCCCGCCTTGAGCGCGGCGTGCTGGCGCTGGTGGCGCGCCCAGCAGTTCTCCAGCCCCTCCTCGCGGACGAGCAGCAGCGCCTCGTGCAGCGCGAACAGGCCGTTGGTCGGCGCGGTGTGGTGATAGGTGCGCGTCCCCGCGTTCCAGTAGCCGAGCAGCAGGTTCATGTCCATGAACCAGCTGTGGATCTTGTCCTTCCTCCGCTTCACGTGCTCGACCACGCGCTCGGAGAAGGACACCGGCGACAGGCCCGGCGTGCACGAGAGGCACTTCTGGCTCGCCGAGTAGATGGCGTCGAGCTCCCAGTCGTCGACCTTGACGGGCGAGCCGGCGAGCGAAGTCACCGCGTCGACGATGACCAGCGCGCCGCGCTTGTGCGCGATCTGGGTCAGCAGCCTGGCGTCCGACTGGCAGCCGGTCGAGGTCTCGGCGTGCACGAAGGCGACGATTCTCGCGTCCCGGTTCCTCTTCAGCGCGTCCTCGAGCTTGCCCGGGTCGACCGGCTTGCCCCAGTCGTCCTCCACGATCACGGGCACCCCGCCCATGCGCTCCACGTTCTCGACCATGCGCCCGCCGAAGACCCCGTTGCGGCACACGATCACCTTGTCGCCCGGCGCGACCAGGTTGACGAAGCAGTATTCCATGCCCACCGACCCCGGGCCCGAGAGCGGGAAGGTGAGCGGGTTGCGCGTCTGGTAGACGTAGCGCAGCAGCGCTTTGAGCTCCTCCATCATCTCGACGAAGACCGGGTCGAGGTAGCCGATCGCGGGCTGGCTCATGGTGGTGAGCACGCGCGGGTGGATCTCGGTGGGGCCCGGGCCCATCAGCGTCCTCTGCGGCGGGTGGAACGAGGTGATGCGCTTCGGGGGGGCGAACTGGGTCATGGCTTGGCTCTCCGGTGAGAATCCGAACGGCGCGTGCTCGGGGCGCGACTTCACGCGCACCGGGTTCTTGGCGCTCGCTTCGCTGACGACGTCGACCGCGGTGATGCGCCCGGCGGTGAGGCGCTCGACCTCCCCCGCCCAGCGCGCCGGCACGTAGCCGGTCTTCACCCAGTGGTGCACCACCGCGCGGTCGAGCTGGAAGGCGCGCGCCAGCTCGGCCTGGCTGCCGAACAGCTCGACGAGTCTCGCGGCGCAGTCCATCGCGCCGCCAAGTCTAGGGCGTCAAAGGCAGTTTGACAAGGGCCGCTACCGGCGCGCCGCGCCGATGCGCCCCACGAGCGGGAGCTTGAGCGCCGGGTCGAACGGGTTGACGCCGAAGGTGAGCCCGAGGACGTTGAGCTCGAGCCCCTCCACGCCGCTCGCGGTGAGCGCGAGCAGCCCGCCGAGCGAGAGCTGGAAGCCGCTGCCGCTCGGGGCGCGCGCGACGATGCGATCCCCCAGGTAGTCCTTGCCGATCGCGGTAGGCGGCAGGTCGACCTCGAGCTCGGGCACCGCGCGCGCCACCCAGGCGGTGAAGGTGTTGGAGTTGGGCCCGGGCCAGGCGAGGTACTCGTGCCGGTAGGGATAGCTGCGCACCGCCTGCTCGATGCGCTCGATGAGCTCGCCCACGCCCGGGCCGCGCTTCTGCGCCAGCAGCTCGGGCTCGTTGCCCACCCAGCGGCCGTCGGGGGCCCGGCTGCGCGCGGCCACCACGGTGCCGGAGTAGCGCAGCTGCCAGCGGAGCACCTCGTAGACCGTGTACGCGGGGGCGCCCGCGGGCTTTACCGCGATCCAGGTGTGCACGCCGAAGAGGCCGCGCGCGCCCCAGGTGCGCGCGGCATAGACCTGGACCACCGGCTCGGCGGTCGCCGCCGGATCGGGCGCGAGCCCTACCGGGGCGCGGCTCGCGGTGCGCCAGTCGTCCTGGGCGACGACGCGGCCGATCGCGGCCGCGGCGAGCGCGGCGAGCACGGTGGCGGCGACGATTCCGGCGCGGCGCAAGCGCGGGGGCATGGGAGCAATTCTAGACCGTGCGGGAGAGGGCAAGTTCCACGAGCCGGCGCAGGACTCGCTCGCGCGCGCCGCGTGGCGCCCCGAGCCCCAGGCGCGCGAGCACGGCGTCGCTCCCCGCCTGCGGCCGCGCGGCCGCGAGGCCCGCGGCGAGCGCGAGGCGCCCGCGCCAGTGCGAGGCGTGCTCCTTGAGCCAGCGCAGCGCCGGGATGAGGCGCTGCTCCTCGGCATCGAAATCCGTCCCGAGGGGAAACACGGGCAATTCGAGCCCGCGCAGCCGCATGGCGAGCGACCGTGGGGTGTTGCCGAGCGCGTGCTCCGGCACGCGCCAGTCGCGCGGCAGCTTCCCCGCGCGCCTGGCGCGCAGGGCGAGCCCGTCCTGGAAGCGCCGGTCGGCGAGCGCGATCATGGCGGCGGCGCACTCCGCGTCGCTGCGCCCGCGCAGCTCGGCGATGCCGTACTCGGTGACGACGATGTCGCGCAGGTGCCGCGGGATGGTGAGGTGGCCGTAGCTCCAGACCACGTTCGACTCGGCGCGCCCGGCGGCTTCGCGCACGGCGCGCAGCAGCAGGATCGAGCGCGCCCCCTCCAGCTCGTGCGCCAGGGCGACGAAGTTGTACTGCCCGCCCACGCCGCTCACCACGCGCCCGTCCTCCAGGGCATCGGACGCGGCGGCGCCGAGCACGCTCGCCTTCATGCAGATGTTGACGTGGCGCGCATGGCGCAGCCGCTCGCGCGCGTGCGCCTCCTCGCCGTAGAGGTCGTTGACGTGCGCCACCGAGGTCATGCGAAAGAGCTGCCGCTCCTCCTCGGGCAGCTCGCGCAGCACCCGGTAGAACTCCCGCGGCCCGAGGAAGAACGCCGCCTGCAGCACGGGACCCCCGGGCACGGCGCGGCGCCGGACGACGCCCGCGCGGTAGAGCGCCATCAGCCCCCAGGTGAACATCTCGCTCGAGCCGAACAGGCCCTGGTCGAAGCGCCCGAGCCCGCCCTCGGCCTCGATCAGGGCGCGGCTGCGCTCCAGGCCGAGCGCGCCCGCCGCGGCTGCGAATCGCGCGGGGTCCTCGTGGCGCACGCGCAGCCAGTGCGCCACCGCGTCGCCGAGCGAGCCGATGCCGAGCTGCAGCGTCCCGCCGTCCCTGACGAGCGCCGCCGCGTGCACGCCGATGGCGTGGTCGGCGGGCTCCAGGGGCGGGTTCGGCACGCCGAAGAGCGGGTGCTCGAAGCGCGGCGCGTCCACGACCACGTCGAAGAACTCCGCGCCGACCTCGGCGTCGTGCGGCATGAACGGCAGGTTGCGGTTGACCAGGCCCGCGACCACGGATGGCGCGCCGCGCGCACGCATCGCACGCACCACGTCGAGCGTCAGGTCGGGGTTGGAGGAGAGGCTGTAGCGGCCGCCGCGCTCGCCGACCATGACGAGCACGGCGTTGACGCCCCTCGCGCCCATGTCGCGCGCGACGTGGGTGTAGTTGCTGCTGATATAGCCCTGCTGCGCGGCGGGCACGCCGAGCATCGACCCGGGACGGAAGTAGAACTCGTGGAGCGCCACGTTCGGGGGCAGGCCTCCGGCGCGCAGGTCGCGCAGGTAGTCGAGCTCGGGGACGCCCGCGAAAGCGCGCTGCGCGAAGGGCTCGAGAAACCGGCGCTCGAGCCCGCCCGATGCGCGCGGCACTTCGAGCGAGAGCGCGGTGATGATCGAGAGGCCGAGCAGCGGATCGGCCTTGACCCTCGCGTAGAGGGCGTTCAGCAGCGGCACCGGCTTGCCCAGCCCGAGCGGCGTGCCGCAGACGAGGCGCGGTCCCGCGCGCCCGAGGATCGCCTCGAGCGCCGGCTCGAGCGCCGCGGTGACGAGCGCCGTCAGCCCGCCTCTTCGGCGAAGCGCGGGCGCGCGAAGCGCGCTTCCAGCGCCGCGAAATCGAAGAGCTGCCGGTCGAGCAGGTGCGAGGGCTGCACCTCGCCGAGCGCGCGCAGGATCGACTCGATGCGCCCGGGATGGCGCCGGTGCCACTCGCGCAGCATCGCGCCGATCGCGCGGCGCTCGAGCTTCTCCTGCGAGCCGCAGAGGTTGCAGGGGAGGATCGGAAAGCCTCGCGCCCGGGCGTGCGCCGCGAGGTCTTCCTCGGCGCAGTACACCATCGGCCGGATGACGACGTGGCGGGCGTCATCCGACACGAGCTTCGCCGGCATCGCCTTCAACTTGCCGCCGTGAAAGAGGTTGAGAAAGAAGGTCGCGAGCACGTCGTCGCGGTGGTGCCCGAGCGCGATCCGCGTGGCGCCGACCTCCCCCGCCACCCGGTAGAGCGCGCCGCGGCGCAGGCGCGAGCAGAGCGAGCACATCGTCCCGCCCTCGGGGATCACGCGCTTGACGACCGAATACGTGTCCTGCTCCGCGACGCGGTAGGGCACGCCGCGCGCTTCCAGGTACTCGGGGAGCACGCGCGCGGGGAACCCGGGCTGCTTCTGGTCGAGGTTGACCGCGATCAGCTCGAAGCGGACCGGCGCCTTCCTCTGCAGCGAGAGCAGCACGTCGAGCATGCCGTAGCTGTCCTTGCCGCCGGAGAGGCACACCATCACCCGGTCGCCCTCGCCGATCAGCCGGAAGTCGGCGATCGCCTGCGCCACCTGGCGGCGCAGGCGCTTGGCGAGCTTGGCGGCTTCGAATTCGCTGCGGCGACTATCCGTCATGCCCCGTGCTGCCTGCTGGAGCGAGGCGGCAGGCGCGGCGCCAGCGAGCCCTCGAGCTGCGCGATTCTGCGCTCATGGTCCAAAAGGATGCGCTGCTGCCCATCGAGCGCCGCGCGTATGCCGCTCACCCGGTCCCGCAGCGCGGCGACGCCCGAAAGCCGATCGAGCATCTCCTGCACCAGGCTCACTTGCCCGCCTCGCGGCGCAGCCGGGCCATCTGCCGCATGAAGCGAGCATGGCCGGCGAGGATCTCATCCGTGGTGCGCAGCATGGCGTCGATGTCCTGCTTCGCCTTGCGAGTGGCCGCGTCCAGCAGCTCGAGCTCCTGGGGCGTGACTCCCGACAGATACGCGTCGACCGCGGCGCGTATCTCCGCCGCGACCTTGGTCCTGTGTTGCTTGGCTCGGCGTGCGAGCCCGGTCCGCTGCTCCTGGGTCAGGTAGACCATGGTGCTCTGCATGGCGCGCGACGGTTCGCGATCGCTCGACATATTGCAATTATATATCACCGTTCCTACAGAAACACCGACCGGCCGCCGTCGACGGCCAGCACCTGGCCGGTGACGAAGGACGCGGTGGCGAGATAGAGCACGGCCTGCGCGACCTCCTCGGGCGTGCCGGTGCGCGCGAGCGGCGTCGTGGCGACGATGCGCCCGCGCTCGGGCGGATCGAACTGCCCGTCCTCGGGCCAGGCGATGGCCCCCGGCGCCACCGCGTTGACGCGCACCTGCGGCGCGAGCTCGAGGGCGAGCGCGCGCGTCGCCGCCACCAGCCCCGCCTTGGCGATCGAGTAGACCGCGTAGCCCTGCAGCGGGCGCTCGGCGTGGATGTCGGCGATGTTGACGATCGCGCCCCGGTTCGCGACGAGCTGCGGCGCGGCGGCCTGCGCGAGGAAGAACGGCGCGCGCAGGTTGGCGCCGAGGAGCTCCTCCCAGTGCGCCGGCTCGACCTCGCCGAGCGCCGTGGGATAGAAGGTGGAGGCGTTGTTGACCAGCAGGTCCAGCCGCCCGAAGCGCTCGAGCGCGGCCTCCACCAGCACGCGCGGCGCGATCGGCGCGCCGAGGTCCGCCTTGACGCGCGCCGCGCTCTTCGCGCGCACGCCGTTGAGCTGCGCCTCGAGCGCCGCGGCCTCGGCCTCGCCGCCGCGATGGTGGATCAGCACGGCGGCCCCCGCGGCGTGCAATCGCCGCGCGATCGCCGCGCCGAGGCGGCGCGCCGCGCCCGTCACCAGCGCCACTTTTCCGTGCAGCGGCTCGTCCATGGCCCCGCACGATTCTAGGGTAAATTCAGCGGCATGCGAGCGCAGCCGCTGCCCGCACCGGAGGCCGAGGCGCTTCGCGCGAGCAGGCGCCTGCTCGAGCGCATCGGCGCAGAGCTCGCCGCGCACGGCAACTGGCTGAGCTTCGCGCGCTACATGGAGCTCGCGCTGCACGCGCCGGGCCTGGGCTACTACGCGGGCGGCGCGGCGAAGCTCGGGCCCGGGGGCGACTTCGTCACCGCGCCGGAGCTCTCGCCGCTCTTCGCGCGCGCGCTCGCCCGGCAGATCCGCGGGCTGCTCGCGCCGGGCGAGGCGGTGCTGGAGTTCGGCGCCGGGAGCGGCGCGCTGGCCGCGGCGCTGCTCGGCGAGCTCGATGCGCCGTACCGCATCCTCGAGACGAGCCCCGAGCTGCTCGGCCGCCAGCGCGAGCGCCTGGGCGGTGCCGCGCAATGGCTCGAGCGCGTGCCCGGGCGCTTTCGCGGCGTGATGCTCGCCAACGAAGTCGTGGACGCGATGCCGGTGCACGCGGTGGCCTGGACGCGCGAAGGGGTGCGCGAGCGCGGCGTGTGCGCGAACGAGGACACGCTCGCCTGGAGCGAGCGCGCCGCCGAGGGGCCGGTGCTCGAGGCGGCGCGGGCGATCGAAATCGAGCTGCCGCCCTCGGGCCGCTACGAGAGCGAGCTCGGGCTCGCGGCGCGCGCCTGGACGCAGCTCCTCGGGACGCGCCTGGAGCGCGGCGCGCTCCTCGTCATCGACTACGGCTTCCCCCGGCGCGAGTTCTTCCATCCGCAGCGCTCGATGGGCACGCTCGCCTGCCACTACCGGCACCGCGTGCACGGCGATCCCTTCCACCTGCCGGGGCTGCAGGACATCACCGCGCACGTGGACTTCAGCGCGCTCGCGCGCGCGGGCGCGGCCGCGGGGCTCGAGGTGCTCGGCTACGCGAGCCAGGCGCAGTTCCTCGTCAACTGCGGCATCACCGAGCTGCTCGGCGCGAGCGACGCGGCGGATGCGCGCGCCTACGCGCCGCAGGCGGCCGCGGTGCACAAGCTCCTCTCGCCCGCCGAGATGGGCGAGCTCTTCAAGGTGCTCGCGCTGGGGCGCGGGGTGGCGGCGCCGCTCGCCGGTTTTGCGCGCGGCGACCGCTCGCATATGCTCTAGGCCCAATGCGCCGGCTCGCCCTGCTCCTGTGCTTCGCGCTGACGCCGGCCTCGGCCGACGAGGCGTCGGAGGCGCGCAAGCGCTGGGCCGAGAGCCCGCACGGCCCGCTGCTCGAGCGCATCCTCCCCCCGGGCTTCGAGCCCGCGATGCTCCCCGCGCCGCGATCGCGCGGCGCCCGGCTCACCGCGCGCTACTGCGTGCAGTGCCACAACCTCGCCAACCCCGCGATGCACGAGGCGAAGAAGTGGCCCGGGATCGTGGAGCGCATGGTGCTGCGCATGCGCGGCAAGGGCAACCTCGGCACGCTGATGCACGAGATGATGGCCGGCGTGCAGGCACCGGGCGACGGGGAGGCGAACGCGATCGTCGCCTACCTCAGGCGCCACTCGCAGAAGCCGCTCGATCCGCGCAGGTACCCCGAGGTCTACGCCCCGTCGGGGGAGCCGTTTCGCCTTGCCTGCAACCAGTGCCACGCGCTGCCCGACCCCAGGCGCTACACGGCGCGCGAGTGGCCGGCGGTGGTCGAGCGCATGCGCCGCAACATGCAGTGGATGAACCGCGTGGAGGGCACGCGGCCGGCGCCCAGCGAGCCGCAGCTCAGGATCGAGGACATCAACGCCTTCCTCGCGAAGTACGCGCGCAGGTAGCTGCGGCCCCCGCGCCTCGAGCCAGCCCGAGCGCGAGGATCTCCAGGCCGCTCAAGCCGGCACCGCCATGCCGCGCGCCACCGCGGGCCGGAGCGAAATGGCCTCGAACCAGCGCTTGACCTGCGGAAAATCCGCGAGGTCCACCCGGTGCCACTCGTGGCGCGCGACCCAGGGATAGGTGGCGATGTCGGCGATCGAGTATTCGTCGGCGAGGTAGGCGGCCTCGCCGAGGCGCGTCTCGAGCACCCCGTAGAGCCGCCTGGTCTCGGCGCCATAGCGCTCGGTGCCGTAGGGAACCTCGTCCTTCTTCGCGCGCATGAAGTGGTGCGCCTGGCCGAACATCGGCCCCACCCCGCCCATCTGGAACATGAGCCACTGCAGGGCGAGGTACCTGCCGCGCACGTCCTGCGGCAGGAAGCGCCCGGTCTTGCCCGAGAGGTAGACCAGGATCGCCCCCGACTCGAAGAGCGCGAGCGGCCTGCCGTCCGGCCCCTCGGGATCGACGATCGCGGGAATGCGGTTGTTGGGGCTGATGGCGAGGAACTCCTGCCGGAACTGCTCGCCCTTGCCGATGTCCACGGGGTGCACGCGGTAGGCGAGCCCGCATTCCTCCAGCATCACGGAGACCTTGCGGCCGTTGGGCGTGGACCAGGTGTAGAGGTCGATCATCGGGCTCGGCTCGCTTGCGGGGCGGCGCAGTGTATCCCGCAGCCGTCAGGAATAGGCTGCATCCGCCGACTGTTCGGCTGCGTAGAACGACACCATGAAGCGCATCCTGGTTCTGTTTCCCAAGGAATGGGACCGGCTGGAGTTCGCCCGGCCGGAGTATGCCGGCCGCTACGAGTTCCACTACGCCGGCTTCGACCTGTTCCGCTTCCCGGACAACCTGCGCCTCGCGGCGTTCGACGTGTTCCGCTTCGTCAACGAGGTGGTCGAGCGTTTTCGCGGCGCGCGCCTGCACGGCGTGTTCAGCAACAACGAGTACTTCGGGGCGCTGGTCGCGGCGGTGGTGGCCGAGAAGCTGGGGCTCCCGGGCAACCACCCGCGCGCGGTGCTCACCGCGCAGCACAAGTACTACGCGCGCCGGCGCTTCGCCGAGGTGGCGCCCGAGGCCTCGCCGCGCTTCGCTGCGTTCCCCTACGCGCTGCGCGGCCGGCAGCACTTCCCGTTCGAGCTGCCCTGCTTCGTCAAGCCCGTGAAGGCCACCTTCTCGGTGCTCGCGCGCCGGGTCGACAGCTTCGCCGAGCTGCGCCGCCATCTTTCGTTCTGGCCGTTCGAGAAGTACGTCATCAAGCGGCTGGTGAAGCCCTTCAACGACCTGCTGCCCTGGTACACCGATTTCACGCTCAACGCCCACCACATGATCGCCGAGGAGCTGCTCCCCGGGCACCAGGTGGGCATGGACGGCTACGTGCACGAGGGCAGGGTCGGGGTGCTCGGCGTGGTCGACGAGAACCTGTTTCCCGGCACCTGCGCCTTCCGCAGCTTCGAGTACCCCTCGCGCGTGCCCGCCGCGGTCCAGGCGCGCATGCGCTCGCTCGCGGGGCGGCTGCTTCCCGCAATCGGCTACCGGCACGGCTTCTTCAACATGGAGTTCGCCTGGGACCCCGAGACGGACGCCATCCGCGTGATCGAGCTCAACCCGCGCATGGCCTCGCAGCTCGCCGTGTTCTACGAGTGGGTGGACGGGGTGAACCCCTACCGCATGCTGCTCGAGCTCGCCGCGGGCGAGGCGCCGCGCGCCGAGCGCAGCGAGCCGAGATTCCGCCACGCGGCGAGCTTCGCCTTCCGCAAGTTCGACGGCAAGCCGCTCGGCGCGCATCCGAGCGCCGAGCAGATCGCGCGCGTGCAGCGCGACTACCCCGAGGCGCGCCTGATGCTGTATCTGAAGCGCGGGCTGGCGCTCGCGCGCGAGATGAAGTGGCTCGGCAGCTACCGCTACGCGGTGGTCAACATGGGCGCGGCCTCGAGCGACGACCTGCACCGGCGCGCCCACGAGCTGCGGCGCAGGCTGTTCCTCGAGTCGGACTTCGCGACCGGCCTCTGAGGCGCTAGGAGAGCGCCGGCGCGCGCCGGTGCCAGGGCGTCGCGCGCTCGAGCGCCCAGCCGATGCGCAGCGCCAAGGCCTCGTCGCCGCCGCGGCAGGCGATCTGCAGCGAGGTCGGCAGCCCGGCGGCGGTGGCGCCGTTGGGCAGCGCGAGCGCGCACCAGTCCACGAGGTTGACGGCGCGCGTGTAGGTCGCCGCGGTGCCCTTCTGGTCGATGTCCTCCACGCGCGGCGCCGCCTGCGCCGTGGTCGGCGTGAGCAGCGCATCCATCCCCTCCAGGGCGGCGTTCCACTGGCGCTTGAGCGCTTCGCGCTCCTGCAGCAGCCCCAGGTACTCGCTCGCGCGCATGTCGCGCCCCGGGAGGAACCGCGGGCGCACGTCCTCGTCGAGCGGCAGCGAGGGATCGTCGACGAGCGCGCCGACGTGCGAGTAGCCCTCCGCGGCGATGAGCCGCCCGGTCATCGGCCCGAGCTCGGCGAAGCGCCGCGGCAGCGCGACGTCGACCAGCCGCGCGCCGAGCGTCTCCAGCAGCCGCAGCGACTCGTCGTAGGCGGCGAGCACCTCGGCGCCCGCCGGCTCGCGGTCGGGCGCGGGCAGCCGCGCGAGCCTGAGCCCCGCCACGCCGCGTCGCAGCATCCGGAACGGATCGCAGGGCGCATGCCGCAGCGTGAGCGGATCGTTCGGGTCCGGGCCCTGCAGCACGTCGAAGAGCAGCGCCGCGTCCTCCACGCAGCGGCACATGGGGCCGGGCGTGTCGAGCGTGTGCGCGAGCGGCAGCACGCCGTGCACGCTCACCCGCCCAAGGGTGGTTTTCAGCCCCACGATGCCGCACCAGGACGAGGGGATGCGCACCGAGCCGCCGGTGTCGGTGCCGATGCCCCAGGGCGCGAGCCCCGCGGCGACCGCCACGCCGGTGCCCGAGCTCGAGCCGCCCGGCGCGCGCAGCGCGGCCATGTCCCACGGGTTCCACGGCGTGCCCATGCGCTGGTTGGTGCCGAAGCTGCCGAGCGCGAACTCCACGCTGTGGGTCTTGCCGAGCACGATCATGCCGGCCTCGACGAGCCGGCGCACCAGCGTTGCAGTGCGCGGCGAGACGCGCCGCTCCCAGTGCTTCGAGCCGCCGGTGGTGACGCGGCCCTCGATGTCGACGATGTCCTTCACCGCCACCGGCACGCCGTGCAGGGGGCCGATGCGGCAGCCCGCGGCGATCGCCTCGTCGGCGGCGTGCGCCGCGCGCCGCGCCTCCTCGGCGTAGAGCGCAACGAACGCGTGCAGCTTCCCGCCGTATCGCTCGATGCGCGCGAGGTAGCGCTCAAGCAGAGCGCGCGAGCCGAGGCGCCCCGCGGCCATCTCCGCGGCGAGCGCGTGCACCGGCTGGAAGGCCGGGTCGGTGTCAGGTGGGCTCATGGCGGGTGCTATAGTCGGCCCGCTAGCACAGGGAGGCAAGTGCGATGGGCATTGCCGAACGCCGCGGCACGGTGATCGCGGGCCAGATCGGCCTGCTCGTGCTCGGGTTCGCGCTGTGGGAGCACGCCGCGGCCGCGCGCTGGATCAACCCCGACCTCGGGGGGCAGCCCAGCGCGATGTGGCGCCTGTTCGTCGCCTCGATCGCCGCCGGCGAGCTGTGGGCCCACCTCAAGGTGACGCTGTACGAGGAGATCGTGGGCTTTGCCATCGGCACGGTCGCGGGCGTGGCGATCGGCCTCGGGCTGTGGTGGTCGCGCACTGCCTCGCGCGTGCTCGAGCCCTTCGCGGTGATCTTCAACGGCATCCCCAAGATCGCGCTCGCGCCGCCGATGATCGTCTGGTTCGGCATCTACGAGACCTCCAAGATCGTGCTCGCCGCGACCATCTGCGTGGTGGTGGCGTGGCTCGCGGCGCATGCCGGCGCGCGCATGGCCGACCGCGACCTGCTCGACATGGTGCGCGCCATGGGGGGCAGCCGCTGGCAGGCGTTCACCCGGATCGTGGTGCCCTCCTCGATGTCCTGGATCATCGCCGCCCTCAAGATCAACATCGGCTTCGCCCTGGTGGGCGCGGTGGTGGGCGAATTCGTCGCCTCCAACCACGGGCTGGGCTTCATGGCGGTGCAGGCGGCGATCAGCTTCCAGATGAGCCAGCTCTGGATGGTGGTGTTCGTGATCATGGCTGGCGCCGCGGCGCAATACGTGCTGGTGCTGTGGCTCGAGCGGCGCTTGCTCGAGCGCATGGGCGGCGCGCAAATCGTCGCCGGCCGCGCCTGAAGGCGGCTGGCACGCAGGAGGCGTGAAACGGAAGGACTCAACCCAAGGAGGCAAGCGATGAAAACCCCCAACACGGCGCGGCGGCGGCTCGCGCTGGCGACCGGCGCAGGCGCGCTGGTCTCGTTCCTGCCGCTGTCGAACGGCCGTGCCCAGGCGATGATCAAGATGACCGCGGCGGAGGCGGTCGAGACGCTCTACTACCTGCCGATGTACTGCGCGCACGCGCTCGGCTTCTTCAAGGAGCAGGGGCTGGACGTCACGATCTTCAACGCCCAGCAGCGCACCATCGCGCTGCGCGCCATCGTCGCGGGCGATGCGTTCACCTACAACGGCGATCCGGCCGAGCCCGCGCTCGCGCGCCTGAGCGGCGCCAGGGTGAAGAACATCGGCGTCATCGTCAACCGCGCCGGCGGCGCGCTGCTCGCCAAGAAAGGCACGCCGAAGGACCCCAAGCAGTGGGCCGGCAAGCGCATCATCACGCCGCGCCCGCCGCACACCTCGGTGTCGCTGATGCAGCTCATCATGATCAACAACGGCTACGACAAGGCCGACGCCGACGGCCTGGTGTGGAAGGCGAAGGGCGCCGCCGACAAGGACGCGGTGCGCTTCACGCCGGTGATCGCGGGCTCGGAGCTCTCGGCGCTCGCCGCCGGCCAGGCCGATCTCTCGTTCGTGCTCGAGCCCAACATCGCCATCGGCGTCGCGCAGGGCTTCGAGGAGGTGACCTCGTTCGCCCAGGAGTTCGGCGAGTTCTTCTACACCAGCTTCGCGGTCACCGAGGAATCCATCGAGAAGCGCGGCGAGCAGGTGCAGAAATTCGTCAACGCCATGCAGAGGGCGATGCTGTTCGGCCACCGGCACCCGGACAAGGCCGCCGAGGTGGCGGTCAAGCGCTACCACACGCAGGATCCGAAGATCGTCGCGGCGGCGGCGCGCAACATCATCCGCGACAAGGCCTACCCGGAGAGCATGCTGGTGACCAAGGCCGCCTACGACAGGAACTTCGACGTGCTGCTGGTGCGCACCGGCCACAAGGCGGCGAGGTACCCGATGGCCGAGCTGATGGACAACCGGTTCGCCGAGAAAGCGGTGGCGAGCGTCAGGCTGTGAGCGGCGCGCGCGCGCCGGGCGCCGGCCCCGCCCGGCCGCCGCGCGTCGAGTTCCTCGACGTGACCAAGGTCTTCCGCCAGGGGGACCAGGAGGTGACGGCCGTCCAGGGCATGAGCTTCGCGATCCACGACCGGGAGTTCGTCAGCATCATCGGCCCCTCGGGCTGCGGCAAGTCGACCACCCTGAAGCTCGTCTCGGGCCTGGACTTCCCGGCCGCCGGCGCGATCCGCGTCGACGGCCGGGCGGTCGCCGGCCCCTCGCCCAAGGTCGGCTTCATGCTGCAGAAGGACCTGCTGCTGCCCTGGCGCACGGTGCTCGAGAACGTCACCATCGGCCTGGAGATCCGCAACGTCCCCAGGGCGGAGCGCACCGAGAAGGCGCGCCACCTGCTGCACAAGTACGGCCTGGAGCAGTTCGAGTCCGCCTACCCGCGGCACCTCTCGGGGGGCATGCGCCAGCGCGTGGCGCTCGCGCGCACGCTCGCGGTGGACCCGGACATCCTGCTGCTGGACGAGCCGCTCTCGGCGCTCGACTACCAGACCAAGCTCAAGGTCGAGGAGGAGCTGGTGCGCATCCTCCAGGAGGAGAGGAAGACGGTGATGCTCATCACGCACGACATCGCCGAGGCGGTCTCGGTGTCCGACCGGGTGCTCGTCTGCTCCAGCCGCCCGGGGCGCATCAAGGCGGAGATGGCGATGCCCTTCTCCAAGGGCCACACGCCGGCCGAGGCGCGCAACCGGCCGGAGTTCCTCGATCACTTCAACGCGCTCTGGCGCCAGCTCGAGGCCGATGTCCGCGTCTAGCCCGAACGGCCCGCGCGCACGCGCCCCGGAGGACTGGAGGATCCTCGGCTGGCAGTGCGGCATCGTCGCCGCCGTCCTCCTCGCGTGGGAAGGCGCGATCCTCCTGCAGTACGCCGACACGTTCTTCTTCGGCCGGCCGAGCGAGGTCGTCGCCTTCCTCTTCACCCGCACGCTCGACGGCTATCTCCTCGTCAACACCTGGGTCACCGTGTACGAGGTCGCGCTCGGCTTCGTCGCCGGGACGGTGCTCGGCACCGCGGTCGGCTGGGCGCTCTGGTGGTCGCCCTACTGGTCGCGCGTGCTCGAGCCCTACGCCGTGGTGCTCAACGCCACGCCGAAGATCGTGATCGCGCCGATCCTCATCGTCTGGTTCGGCATCGGCCTCACCTCCAAGGTGATGATCGCGGTCTCGATCTGCGCGGTGGTGGCGTGGCTGGGCGCCTTCGACGGCGTGCGCGCGGCCGACCCGGACCATGCCGACATGGTGCGCGCGGTGGGCGGGCGCCGGCGCGACGTGTTCCTGAAGATCGTGGTGCCCACCAGCCTGCCCTGGATCCTGACCACCATGCGCATCAACATCGGGCTCGCGCTCATCGGCGTCATCACCGGCGAGTTCCTGTCCTCTACGCAGGGGCTCGGGTACCTCGTCGACGCCACCGCCAAGCTCTACCAGCTCAGCCACACCTTCGCGGCGCTCGCGATGATCGCGGCGCTCGCGGCGGTTCAGTTCTGGCTCGTCGGGCTGCTCGAGCGCAAGCTCCTTCCCTGGGCGCAGGAAGCGGAGCTCGAATTCATCACCTGAGCCGCGGCTCGGCCCAGGCGGCGGCCGCGAGCAGGCGGTCGTCATCGAGATACCGGCCCACGACCTGAGCCCCGATCGGCATGCCGTTCGGGCCCCGGAACGCAGGCAGGTTGAGCGCGGGGAGCCCGGCGATGTGCCATACCGCGTTGAAGGCGGGCGAGCCGGTGCTCGCCAGGCCGAGCGGCGCCTCGCCCGGGCTCGCGGGCGCGAGCACGAAATCGAACCCTTTGACGAGCCGGCGCAGCTCGGCGCAGAGCTGCGCGCATTTCGCGAGGTTCGCCGCGTGCGCGGCGGGCGCGATGGCGCGGCCGCGCGCGATCGCCCCCCTCATCCAGTCCGAGAGCGCGTCGATCCGCGCGCCTGCCTCGGGCGCGAGATTGCGCGCCAGCTCGAAGTAGATCACCTCCCACATCAGCGTCTCGGTCCGGCCGCAGGAGCGCGGCAGCTTCAGCTCCTTCACCGCGGCTCCCTGCTTCGCGAGCGAGCGCGCCGCGCCCTCCAGAGCCGAGCGCGTCGCCTCGTCGGCGCGGCTCCAGTAGGGCGTGCGGCAGAACGCCACGCGCGCGGGCTTGCGCGGCGGCAGCGGCCTGGAGGCGGGCAGCCCGAGGAGCGCGTCGCGCAGCAGCGAGAGGTCGCCCAGCGACCGGGCAAAGAGGCCCATGGTGTCGAAGCTCGCCGAGAGCGTCTTGAGGCCGACCAGGCTGAGGAGGCCATAGCTCGGCTTGAGGGCATGGATGCCGCAGTAGGCGGCGGGCCGCACCGTAGAGCCCACGGTCTGGCTCCCGGTGGCGATCGGCACCATGCCGTCGGCGACCGCCGCCGCCGAGCCGCTGGAGGATCCCCCGGCGGTGCGGCGCCGGTCGTGCGGGTTGCAGGTCGGGCCCGGATGGCGCGCGGCGAACTCGGTGGTCACGGTCTTGCCCATCAGCACTGCGCCCGCGGCGCGCGCGAGCGCTACGCAGGCCGCGTCCACCGGCGGCCGGTGTCCCGCATAGGCGCGCGAGCCGTAGGCGGTCGGCATTCCGGCGGTGTCCACGATGTCCTTGTAGGCGATCGGCACGCCGTGCAGGATGCCGCGCGGCTTCTCGCGGTCGCGCGCGCGCGCTTCGGCGAGCGCCGCCGTGGGATCGAGATGCGCGAACGCGGCAACCTCGGCCTCGCGCGCGCCGGCGCGCGCGAGGCACGCGCCCACGTACTCTTCGGAGGAAAGCTTGCGCGCGCGGATGCGCGCCGCCGCTTCGCTCGCCGTCAATCGGCACCGCTCGTCCATGATTTCGCTCCCCGGAATGTGCGTCCGCGCCGCCGCCGATGGTAGCGCTAGCGAAGCGCCGACCCGATCGCCTGCGCGCGCGCGCGGTCGAGTCGCGCCGGAATGTCCGCGGGCGAGCCCGCCTCGCGCGCGATCGCGGCCGCGTCCACGCCGGTAGCCGCCTTCAGCGCGCGCTCAAGCCGCACCACATCCACTGCGGGCTCCGCCTGCCGCACCACGTCGAGCAGGTGCGCGAAGCGCTCGGTACGGCGGAACGCATCCGCGCGCTTGAGCAGCTCGAGGAACTCCGCGGGCTTTTCCCGCCCCAGCAGGGGACGCACGCGCGCCGCGGTCAGCGCGAGCTCGCGCTCGTCGTTGGGCACCTTGAGCCGATCGCACAGCGCCTCGATCTCACGCTCCGGGAGGCCCCAGCAAAGCCGCGCGAAGCGCACCGCGAGCGGACCCGAGAGCGCCGGCGGCGTCCCGCGCAGCTCGGGCAGCAGCCGCGCGGAGAGGCCGCAGCGCTCGAGCGCCTCGAGCATCTTCAGCGGCTGCGGCTCGGCGAGGCCCCTGGAGAACTCCTGCCAGACGCGCTCGGGGACGAGCGCGTCGGCTTCGCCCGAGTCGACCATCGCGCGCATCAGCCGCTCGGTCTCCTGCGCGACGCGAAAGCCGTAGCGCGCCGCGAAGCGCGCCGTGCGCAGTATGCGCACCGGGTCCTCGGCGAAAGCCTCGCTCACGTGGCGCAGCACGCCCGCGCGCAGGTCGCGCTCGCCCCCGAACGGATCGACGAGCCCCCCGGCCTCGTCCCGCGCCATGGCGTTGATGGTGAGGTCGCGCCGCGCGAGGTCCTCCTGCAGCGTGACCTCGGGCGCGGCGTGGACGGTGAAGCCGCGGTAGCCGCGGCCGCTCTTGCGCTCGGTGCGTGCGAGCGCGTACTCCTCGTGCGTCCCGGGATGCAGGAACACCGGGAAGTCGCGCCCTACGGGGCGAAAGCCCGCCGCGGTCATCTCCTCGGGCGTGGCGCCGACCACCACCCAGTCGCGGTCGGCGACGGGCAGCCCCAGCAGCTCGTCCCTGACCGCGCCGCCTACGACGTAGGCCTTCACCCCGGCTAGCGGCGCGCGCGCCAGCGCAGCTGCGGGTAGCGCCCGCGCGGTCCCGAGGGCGCGAGCCAGGCGGGCGCCGCCGCCTCGAGCGCGGTGGCGTGCATGCCGAAGGGCAGCTCGCCGGGCGCGCAGCCGGCGCATACGCCCGGCACGCGCATCGAGCGCACGTTGTCGCGCGTCATGAGCGGCACGGGCGCGAGCTCGAGCAGCCGCGCCTGCAGCATGGAAAGGGCCTCCCCCAGCCCGATGACGAGGCGCCGGCGCCGCGTCACCGCGCAGACGTACTCCACCAGCTCGCGCAGCGTGTAGATCCCGGGGCCGCACAGCTCGTAGGTCCGCCCGGCCGCCTCGGGCGCATCGAGCGCGGCGAGCATCGCCTGCACGACGTCGCCCACGTAGACGGGCTGGAAGCGCGCCCCGGGCGAAGCGAGCGCGAGCACCGGAAGGAAGCGCGCGAGATCCGCGAACAGGTTGAGGAACCGGTCCTCGGGGCCGAAGATCACGGCAGGGCGGAACACGGTCGCCGCGAGGTCTTCGGCCGCCAGCACCGCCGCCTCGCCCACCGCCTTGGAGCGCAGGTACTCGGAGGGCGCATCGCGCGAGGCGCCCAGCGCCCCGACGTGGAGCAGGCGCCTGACCCCCGCCTCGCGGCAGGCCGAGACGAGCGCGAGCGGCAGCTCGACGTGCGCCTGCGCGAAATCCGGGCCGTAGTCGTTCGGGCCGCGCACGCGGCCGCGGCGGCTGTGGAGCACCCCCACCAGGTTCACCACGGCATCGCGCCCGCGGGCGAGCCCCGCGAGCACCTGCTCATCGCTCGTGTCGCACTCGACCACGTCCACCGTGGGCAGCAGGATCAGGTGCTTGGCGCGCTCCCGCCGGCGCGTGGGCACGGCGACGCGCGCGCCGCGCGCCGCGAGCGCCGCGACGAGGTGCCGGCCGACGAAGCCGCCGCCGCCGACGACGAGGAGGTTGCGGTGGTGCATGCGCGGGGGTGGACCCGCGCCCATTATGGACTAGGGAAGCTCGCCGTTGAAGCGCTCGCCGGCGGCGCGCGCCGGGATCACCCCGAGCCGCTCCTTGAGCGGCATCACCGGCCCGCCCGAGAGCAGCGCGTAGTACATGGTGTTGGACATCACCCGCTTCACGTAATCGCGCGTCTCGTTGAAGGGGATGGTCTCGGCGTAGACGGCCCCTTCCAGCGGCCGGGCGTCGCGCCAGCGCCGCGCGCGTCCCGGGCCTGCGTTGTACGCGGCGCAGGCGAGCACCGGGTGGCCGAGGTCTGCCAGCACCAGCTTGAGGTAGCCGGTGCCCAGCGCGACGTTGGTGCGCACCTCGCCCACGCGCGAGGGGTGGTAGTCGCGCAGGCCGGCCTTGCGCGCCATCCAGCTCGCGGTGCGCGGCATGAGCTGCATCAGGCCGCGCGCGCCGGCGGGGGATTTCGCGTCCGCGATGAAGCGGCTCTCCTGGCGCACCAGGCCCAGCACCCACGCTTCCTCGAGCTCGTGCAGCCGCGCGTGCTCGCTGAACACCTCGCGGAACGGCGCGGGGAAGCGCAGCCGGAAATTGTGCCGCTGCTCGGTCTGGCTCGCGGTGTTGATGGCGCGGTCGAACACCCCGGCGCGGCGCGCGAGCTCCGCCGCGGCGAGCAGGCGCGCATCGTCCATGCCGCGCATCGCGAAGCGCCACTCGCGCGTCGCCTCGAGCCGCAGGCCCAGGCGGTAGAGCTCGAGCGAGCGCTGCAGGCGCACGTCGCTGCGCGCCGCCGCCACCTCCTCCTCGCCCGGCTCGTGAAAGGGGGTGGGCGCCGCCGGGATGTAGCCGAGCTCTTCGGCGGCGAGCAGGCCGTAGAAGCTCGGCTCGCCGGAGATCCTGAGGAAGTAGGCGCGCGCGCCCTCGGCGTTGCCCTGCGCGCCGAGCGCGCGCCCGTACCAGTAGCTCCAGGCCTGCTCGCGGCGCGCCGTGGCCGACATGGCGTCGATCGCATCGCGCACCGCCTGCCAGTCCTCTGCGCGCAGCCCCGCGCGCGCCTTCCACTCGAGCTGCTCGTCCTGCATCGGCACGTCGCCCGCGCGCCGGAACCAGTCGAGCCCCTCGGGCTCGAGCCGGCGCGCGGCCTCGTAGCCGAGCCGTCCCCACAGGTAGGCGAGGTCCGCCGCGGGAAGCCGCGCGCCGAGGGGGCCGCGCAGCACCTCGGCCGCCGCCGGCCGGTCGCCGCGCGCGAGCCGCAGCACCGCGAGCAGCACCATCTCCCGCGTCGCGCGCCGCTCGAGCCTGCGCGGCGGGCTCGCGAGCACTCGCGCGGGCGCGGTCGCCGCCTGCGCAAAGAGCCGCTCGTCGACCGCCTCGTCCGCGGGCAGGAACGCCAGCGCGCGCCGCGCCGCCGCGAGATGCCCGTTCTGCGCCAGCAGCCGCACGCGCTGCCAGAGGAGCTCGGCGTCCGCCTCGCCCGCGCCCGCCATCGCCGCCGCGAGCGTGGCGCAGGATTCCGGCAGCTCGCGCGGCTCGAGCCACAACGCCCGGGCCTCCGCGTAGGCACCGCTGTCGCCGCGCGCCAGGCGTGCGCTCCACGCGTAGCACCTGATTTCGAGGTCGTCCTGCACGAGCAGCGGCGCCGCGCGCTCGAACGCGTCCCACTCGGCGCGCCGTCCGAGCTCCGTCAGCCAGTCGGCGCGCAGGCGCTCGGCGAGATGGCTCCCGGCGTGGCGCTCGAGAAACGCCTCCACCTCCGCGTCCGGCGTTTCCTCCAGCCGCAGCTTCATGCGCCAGTACTCGAGCCACGGCGCGAGGAGGTGGTTCTCGAGCCCGGCCGAATGGCGCGCCAGCTTGAGCGCATCGCCCGCGGCGAAGGCCGCCTGCGCCGCCACGATCGCCTGGTCGGGATCCGGCGCTTTCTGCGCGCGCTTGGGCGCGGCGAGGCTCGCACCCGCCAGCGCCGCGAGCGCCAGGCCGAGAACGAAACGCCTAAGAATCATGGACTAAGATTAACATGGGCCGATGGACAAGCGCGCCCTTCTCGCCTGGCGCCGCGCCGAGCGCGAGCACCTCGTCGCGGCGCGCCAGGCGCTGGATGCGGCGACGCTCGAGCGCTACCGCCTGTGCATCGACAGCCACCTCGAGCGCGCGTTCCCGGAGCTCGAGCGCGCCAGGCTCGCGTTCTGCTGGCCGATCCGCGGCGAGTACGACGCGCGGCACCTCGCGCGGCGCCTGCGCGAGCGCGGCGCCGTGACCGCGTTGCCGGTGGTGGTGGCGCGCGGCGAGCCGCTCGTGTTCCGCGAGTGGCATCCGGGGGTGGCGCTCGCGAGCGGCCCGCTCGGCATACCGTACCCGGTGGATTCGCCGCAGATCGAGCCGCAGGCGGTGCTGCTGCCGATGAACGGCTGGGACGCGGCCGGCCACCGCCTCGGCTACGGCGGCGGCTACTTCGACCGCTCGCTCGCCGCCTGCGCGACCAGGCCCACCGTCATCGGCGTGAGCTACGAGCTGGCGCGCATGGATACCATTTACCCGCAGGCTTGGGACATCCCGGCCGACTGGGTCGTCACCGAGCGCGGCATCTACCGGCGCCGGGCGGCCGGGCTGGCGCTCCAGGCCTGAGCGCACTATAAAGGGGGCGGGCTCACAGAGCGGAGGACACCATGGAAGCAGTGCGGGACGCCCGCCCCCGGTACGAAGTCGAGCGCCGCGCCGAGCACGCCGCGCGCCCGGGCTTTCGCATCACCGAGCTGCAGATCTCGAGCACCCAGAAGGTGCCCTGGCACTACCACAGCAACGTGCAGGACACGTTCTACGTGCTGGGCGGGTCCCTCAGGATCTTCCTGCGCGACCCCAAGGAGGATGTCCGGCTCGGGCCGGGGGAGACGCTCTCGGTCGCGCCGCGCCGTCCGCACCTGGTGACGAACGCGGGCGAGGGCTCGGCGACCTTTCTCGTGCTGCAGGGAATCGGCGAGTACGATTTCGTCCCGCTCGTCGGCTAGCGCCGGCGCGCGAGCGTGAGCCCGTCGCCGATCGGCACGAGCGCGAGGTCGACGCGCCGGTCGCGATGCAGCATGCGGTTGAAGGCGCGGATCGCTCGCGTGTCGCGGCTGCGGTCGCGCGCATCGACCGGGCGGCCGTACCAGAGCGTGTTGTCGATGGCGATCAGGCCGCCGCGGCGCACCAGCGCGAGGCACCGCGCGTAATAATTCACGTAGTTCGACTTGTCGGCGTCGATGAACGCGAGATCAAAGGGGCCGTGCAGTTTCTTCAAGGTGTCGAGCGCCTCGCCGATCCTCAGGTCCACCTTCTTCTCCACCCCTGCCCGCCCCCAGTAGCGGCGCGCGATCGCGGTCCACTCGGCGCTGCGATCGCAGCACACGATCCTGCCGCCGGCGGGGAGCGCGAGCGCCATCGCGAGCGCGCTGTAGCCGGTGAAGGTGCCGATCTCGAGGACGCGCCGTGCGCCGAGCATGCGCACGAGGAGCTGCAGCAGCTGCCCCTGCTCGGGCGCGAGCAGCATGTTGGCCTGCGGCATGCGCAAGGTCGCCTTGCGAAGCGCGCGCAGCGCCGGCGTCTCCCTCACCCCCACGGAGACGAGGTAGGCGTGCAGCCGCTCCGAGAGCTGGAGCGTCCTGGCGCTCATCCGAGGAAGAGCCGGTAGGCGGGGTTGCGCGTCTCGTCGGCGTGCGGATAGCCTACGCGCGCGAGAAAGCGGCGGAATTCCGGCATCCCGCGCCGCGGCACCTGGATGCCCACCAGCACGTCGGCGTAGTCCGCGCCGTGGTTGCGGTAGTGAAACAGGCTGATGTTCCAGCCGCCGCGCATGCTGTCGAGGAAGCGCATGAGCGCACCGGGCCGCTCGGGGAACTCGAAGCGGTAGAGCAGCTCGTGCCGCGCGAAGGGCGCGCGCCCGCCCACCATGTGGCGCACGTGGTCCTTCGCCATCTCGTTGTCCGAGAGGTCGAGCGTGGGCAGCCCGTGGCGCCTGAGATTCGCCACGATGCGCCCGGTCTGCGCGCGGTCCGCCACCGCGATCCCCACGAAGATGTGCGCGTCCTTCGAGTCCGCGATGCGGTAGTTGAACTCCGTGATGTCGCGCGCGCCGAGCGTGGCGCAGAACCTGCGGAAGCTCCCGGGGCGCTCGGGGATCGTCACCGCGAGCACCGCCTCGCGGTGCTCGCCGACTTCCGCCTGCTCGGCGACGAAGCGCAGCCGGTCGAAATTGGTGTTGGCCCCCGAAGCGACCGCGACGAGCGTCTTCCTGCGTGCCCCGCGCCGCTCGACCCAGGCTTTGGCGCCTGCCACCGCGAGCGCCCCCGCGGGCTCGAGCACCACGCGCGTGTCCTCGAACACGTCCTTGATCGCGGCGCAGATCTCGTCGGTGTCCACCAGCACCATCTCGTCCACGAAGGCGCGCGCGAGGCGAAAGGTCTCCTTCCCTACGCGCTTCACCGCGACGCCGTCGGCGAAGAGGCCCACGTGATCGAGCTTGACGCGCCGGCCCGCCGCGAGCGAGCGCGCCATCGCGTTCGCGTCCGCGGGCTCCACGCCCACCACGCGCACCGACGAGCGCAGGCGCTTCACGTACGCCGCGATGCCGCCGATCAGGCCGCCGCCGCCCACCGGGACGAACACCGCATCCACGGGCCGCGCGCTCTGGCGCAGGATCTCCATGCCGATCGTGCCCTGGCCCGCGATCACGTCCGGGTCGTCGTAGGGGTGCACGAAGGCGAGGCCGCGGCGGCGCTGCAGCCGCCGCGCGTGCGCGTAGGCCTCGTCGTAGGAGTCGCCCTGCAGCACCACTTCCGCCCCGAGCGCGCCCACCGCCTCCACCTTGATGCGGGGCGTCGTCACCGGCATCACGATGAGGGCGCGGCAGCCGAGCTTCTGCGCCGCGAGCGCCACGCCTTGCGCGTGGTTGCCGGCGCTCGCGGCGATCACGCCGCGCGCGCGCCGCGCCGCGGGGAGGTTCACCATCTTGTTGTAGGCGCCGCGCAGCTTGAACGAGAATACCGGCTGCAGGTCCTCGCGCTTGAGGAGCAGCCGGTTGCCCAGGCGCCGCGAGAGGCCAGGCGCGGGCTCGAGCGGCGACTGGATGGCGACGTCGTAGACGCGCGCGCGCAGGATCCGCTCGAGGTAGTCGTTGCGCTTCATTGCGTCGAAGGTAGCACAGGGGTCAGGCGCGGCGCTTCCTGCGGGTCCATCTTCCAAGAGCGACCGCGTCCGCGAGAGTCGACCCGCGAATCGACTCGTGCAGTCCCGGCGACGTGATCAGGTCCACCTTGACTCTCAGCAGATCCTCGAGCGCGTGCTGCGCGCCCACGACATCGAGGAGCGACACGCCGCGCGCCGCATCCACCAGGATGTCGAGATCGCTAGACTCCGTGTCGGTGCCCCGCACAACCGAGCCGAAGACGCGCGGATTGCGCAATCCCCTGCGCGCCAGGATCTTCAGCACTTTGGCGCGCTTCGCCTGCAGCGCCGCGGAGGGCTTGGGTCGGCGCTTGAGCGCGCTCGCCGGGGACTTCACCTTGACCGCAAGAGCTTTCAGATCGGCAAAGAAAGGGCTCGCCGGGTCGGCACTGAAGCGGCGCTCCCTCCCGGCCCGGCGCTCGCGCAGCAGGCCCGCGGCCGACATGCGCTCGACCTCGCGCCGGATCGCGCCCGAGCCGCCGCGCGAGCGGCGCACCAGCTCGGACAGCGAACGCTCGCTCTCCTCGGCAAACAGCAAGGCGAGCACGCGCTGCTGAGTGCGCGTGAGCAGGACGTCGACTGCCCGGGGCGCTGCCATCCGTGGAGGATAATCCCAATTTGGGAGGGTACCGATTGGACGCGCTGGAAGCTTTGCTGTCTCCGGAAGGCGGGTTGCTCGGCGTCGCGGTCGCGAGCTTCCTCGCCGCCACGCTCGTGCCGCTGCCTTCCGAGGCCGCGCTCTTCGCCTACCTCAGCCTCAACCCGCAACACGCGGCCCTCGCGGTCACCGTCGCTACGCTCGGCAACACCGCAGGCGGCATGACGAGCTATCTCGTCGGGCGGCTGGTGCCGGAGCGAACCACGCGCAAGCTCGATCCGAAGGCGCTCGGCTGGATCCGCCGCTATGGCAGCCCGGCGGTGCTGCTCGCCTGGCTGCCGATCGTCGGCGATGCGCTCTGCGTCGCGGCGGGTTGGCTGCGCATCCACTGGATCGCGGCGCTGGGCTTCATGGCGACCGGGCGCCTGGCGCGTTACGTTGTCGTCGCCGCTCTGACGAACTGTCCGTAAAGCGCTGCCAGCAAGTCGGCCAACCCACGCCGCTTGAACGGCCTGGGATTTCAGAGCGGCGTGCCGAGGACCCGGTCCATGTTGCCGCGCTCGAGCAGGCACACGCCGAAGAGCCTGGTCGCAAACTTGCCCGCCGGCTCGCGCTCGCGGTAGGCGGCATCGAGGATCGCCCGCATCAGCTCCTCGCGATCCGCCGAGGCGGACAGGTCGTAGATGCGGCGCATGACCGTCTCGGCGCGGCCGGCGTCGAGGCGTTCCTCGGCGAGCGCGCGCGCGACGATCGCCATGTCGGCGGCGAGCGTGCATTCCTCGGCGTCCTGCGCGTGCGGCGCGGCGGATGCGCCAGGCCCCCAGCCGAGCCACAGCGACGTCGCTGTCGCGAGCACCGCCCGGCCGGCCGCTCTCACCAGGCCCCGAAGCGCAGCGGACGGATTCCGGTCCATTGACGGTTGGACATCGACGAGGCGCCAACGTGCGGCGAATCGGCGGCGAAAACGGAACTAATCCCTCATTGTCCCCGGGCTCTTCGGGGCAAGCGGCGAACGATACGTGCGGCGCGCGATCCAACACTCGGAGGGCAGCCTTCCGTGCGATCCGCCATACCCGTGACCAGAGAAGTGGAACTGATCGGCGCGGCCTGCGGCTTGGGCGGGGCGGATGAGGGCTGCGCTGCTGCGCCGGCGCTGCTCGCGGCCTCGGGGGTCGCCGAGAGGATGCGCGAGCGCGGCATCGACGCATCCTGGGGTCCGATCTTCGCACCCCCGGACACGGCCCGGCACCATGACGCGATCGGCGAGTTGTGCCTGCGGCTCAGCTCGCACGTCGCCGAAACGATCCGCGCCGGGCGAATCGCCTGCGTGATCGGGGGCGACCACGCCTGCGCGGCCGGGACCTGGGCCGGCGCCGCACGCGCGCTCGACGAGCGCGGGCCGCTCGGTCTCATCTGGATCGACGCGCACATGGACAGCCACACGCCGCGCACCAGTCCCACGGGGAGGCCGCACGGCATGCCGCTCGCGGCGCTGCTCGGCTGCGGCGGGGGTGAGTTCCCGCACCTTGCCTCGGCGCGGCTCGCCGGCGGCAACGTCTGCCTGGTCGGGGTGCGCAGCTTCGAGCCGCGGGAAGCGATGCTGCTCGAGCGGCTCGGCGTGCGCGTGTTCCTCATGGACGAGGTATGGCGGCGCGGCATCGCGGCGGTGCTCGCCGAGGCGCTCGAGATCGTCTGCGCGCACAGCGCCGGGTTCGGGGTGACGCTCGACCTGGACGCGCTCGATCCGGCGGAGGCGCCGGCGGTCGCGACCCCGGCGCCGGGGGGCTTGCGCGCCGGCCCGTTGCTCGGCGCGCTGGCGCGGCTCGCGCAACATCCGCGCTTCGTGGCGTTCGAGCTGGCCGAATACTGTCCGCGGCGCGACCGGAGCGCGCGCACGGCCAAGCTCGTCGTGGAACTGCTCGGCGCCGCATTGGGCGGCAGCTTCCGTGCGCCATGGTCGGCGCTGCAGGCCGACGCGCGATACGGTGCGCGCAACTATCGCCCGCTGCCCATCGTGCTCGTGCGTGGCGAGGGCGCCTGGCTGTGGGACGAGCGCGGTGAGCGCTACCTCGACATGATGTCGGCCTACTCCGCCGTGAGCCACGGGCATGCGCATCCGCGCCTGCTCGCCGCGCTCGCGGCGCAGGCGCGCACGCTCGCCGTCACTTCGCGCGCATTCCTGAACGACAGGTTGCCGCGCCTGCTCGAGCGGCTGTGCGAGTTGACCGGCATGGACCGCGCGCTGCCAGTGAACACGGGCCTGGAAGCGGTCGAGACGGCGCTCAAGGCGGCGCGCAAATGGGCGCTGGAAGCGAAGGGCGTACCCGAGGACGCGTCCGAGATCATCGCCTGCGAAGGCAACTTTCACGGCCGCTCGATCGCCATCCTCGCCATGTCGTCCGAACCCCGCTACCGGCGCGGCTTCGGGCCGTTCCCGGCCGGCTTCCGCACGATTCCCTACGGCGACGCGGGCGCGCTCGAGCGCTCGATCGGGCCGCGCACCGCCGCTTTCCTGGTCGAGCCTATCCAGGGCGAGGCCGGCATGGTGCTGCCGCCCGAGGGCTATCTCGCGCAGTGCGCGCGGATTTGCGCCGAGGCCAACGTGCTTCTGATCGCCGACGAGATCCAGACCGGGCTCGGGCGCACCGGGGCGCTGCTCGCCTGCGAGCATGAGCGCGTCAAGCCCGATGGGCTGGTGCTCGGCAAGGCGCTCGGCGGCGGGCTGCTTCCGGTGTCGGCGTTTCTCGCCCGCGAGGACGTGATGCGCGTGTTCCGGCCGGGCGAGCACGGCAGCACCTTCGGCGGCAATCCGCTCGCCGCGACGGTCGCGCTCGAGGCGCTCGACGTTCTGGTCGACGAGCGGCTCGCCGAGCGCGCGGCCGAACTGGGTGCGTACCTGCTCGGCGCGCTGCGCTCGATCGCGAGCCCGCTGGTGCGCGAGGTGCGCGGCAGGGGACTGCTGATCGGGATGGAATTGGACACCAGGCGCGTCGCCGCACGCAGGCTCGTCGAACTGCTCGCGGCGCGCGGCGTGCTCACCTGCGACACCCACGGCACCGTGATCCGTCTCACGCCGCCGCTCGTCGTGACGCGCGAGCAGCTCGCCTGGGCAATCGCGCGCATCAAGCATTGCATCCACGAGCTCGGCCCCGGCATCCGGCGCGCAGCGTAGGCTCGCGCAGCCAGAACGTCGCGGGGCCAAGCCCTCAAGCCGCCTCCAGCTTCGCCACCGCCACCGCGAGCCACTTCACGCCCTGCGCGCCGAAGTTGACCTGCACGCGCGCATCGCCCCCCTGCCCCTCGGCGTCGACGATGACGCCGGCGCCGAACTTGGGGTGGGTGACGCTCTGGCCGACGCGAAAGCCGGAATCCGACCGCGCCCTGAAGCCGCCGCCGAAGACGCTTGCACGCTCGGCGCGCCGAGCGCCGAACGCGGCGGGCTTCGCGCGCGCAAAGCGCGGCGTGAGCCACTTCTGCAGCGCCTCCGGGATTTCTGCGAGAAAGCGCGAGGGCAGGCTGTAGCGCGTCTGCCCGTGCAGCATGCGCGTCTGCGCGAAGCTGAGGTAGAGGCGCTTGCGCGCCCGCGTGATGGCGACGTAGGCGAGCCGCCGCTCCTCCTCCAGCCCGTCGCGCTCGGCGACGCTCTGCTCGTGGGGAAACAGCCCTTCCTCGAGCCCGGAGATGAACACGGCGTCGAACTCCAGGCCCTTGGCCGAGTGCACCGTCATGAGCTGCAGCGCCTCCTGGCCCTCGGCGGCCTGGTGCTCGCCCGCTTCCAGCGCCGCGTGGGTGAGGAAGGCGGTGAGCGGATCGAGCGCCTCGCCCGACTCCAGCTCGCGCTCCTCCTCGGAAAAGGCGGCGGCCGCGTTCACCAGCTCCTGCAGGTTCTCGATGCGCTCGGCGCCCTCGCGCTCGGTCTTGTAGTGCCCGACCAGGCCGCTGCGGTGGATCACGTGCTCCACGATCTCGTGCAGCGGCAGGCTCTTCGTCTGCGCCTGCAGGTCCTCGATGAGCTTGCGGAAGGCGCTCGACTTGCCTTGCGCGGCGGCGTCGAAGAGCGAGCCGCCGGTGCGCTTCGCCGCCTCCTGCAGCGACTCGATGGTGCGCGCGCCGATGCCGCGCGGCGGAAAGTTGGCCACGCGCAGGAACGCGTTGTCGTCGGCGGGCGAGGCAAGGAGCCGCAGGTAGGCGAGCGCGTGCTTGACTTCCGCGCGCTCGAAGAAGCGCAGGCCCCCGTAGACGCGGTAGGGGATGCCGGCGCCGAAGAGCGCATGCTCGACGACGCGCGACTGCGCGTTGGAGCGGTAGAGCACCGCGATCGCCGAGAGGCGCGTCTCCTCGCGCGCGAGCGCCTTCACCTCCTCGGCGATGAAGCGCGCTTCCTCGGCGTCGCTCGCCGCCTCGAAGACGCGCAGCGGCTCGCCCTGCCCGGCCGCGGTCCACAGGTTCTTGCCCAGGCGCCGGCGGTTGTGCGCAATCAGCGCGTTCGCCGCGTCGAGGATCGCGCCGTGCGAGCGGTAGTTCTGCTCCAGGCGCACCACGCTTGCGATGCGGAACTCGCGCTCGAAGTCGGCCATGTTGCCGACGTTCGCCCCCCGGAAGGCGTAGATCGACTGGTCGTCGTCGCCCACGCCGAAGAGGCGCGCGCCCGAGCCGGCGAACAGCTTGAGCCACCGGTATTGCAGCCGGTTGGTATCCTGGAACTCGTCCACCAGGATGTGGCCGAAGCGCTCGCCGTAGTGCTCGCGCAGCCGCTCGTTGCGCGACAGCAGCTCGAAGCTGCGCAGCAGCAGCTCGGCGAAATCCACCACCCCCTCGCGCTGGCACTGCTCGTCGTAGGCGGCCAGCACCTCGACGTGCCGGCGCGTCACCTCGTCGGTGACCTGCAGGTCGCGCGCGCGCAGGCCCTCTTCCTTCCTCGCGCTGATGAAGTACTGCAGCTCGCGCGGCGGGAAGCGGTCCTCGTCGATCTCGAGCGCGCGCGCCAGGCGCTTCACCGCGGCGAGCTGGTCCTGCGAATCGAGGATCTGGAACTCGCGCGGCAGGCCGGCTTCCTGATGGTGCGCACGCAGGAGACGGTTGGCGAGGCCGTGGAAAGTCCCCACCCACATGCCGCGCGGGTTCACCGGCAGCATCGCCTGAAGGCGCGCGAACATCTCGCGCGCGGCCTTGTTGGTGAAGGTCACCGCGAGCACGCCCGCGGGCGAGACCCGGCCGGATTTCACCAGCCAGGCGATGCGCGTGGTGAGCACGCGCGTCTTGCCGCTGCCCGCGCCCGCGAGCACCAGCATGTGCTCGTCCGGCGCGGTGACGGCGGCGAGCTGCTCGGGGTTGAGGTGTTCGAGGTGCAGCGACAAGGCGCGCCGATTCTACCGCGCGCTGCCTACTGCAGACGGATGTCCAGCTCCTTGATGAGGCGGGCGTACTTCTCGTAGTCGTCGCGGAACAGCTTCGCGAACTGCTCGGGCGTGCCGCCCGCGGGCTCCAGGCCGAACTGCGCGAAGCGCTCGCGGATCGCGGGCTCGCCCAGCGCGCGGCCGATCTCGGCGTTCAATCGCGTCACCGCCTCGGCGGGCGCGCCCGCGGCGAGGAACAGGCCGAGCCACTGCTCCAGCACCAGCCCCGTCTGCCCCGTCTCCTCGTAGGTCGGCACCTCGGGGAGCGAGGCCGAGCGCGCGCGCGTGGTCTGCGCGAGGATTTTCAGTTTCCCGGCGCGGTAGTGCGGCAGCAGCGGCGTGTTGCCCAGCGAGCCCAGCGGCACCTGCCCGCCGACGAGGTCGGTCACCGCCTGGCCGCCGCCCCGGTAGGGGACGTGCGTGAGCCGGATGCCGGCGAGCTTCGCGAACCACTCCGCGGCCATGTGCTGGATCGAGCCCGCGCCCGAGGTCGCGTAGGCCAGTCCCGGCTTCGCCCTGGCGAGCGCGACGAGCTCGGCGACCGTGGAGACGCCCACCGACGGGTGCGCGGCGAGCACCACCGGCTGGCGCGTGAGCTGCACCACCGGGACGAAGTCCTTCTGCGCCTCGAACGAGAGCTTGAAGAGGTGCGGGGTGGAGGCGAGCGCATCGGCCGTGGCGAGCACCAGGTGCCCGTCGGCGGGCTGCTTGACGACGAACTCGGCGGCGACGTTGCCGCTCGCGCCGGTGCGGTTCTCCACCAGCACCGTCTGGCCGAGCGCCGGCGCGATGCGCTCGGCGAGCGCGCGCACCGCGATGTCGGTGGAGCCGCCCGGCGGAAAGGCGACCACCATGCGCACCGGCTTCGAGGGCCAGGTCTGGGCCTGCGCGGTGAGCGCGGCGAACGCTGCGACAGCCAATACGAATCGAAGCTTCGGCATCGGGACCTCCCTGGAGCCTGCACCGTACCAGAATACCTATAATTCGCGCTTTCATGCAGGAGCGCTACGACCCGCAGCAGGTGGAAGCCGACGCCCAGCAGTTCTGGGCGCGGCACGGCTCGTTCCGCGTCACCGAGGAGGCGTCGAAGAAGAAGTTCTACTGCCTGTCGATGTTCCCCTACCCCTCGGGCAAGCTGCACATGGGGCACGTGCGCAACTACACCCTCGGCGACGTGCTCACGCGCCACTACCGCATGATGGGGTTCAACGTGCTCCAGCCGATGGGCTGGGACGCCTTCGGCCTGCCGGCGGAGAACGCCGCCATGGCGAACGGCGTGCCGCCCGCCAGGTGGACGCGCGAGAACATCGCCTACATGAAGGCGCAGCTCCGGCGCCTGGGCTTCGCGCTCGACTGGACGCGCGAGCTCGCCACCTGCGACCCGCAGTACTACCGCTGGAACCAGTGGCTGTTCACGCGCCTGTTCCGCAAGGGCCTCGCCTACAAGAAGACCGGGGTCGTCAACTGGGACCCCGTGGACCAGACCGTGCTCGCCAACGAGCAGGTGATCGACGGCCGCGGCTGGAGGACCGGCGCGCCGGTGGAAAAGCGCGAGATCCCGATGTACTTCCTGCGCATCACCGCCTGCGCCGAAGAGCTGCTCGCGGCGCTCGATCGGCTCCCCGGGTGGCCCGAGCAGGTGAAGCTGATGCAGAAGAACTGGATCGGGCGCTCCGAGGGCGTGCGCCTCGCCTTTCCCTACGAGCTGGAGCGGGAGGAGCGCAAGCTCTGGGTCTTCACCACGCGCGCCGACACGCTGATGGGCGCGACCTTCTGCGCGGTCGCCGCAGAGCACCCGATCGCCGCCTTCGCCGCCGCGCGCGACGCCAAGGTGAAGGCGTTCGTCGAGGAGTGCAAGCGCGGCCCGGCGATGGAGGCCGAGCTCGCGCAGGTCGAGAAGCAGGGGCTGCCCACGGGCCTCCACGCGCGCCACCCGTTGAGCGGCGAGCGGATCCCGATCTGGGTGGCGAACTACGTGCTCATGGGCTACGGCGAGGGCGCGCTGATGGCGGTGCCCGCGCACGACGAGCGCGACTACGCATTCGCGCTCGGGTACGGGCTGCCGGTCAGGCCGGTCATCCGGCACCCGCTGGGGGACAGCGTCCCCGCGCCCTGGAAGCCGGAGTACGCGGAGCACGGCGTCTGCATCAACTCCGGGAAGTACGACGGCATGGACTACGCGCGCGCGGTGGAGGCGATCGCCGCGGACCTCGCGGCCAAGGGGCTGGGGGAGAGGCAGGTGCAGTGGCGGCTGCGCGACTGGGGCATCTCGCGCCAGCGCTACTGGGGCTGCCCCGTGCCGATCGTGCACTGCCCCGCCTGCGGCGACGTGCCGGTGCCCGACGAGCAGCTTCCGGTGCTGCTTCCGGAGCACCTCGTGCCCGACGGCACCGGCAACCCGCTCGCGAAGCTCCCGGCGTTCCTCGACACGAGCTGCCCTTCCTGCGGCCAGCCGGCGAAGCGCGAGAGCGACACCATGGACACCTTCGTCGACTCGTCCTGGTATTTCGCGCGCTTCGCCTGCCCCGGCCAGGACGCGGCGATGGTGGACGAGCGCGCGCGCTACTGGATGCCGGTCGACCAGTACATCGGGGGCATCGAGCACGCCATCCTGCACCTGCTGTACTCGCGCTTCTTCCAGCGCGCCATGCTGGAGGAGGGGCTCTACGGCGAGGTCGCCGGCGCGCGCAAGGAGGAGCTCGCCGAGCCCTTCACCAACCTGCTCACGCAAGGCATGGTGCTCGCCGAGTCGTACTACCTGGAGAGCGCCGAGGGGCGGCGCGAGTGGATCCATCCCTCGGAGGTGGAGCCGAGCCGCGACGCCAGGGGCCGCATCACCGGGGCGCGGCGCCGCGCCGACGGCGCCCGGCTGGTCTACGACGGCCTCGGCACGATGTCCAAGTCGAAGAACAACGGCGTCGACCCCCAGGACCTGATCGAGCGCTACGGGGCGGACACGGCGCGCTTCTACATCATCTTCGCCTCGCCGCCGATCAACACGCTCGAGTGGAGCGACGAGAGCGTGGAGGGCTCGTACCGGTTCCTGAAGCGCCTGTGGGCCTTCGCGCTCCGGCTCTCGGGCACGCCGGCCCCCGAGCGCTCGCAAGCCGCGGTGCGGCACGAGATCCACGCGGTGCTGAAGCAGGCCAACTACGACCTCGGCAAGCACCAGTTCAACACCGTGGCCTCGGCGGCGATGAAGATCCTCAACGCGCTCGAGAGATCGCCCTCGCGCGAGGGCTGCTCGATCCTGCTGCGGCTGCTCTCCCCCATCACGCCGCACCTCTGCCACCATCTGTGGCGCGAGCTCGGCTTCGGCGAGGACGTGATGACCGCCCCCTGGCCCGAGCCGGAGGCCGCGGCGCTCGAGCTGGAGGAGATCGAGTACGTGGTGCAGGTGGGCGGCAGGACGCGCGGCAGCGTGCGCGTTCCCAGGTCGGCGGACCGGCGCGCCATCGAGGCCATCGTGAAATCGCTCGAGTTCGTGAAGAAGTACGTCGGCGACAAGCTGATCAAGCGCATCATCGTGGTGCCGGGCAGGCTCATCAACGTGGTGATCTGATGCGGATCCTCCTCCTCGCGCTGGCGCTCGCGCTCGCCGGCTGCGGCTTCAGGCTGCGCGGCACGGCCGAGCTGCCGTTCGACACGCTCTACATCCCCTCGGCGCACGCCGGCATCGCGCTCGACATCAAGCGCCAGATCCTCGCCGGCACGCGCACCATGGTGGTGGAGGACCCGAAGACCGCCCAGGCGGTGCTGCAGTTCACGCAGGAGGCGCGCGAGAAGCACATCCTCTCGCTCACCGCCACCGGCCGCGTGCGCGAGTTCCAGCTGCGCTACCGCGTGGGCTTTCGCGTGCACGACGGCAGGGGCGGCGAGTTCGTGCCCACCGCCACGCTGCAGCTCGAGCGCAACGTCACCTTCAGCGACGCCGAGGTGCTCGCCAAGGAGACCGAGGAGCAGCTGCTCTACCGCGACATGCAGACCGACATGGTGCAGCAGATCATGCGGCGCCTCGCGGCGGCGCGCGCGCCCGAGGCGCGCTAGGTGCGGCTGCGCGCCGAGGGGCTCGAGGCGCACCTCGGGCGCACGCTCGCGCCGGCCTACCTGATCCACGGCGACGAGCCGCTCGCCGCGCTGGAGGCCGCAGACGCGCTGCGCGCGGCCGCGCGCCGGCGCGGCTTCGCCGGGCGCGAGGTCTACGCCCCCGGCAAGGGCTTCGACTGGAGCGAGCTCGAGCACGCGCTCGCCGGCCGCTCGCTGTTCGGCGAGCGCACGCTGGTGGAGCTGCGCCTGGCGACCGGCAGGCCCGGCGCCGCCGCGAGCGCCGCGGTGGCGCGCTTCTGCGAGCGGCCCAATCCCGACGCGCTGCTGCTCGTCTCGATGCCGCGCCCGGAGGGGCCCGGATGGTGGAAGTCGCCGTTGTTCGCGGCGCTGGAGGCCGGCGGCGTGATCGTCGAGGTGCAGCCGGTGCCGCGCGCGAAGCTGCCGCAGTGGATCGCGGCGCGCCTCGCGCGCCAGCGCCAGCGCGCCGAGGCCGAGACGCTCGAATGGCTCGCCGACCGGGTGGAGGGGAACCTGCTCGCGGCGCACCAGGAGATCCAGAAGCTCGCGCTGCTCGCGCCGCAGGGCGAGCTCTCGGCCGAGCAGGTGCGCGCGGCGGTGTCCAACGTCGCGCGCTACGAGTTCGAGACGCTCGCCGCGGCGCTCTACGCCGGCAGCCTCGAGCAGTACCTGCGCGCGCTCGCCGGCCTGCGCGGCGAGGGCGAGAGCGCGGCGGGGATCGCCTGGCGCCTGGGCGAGGAGCTCGCGGCGCTCGCGCGCGTCGCCGCGCAGCAGCGCGCGGGGCGCGGGCTCGAGGCGCTCTTCGCCGAGAACCGCATCTTCAAGGCCGCGCAGGCGCGCTGCGCGCGCGCGCTCGAGCGC
>CAZOWR010000007.1:0-34714 GCA_964583645.1 uncultured Enterobacteriaceae bacterium
ACGATCGGCTTGTAGCTTTCGCCGTGGATCATGATCTGCCACTTGCCCTCGCGCTGGTAGCGTCCGGTCTTGGGGTCGCGCATCATCGGCAGGCCCCATTCCTCGAACTTGTGCACCGCGGCGTCCACGTGCCGGGCGATGTCGTAGCCCAGGTCCTCGCGCACCAGGCCCATGAGGTCGTTGCGCGCGTAGCGGACATGGTCCTCGGGCTGGTTCTCGCCCCATTGCATGCCCATGTAGCAGTTGATGGCGTACAGGCCCTGGGCGACGGCGCCGCTCCTCTCGATGTTGGCCTTCTCCACGCAGACGATCTTCAGGTCGCGGCCCCAGTAGCGGGACTCGTAGGTCGCCCCGCAGCCGGCCATGCCGCCGCCGACGACGAGGATGTCCGCGTCGACGAACACCGTTTTCCTTCCGCCGAACAGGCTCATCAGACGACCCCCTGCTTGAGTTGATCCGGGCGCAGCGCGGGCAGTCCGCCCTTGATGTTGAGCGCTTCCGGCTCGTGCGCGAGCTCCTGCCTGGAGAAATCCTCGGGGCGGGGCGCGTCGTACTCGGCCGGCCCCTTGATCGATCCCCAGGGCGTGGTGCGGATCGGCGAGACGAAGTTCTTCTCGCGGCCGTCGCGGAACTTGAGCCGCCACGAGATCGTCGCCTTGGCTTCCTCCCGCAGCACCCGGACGCTGTGCCCCAGGGGGGCGAAGTCGGCATAGCCGCGGCAATCGATGGCGTTCTGCGGGCAGGCCTTGACGCAGGAGTAGCACTCCCAGCACATGTTCGGCTCGAGGTTGTAGGCACGCCGGTAGATCTTGTCGATGTGCATGATGTCCGACGGGCAGATGTCGACGCAGTGCCCGCAACCGTCGCACCGGGTCATGTAAACGAAGGTCGGCATGGTTTCGTTCTCCCCTGGTCAGTAGTGCCGGGGCGCCTCGCGGGCGCTGCCGAACTGCTCGGGCTTGTCGGCGGGGGCGGGCAGGTTGCTCCTGGTTTCGTTCGCGTAGGAGACCCTCTTCTCGAAGGCCGCCGCGGGCTTGAAGAACATGTGGGCGAACTTGGACCAGGGCACCGATCCGAACAGCAGCGTCGTGGCGAGGAGGTACAGGCCGAAGCACACGTTCGCCGCGGCGCTCGCGCTCGCCTGCAGCCAGGCCCAGACGAGGCCGAGCGTGACGCTCGCCAGGAGCGAGAGGATGAACAGGTCCGCGTGCATGACGCGCAGGGGCGAGCCGCCCTCGGCGGTGACGTCCACGCGAATGAAGAACCAGAACCAGTAGCCGCCCGCGCAGACCATCAGGCCGCCGATCCACCAGAGCTGCGGCAGCAGGGCGGGCGCAGGCGCTGCGGGCGTCGGGTAGGCGAACACCATGACGGCGGCGGCGGCGAAGTGGATCAGGAACCCGTACATGGTGAGCAGGTGGGCCGCCCGCCGGCGCGCGTTGCAGAACTCGCCGGAGGCCAGGACATCGACGAGGCCGGTCTGGATTGCGATCGACACCAGCTCGCCGCCGCCCACCTGCTTCGACCCCTTGCTTTTCGATTTGCGCCAGTTGTCGAAGAAATACCTGGCGCTTCCCTTGTGCACGACGTCGAACAGCGTCCCCGCCACGACCAGGACGATCATGAGGACGACATAGGCCTGCATGAACGCCGGCGGCACGACGTCGCCGAGCGCGGCAAACGGGTTGGTGGTCAGCATCACTCCCTCGAGGTCATCCGTTTCCCCCGCCGCGGATTCTAGGGGCCGGCGCCCCGGGCGGGCCGAAAAATCCGCTATACGGCCATAGACGAAGCCAATTGTTGTCTGTCAGGTACTTGACAGCGCCGTGCTGCGCGCCCGGCGGGCCGGGGCGCGATTCGCGCGCGCGGCGCGACCCCGAGCCGTGTTACCGGTCCTCGAAGGTGATGAACATCGCCGAGGTCCACACCTTGGCGTCGTCGACCTGGCGCGCGACGAAGTACAGGGGTCGGTGGCCGTGCGGGCCGTTCCTGGGCTCGACCTCGACGGCGCCCGCGACGTCGCGCGGCATCGGCCGGTCGGACACGCGCTCCAGCGCGAGGAACATCCCGACGCCGGGCAGGTCTCTGCGCAGGCTGCCGTTCGCGAGCAGCTCGGCGCCCGAGAGCTCCCATTCGAATCTCGGGCAATGCGCGAAAGGGTTGCCCTGCAGAGGGTTGCCCACCTTCACGTAGCCGTCGATCGTGCCTTCGACGCGAATGGTGGCCGCGGCCAGCCCGGAGAGGTCGATCTCGATCGCGTCCGCGTCGCCGAAGGTGTCGCTGTGAAAGCCGATCTCGGTGGGGCTCTTTCTCCAGCAGTTCTCCTCCACATGCTCGAAGCCGCGGCCCTCGAATCGATGGATGACGGCGCCGGTGATCCTGATCGCGCCGTTCCAGGCGGCCGAGCGATAGCGGTCCTTGATGCGCGCGCCGCCCCAGCGGAAGCGAATCTTGCGCTCCGAGTAGCCCAGCTCCCTTTGCAGGTCGCGCTCCCAGACGACGCCCTCGTGATCGCGGGCGGCGATCCGGTCCCATCCGGCATCGCCCAGGAAGCGGTATTCGATGCGCGCCGGGCCGCGGTGCGGGAACTCGTCGCCCTGCAGGTGCGCGCCGCAGCGCGCCAGTCCCACCGTGCGCTCGCCCGTGGTGGCCCAGGTATGGCGCGCACGCAGCGCCTTGGCGACCGACGCGCGATCGAGCCGATCGGCGAGCAGCCCCGTGATGCAGCCCTTGGTGCCGAACACCGCCGTGCCCGGCACGCCGCCGCCGCAACGCCCGCGGTGCTCGTCGCCGGCGGCCGAGGCGCCCAGCCTGTAGCCGCGCGCCATCGCCTCCTCGTACAGCCAGCCGAAGTGGCCCCAGGAGGAGCCGATCTCGATCAGGCGCTCGAGCGCCGGATGGTGCCAGTCGAGGATGCAGCGCCGGCCGCCGACGTGAGGCACGAGCAGGTGACCCTCGGGGTCGTCGCAGTAGGCGGCCCAGAGCTCCTCGAGGGGCCACGCCCCGGGCTCGATGCGATCGCTTCCCCGCATGTCCTCGTTCCACTCGAACGAGCGCACGTGCGTGCCGTCCTTGAGAAACGGGAAGTCCGGCGTGCGGCCGTGCAGGAACACCACGTTGTGGTCGCCCCCGGCGCAGGAGCTGCCGCACCACTCGGTACCCGGGAAGGCGACGAAATGCCCGTCCCTGTTGATCGCCTCGATGAGCTCGACGGTCCGGTCCCAGCGCGCCTTGGTGATGTTGAAATCGTTGTGCGCGAACGCAAGCACGTCGAGCCCCGACACGTCGCGCCCGTAGGTCAGGTTGTACGTCGTGCTGTTGGTGCCGACCGTGTCCTCGGAGTGCACGTGCAGGTCGACGTAGTAGCTGCGGGGCACCCGGAGGTTGCCGTCGAGCGTCACGAAGAAGGTGGCGGGGGCGACCTCGTGGTGCTCGAGCAGCCGGGCCGTCACGGCGAGCTCGCCGGGCTTGCCGGCGGGCAGGTCCCCGAGCGGAACGACCGCCCAGCCCTCGCGCGGCACGCCGTGCTCCTCCCGATACACGCTCGCGCCGTCGAGCATCGCGCTGACCTCGAAGCGTCCCTTCGCCAGACTCCAGCAGGTGTTGCCCCAGACGTCTTCGGCGCGCACCCGCAGCGCGAACTTCTCCCCGGCGCGCACCAGGCGCGGACCGGCGATCAGCACCTTCGCGGGCCTCCCGGGCACGATGTCGAATTCGATGTCGCCGGGCACGGCGGCGAACCGCGAGGTGCCGAGCGGATCGACGTAGCAGCGGAACCTGAAGCCCTTCTCGACGAAGGTCTGTGCGCGCGTGCCCGGCCCCCCGAAGCGCCGGTCGCCCAGCCGCACGACGATGTGGTCGCCGGCCTTCAGGTAGCCGTCCACGGTATCGACGATCACCGCCTTCTGGAACGGCCGCTCGTGCCCCTTCTGGTCGAAGCGCACCTTGAGCGACTGCACCGTGGCCGGACTTTGCCCCGCGGCGAGGGGCCCCGCCTGGTACTCCGCCGAGACGTAGTTGGCGGCTCGCGGATGCGTGGTCTGGAACAGCGCCCAGTCGGAGTAGAACTTGAAGGTCGCCTTGAACCAGGCGCCGTCGGCCATTCCGCAGGCCCCGACCTCGTAGTCGAGCACGATCTCGGTCCATTCCCCGGCGACCAGGCGATCGACGTTGCAGCTCGCCGTGCCGAGGAAGGCCATCTGCTTGGTCTGCGTGTAAAGGCCCTTGGGCGCAAAGTACTCGCCGAGCCTCTGCCGCAGGGTCTCCTCGGTGTACAGCGGCTTGTTCCAGTCTCTCTTCATGGCTCGTTTCGAGACGCGTGATCGGGTGGCCGGCCCGGCCGCAGCGCTTCCACCGCCCCGGGCGCGGGCGTATATTGCTTCGGGCGCGGCTCATGGGACGGCCGCGCGCACGACGCAGTCTCGACAAATTGGCGCGTCCCGTCTGTCGGCTGGCCGACATGACGAGGCGCGGTATGCATGAGCGCCGCCCGCGAACCGATCGCGCCGCCGACCTCGGATTTCCTCGGCAGCCTGCACGAGGCCGAGGGCGAGGCGCTCTACGCGCTCGGGACGCACCGCAGCTACGCGAAAGGAGAGGCGGTGTTCCGGGTGGGGGACCCCGGGGCGCACGTGTATTTCCTGGAGACCGGGCGCGTGAAGATCTTCCAGCCGAGCGAGAGCGGCCGCGAGGTGATTCTCTGGTTCTGCCTGCCGGGCGAGATCTTCGGCCTTGCCGAAGTGGCGCGCGGCGGCGGGCGCGTGGTGAGCGCCCAGGCGTGCGAGCCGAGCAAGGTGCTCGCCGTGTCGCAGGACGCCTTCAAGGGATTCGTGGCCTCCCGCCCCAGGGCCGCGCTGCTCTCGATGCAGGTCCTGTCGGCGCGGCTGCGCGGGCTCTCGGACGTCATGGTGAACCTGATCGCCGATGACGTGGACACCCGGATCGCGAAGCTGATCCTCCGGCTCGGCGCGCGCTACGGCAGGCGCGAGGGCCGCGTCATCCACCTCGATCTCCCGCTCACGCACCAGGAAATCGCCGACATGGTCGGAACGACGCGTCAGACCGCCACCACGGCGCTGTCACGGCTGAAGAGGCAGGGGGTGCTTTCGATCGACACTCACCGGATCCACATCGAGAGCGAGGAGCTCCTGGCCGGGCTGACCCACGACTAGGCGCGATCCGGTCGCGGATCGTGGTTTCTGTCGGCCAGCCGACATACAGCGGGCCTGCGAAGGCGGATAGTTTCGCGGTTACCTGCAGAAGGAGCCGGTCATGCGTTGCAGACTCGCGACTTTGCTTTGCATGTTCCTTGCCGGCCTGTGCCCCGCCTATCCGGTGCTCGGGTCGGATTACCCGGATCGTCCGATAACGCTGTACACCATGGTGCAGCCGGGTGCCCAGATAGACCTGCTCGCCCGAGGGATCGCGAAGCGCCTGAGCGCCGAGCTCGGACAACCCGTCACGGTGCGTAACGCGCCGGGGGGCTCCCACGGCAGCGTGATGGCCGCGGAGCTGAGCAGAGCCGCCCCCGATGGCTACACACTGGGCATAGCGGCGACGACGGCGTATACCTATGCGCCGCATCACGTCCAGACGGCCTACTCGTTTGACGATTTCGCGTACATCAGCCTGGTGGCGTTGAACTCAAGCGGCTACGTAGCCCGGGCCGACAGGCCATGGAAGACCCTGAAAGATGCTTTTGACTCGGCCAGAAAGGAAAACAAGGCCCTGATCTACAACTTCCACGGCACCGACGACCGGGATGCCATGCAGCGCATCGCCAAGGCGGAAGGCGTGCGCATTTCGCTCATGCCGAGCAAGGGTGGCCCTTCGGTGATACAGGCCGTCACGGGCGGCCACGCAGATATCGGGTACCTGGGCGCCATCTTGTTCGACCACGTCAAGGCCGGGCGCCTGAAGCTGCTCGCCTCCGCGCTTTCCCAGCGGCTGCCGCCGATTCCGGGGGTGCCCACCCTGCAGGAGCAGGGCTGGGACGAAACGGTGGAAATGTACGTCATGATGGTTGCGCCCAAAGGCATTCCCGCCGACAGAATGGCGAAGCTGGAGAAATTCACCGCCAAGCTTGCGGCCGACAAGGAAACCCAAACCTTCATCACCGAGAAGCTCTTGATGCTTCCGGTCAAGTGGGGTAGGCCGCATGCCGAAACCTACATGAAGGCGGCCCATGAACGCTTCGGCAAGCAAGCGCGCGCAGGCGCCCGGTAAGCCCCGCCCGGCGCCAGGGGTCGTTGCCGCAGACGGGGCAGCCCGATTCCGCGTTGCGCTCCCATAGCGGGAGCGCGGGGGCCGGTGTGCGGGGCAGAGGGAGTCGGCGTCGGGCGTGACGAGAATCCAGAGAGACGGTGTCATCCACGTCTGCATTGCCCTGGGCAGCGTGATCTTTCTGCTGTGGGTCATCCCCGCCTACTCGCCCCCCTATCCGGGGTACGGCGCGCGTGCATCGCTGGTGCCGAACGTGTCGGTGGGAATCATGCTGGCAATGTCGGTGCTGGCACTGGTGCGCAACGCATCGGCGTATTTCTCCGGGAAAGCAGGCCGCCCCGACGAAAGCGAATATCCGGAAGAAGGCCGGTCAAACGGCTTCAGCCAGGTCGGCGGGATGGACCTGTGGCACCTCGCCCGCTTCATCATCCCCTGCGCCCTGCTCATCCCCGTCATCGAATGGGTCGGTTTCATTCCGGCGGGAATCGCGTTCATGCTGGTGATGCAATACCTTTGCGGACAGCGCGGACTCGTCGCGGCGACGCTGGTCGCGCTTGGGGCCGTTTTCGTCCTGTACATCGCCATGCGTTACGGGTTTGGCGTGCCTTTGCCGGGGTCGTGAACGGCTGAGGAAGCATGGAACCGATCGTCGCCGGGCTCCTGGACGCGCTCTCTCCCGTCACCCTGCTGTTTGTCCTTGGCGGTGTTGTGGCGGGCGTGGCGGTAGGCGCGATTCCGGGCCTGAACGGTCCCATGGCCATCGCCCTGTGCATACCGCTCACGTACTACATGTCCCCTCTGGCGGCCATCGGCTTTCTGGTCGGGCTCAACAAGGGAGCCTTCTATGGGGGCTCCATCTCCGCCATATTGCTCAGGACCCCGGGCACGCCCGAAGCCGCGGCCACCACGTGGGATGGCTATGCGCTCGCGTGCCAGGGCAGGGGCGAGAAGGCGCTGCGCATGGCGCTCTACGCTTCGGTTTCAGGCGATTTCCTCTCCACGATGGCACTGATCGTGGTTGCGGCGCCGCTCGCCACGGTGGCCCTGTACATGGGCCCGCCCGAAATGTTCGCGCTGATCTGCCTGGCCTTGACGATCATTGCGGGGATCGGGACGGGATCGCTCTTGCGAGGGCTCGTGGCAGCAGGGCTGGGCCTTCTGGTGGGCACCGTGGGCACCGAGCCCGTGACCGCATTGCCGCGCCTGACGTTCGATGTCTACCAGTTGGACAGGGGCCTGTCGCTTATCCCTGTCGCCATCGGAATGCTGGCCTTTTCGGAGATCCTCATCCAGCTGGAGCGTCGTGTTCGGCGCGGCGGCGGCCAGCAGTCCGCGGTGTCGTTCTCCGCCGAGCCGGAAGCGCGCTACGTTTCCTGGGGCGAATATCGCGACAGCCTCAGAACCATCCTGCGTTCGACCGCAATCGGCGTCGGCGTCGGCGCCATGCCCGGCCTCGGTGCGCCGGTGGCATCGTTCGTCGGCTACGACCAGGCACGAAAAAGATCCAGCAAGCCGGAAGAGTTCGGCAGCGGCAGGCTGGAGGGCGTGGCGGCCTCGGAAGCGGCCAACAGCGCGGTGGTCGGGGGCAGCCTGATCCCCCTTTTCGTCCTGGGGATTCCGGGGAATCTGGCGGTCGCGGTGCTCATGGGCGCATTCATGATCCACGGCATGATGCCGGGCCCCCTGTTGTTCGAGCAGAATGCGCAGCTCATGTACGGCATATTCGGCAGCTTGATCGTCGCGAGTTTCCTGCTGCTCATCGTCGGGCGGCTCGGGCTGAAGCTGTTCTGCAAGGCGGTGCAGGTGCCGGCGGCGGTGCTGTATCCGATCGTCATCTTTACCTGCCTCATGGGCTCGTACCTGACGGAGTCTTCCACCTTCGATGTGAAGGTGATGCTGTTTTTCGGCTTCCTGGGATACCTCATGAGAAAAGCTGATTTCTCGTATGTCGCCTTTCTCATAGGATTCATTCTCGTGCCGGAATGGGAGAGAGCCCTGCAGCAGGTCGTCATCGCGTCACAATACAACCCGTACCTGTTTCTCACTCGGCCCGTCGCCGTGATGTTGATGCTGCTGACGTTTTTTGTCGTGCTCAAGGCGCTCGTAGGCGCGTTCAGGAGGCACAAGTACGACGGCGTAGAGACGGCGGCGGGCGGATGAGCCGGGGCGGCACGGGGTAGGCCGCGACCTCCCTGCGTGCAGAGGGGACGCATGCTGGACTGGCCCGAAGAACGAGCCGTCGAGGATGACGGGACGCCGAGCTGGCATCAGCCGGGCTCCAACGTCTGCCTGGACTTTCACGGTGACCCTGCCGCCTCGCTCGCGGTGTACTCCGACGGCAACCACCACATGGCGCTGCGCGAGTGCCTTGCCGCGTTTGCCCGCCGCCACCCGGAGGCCGGCGAGCCGTTCTACGCGACAGTCCCGCCGGGCGCGCTGCTCGCGCTGCTCGAGGTCGGACGGCTGCGGCTGGGCAACCTCGTGATCGCGGCCCGTCCGCACGTCTTCATCAGCCCACCGGACATTCTCGACCGGGTCGTCGCGAAAGGCGCAATGGCCAGCCACCTGCCTTTCATGCGTTCGCGCGGCAACGTGCTGCTCGTCGCCCGAGGCAACCCCAAGCACATCGGACGCGTGGCGGACCTCGAGCGCGCCGACGTGAGGCTTTTTCTCTCCAACCCCGAGCGCGAGGCGGCGAGCTACAAGGTCTACCGCGACACGCTCGCCGGGCTCGCCCGAAGCGAAGGCGTCGCGCTCGGGCTGCTCGCGGACGGGGCGCGCGTGGTTTACGGGGAGCGCATCCACCACCGCGAGGCGCCGGAGGCCGTTGCGCAGGGCCGCGCCGATGCCGCTCTCGTCTACTACCACCTCGCGCTGCGCTACACGCGGATCTTCGCGGAGCGGTTCGACCTCGTTTCGCTCGACGGCGCGCCCGAACACCCCTCGGCCGCCAACATCGCCACGCGCCTGCACATCGGGCTGGTCGGCGACGGGGGCGCGCACGGCCGCGCGCTGCTCGAGTTCATGCTCGGGACGGAAACCGCCGCGATCTATGCGCACCACGGTCTCGCGCGCGCCGGGTGAGGTGCGGTCGAACGGCGGCCACGCCGGGCTGGCTCACGACCCCTCGCTCACGTAGACTGTATCGCCCTCCAGTTCCACGGCGAACATCGGCAGGGGGCGCTCGGCGAGCCCCCGCGGGGCGCCGCCCTCGCGCAGGCTCCACGACCAGAGGTGCTCCAGGCAGGTCAGCACCTCGCCGTCGAAGTAACCCTCGCACAACGCGACGCCCTCATGGGGGCATGCGGCCTGGCAGGCGAAGAAGCGGTCGCCCGCGTTGACCACGCAGATCTTGCCGAACTGCCGGATGCCCTTGAGCGGCACGTCGCCGGTCTTGCAGACCGCCTCGCGCGCCATCAGACCACCACGATCTCGTCGGAGTCGTGCGGCGTCGAATACCACTCGATGGCGCCCGTCTGCTCGTCATAGCGGCGCCGGCGCTGGGTGCCCATGTCGCAGCCGTAGACGTGCACGCTGACCGAGGGCGTGTCGCCGGGGTTGTGCACCCGGTGGACGTCGCGCTGCGGCGAGGTGAGATGGGAGGTCTCTCCGGCCTTGGTGAAGTAGACGCCGACCTCCTGCAGGCGCGCGCGGTTCGGGTCCGAGCCGTCGTCGAGGCGCTTGTAGCGCGTCTCCTGCTCCAGGCCGTCGATGAAGCCGAGCACGCCCCAGGCGAGGTGATCGTGGATTGGCGTGCCCTTGCCCGCGCCCCAGCAGAAAGCGATCACGGACAGCGCGGCTCCGCGCCGGTACAGGCAATACTGGCCGTAGCCGGCCGCCACGCCGGTCTTGCCCTCCGGCGGGCGCCGGTACTTGTCCTTCAGCCAGCCGCGGTCGGGGCTGGTGATGAACTGCTGCATCAGCGGCTCGACCGCCGCGACGATCTTCCACTGGTCGCGCTCGCGCTCGACGATGCCTTCGAGGCCTTGGATGAAGCGATCCAGCGCCGGGTTCGGGTGGGGCATGTGCGGTTCCTCTAGTGGTGCGGGACGGGGCGGTGGTCGTCTGACCCGGCGCGGGCGGCGCGCCGCCGCGCCGTCGCCTCGAAGGCGAGGGCCTCCAGCCCCGCGGGATCGAGGATGACGATGCGGCGCTGGGCGCTGCGCAGGTGGCCGCTCTGCTCGAGCCGGCTCAGCGCCATGGTGAGGAACGGGCGCCCCACGCCGACCATCGCCGCCAGCGTCGCGTGGGTCAGGTTCAGGTCGATGAGCAGCCCGTCGCCGGCGTCCACCGCGAAGTGCTCCGAGAGCGCGAGCAGCATGCCGCAGATGCGCTCGAACGCGGGCAGCGTGCCGAGCACCAGCGTGAGGTGGTTGTACCAGTGCAGCCGCACCGACAGCGCCCGCACCACTGCTTCCGCCAGCTCCGGATACGACCTCACCAGCGCGTAGAACTGCTCGACCGTCAGCGTATGGAGCAGGGCGTTCTCCAGGCAGCGCACGGTCATCTGGTGCACCTGGTGCTCGCTCAGGTTGAGGGCGCCGATCAGGTCGCCCGGGGCCCACAGCCCGGTAATCACGGTGCGCCCGCGCGCGCTGTGATACTCGGAAAAGGCCTTGCCCTCGCCGAGGATCCCCACCATGGCGACCACGTCGCCCTGGCGCCAGATGATCTCGCCCTTGCGGTAGCGCTGCTGGCCGCATTGCGCGAGCACCAGCCTGCGGTGCTCGTGCGGCACGGCGGCGAGTATGTCGAGGTGCCCGCTGCGGCTCGGGGTCCCCACGGTCGGTGCCTCCTTCCCGCGCAATATAGCAGGGGCACGGCAGCGCGGAAATTGTTCCATTCAGGACATTCCGCCCGCTCCCAAATCGTTGCTGCGCCTGGGGAAACAATCGATAATCGACCGTCAACATTGCGAGGGCGCGGACGATGAGCATGAGCACGAAGCAGCGGATCCTCGCCGCCTTGCGTGGCCGCAGGCCGGAGGGGCGCGTGGTCTGGGTGCCCACGGTCGGCGTCACGGTCGAAGCGATGAAGCAGGTCGACGCCCCCTGGCCGAACTCCCACTGGGAGCCGAAGAAGCTCGCGCGGCTCGCCGCCTCGACCTACGAGCTCACCGGCGTGCCCTGCTGCACCGTGCCGTTCTGCCTGACGCTCGAGGGCGAGGCGCTCGGCTGCCCGCTCGACAAGGGCACCGACATCACGCAGCCGCAGATCATGGAGCACCTCGAGGGCGACATGGGCAGCTTCGAGCTGCCCGGCGACTTCCTCTCGCGCGGGCGGATCCCGGCGGTGCTCGAGGCGATCTCGCTGCTCGCCGCGAGCCAGCGCGACCTCCAGCCGGTCAACATGAAGGTCACGGGGCCGTTCACGATCGCCTGCGCGGTGTTCGGCGCCGAGCGCATCCTGCTCGGCACCCTCGAGGAGCCCGACGCGGTCAAGCACGTGCTCGAGGTCACGACGCAGGCGGCCATCGAGCTGTCGCGCGCGGCGATCCGGGCGGGCGCCGACACGATCACGATCTCGGACCCGGTGGCGAGCGGCGACCTGCTCTCCGGCGACCAGTACGCCGAGTTCGCGCGGCCGTACGAGGCCAGGGTGTTCGCCACCATCGATGTCGCCACCGCGCTGCACATCTGCGGCTACACCAAGGACCTGATGCCGCACATCGCGTCGACCGGCACCCTCGCGTTCTCGTTCGAGGAGAAGGTCCAGGTGAGGGACGCCAAGGGAATCCTGGGCGAAGCAGTGCGCGCGATCGGCAACGTGGCGCCGGTGCGCGCGCTGCTGAACGGCGCGCCCGACGACGTCCTGCGCGAGGCGAACCAGTGCTTCGAGGACGGCATCGATCTGCTCTCCTCCGGCTGCGCGGTGCCCCCGCTGACGAAGCTGGAGAACCTGCGCGCGATGGCCGCCGCCGGGGCGCGCCAGTAGCGGCGATGAACGACACGACGAGGAGCGAGCGCGAGGTGGTGCTCGCGGGGCTGGGCGACTCGGTCTGGAAGCTTGACGCCGCCATGGCCGCCGAGTTCGCGAACCGCGCGATCGCCATCGGCATCGACGCCTACGACGCGATCAACGACGGGCTCGCCAGGGGGATGATGGTGGTGAGCGGCAAGTTCGACCGCCGCGAGTACTTCGTCCCCGAGCTGCTGCGCGCCGCCAAGGCGATGAACACCGGCATCGACCTGCTCAAGCCCTACCTCAGGGTGGATGCCACCACGCACAAGGGCACGGTGGTGATCGCGACGGTCAAGGGCGACATCCACCAGATCGGCAAGAACCTGGTGGCGCTGATGCTGCGCACCGCCGGCTTCACGGTGCACGACCTGGGCGTGAACTGCCCGGCCGAGAAGTACCTGGCCAAGGCGCGCGAGGAGAATCCCGACATCATCGGCCTGTCGCCGCTCATGACCACCACCATGCTCTACATGGAGACCGTGACCCAGACGCTGCAGAAGGAAGGCATGCGCGAGCGGATCCGGGTGATGGTCGGCGGCGCGCCGGTGAGCGAGACGTTCGCGCAGAAGGTCGGCGCCGACCGCTACGCGAGCCACGCGGCGATGGCTGTAGAGGTGGCCAAGGAGCTGGTCGCGCAGAAGGTGGTCTAGGTGGGCCTCACCATCCTGCCGGAGGGGCTCACGGTCCCGGTCGCCCCCGGTGTCTCCGTGCTCGAGGCCTGCCGCGAGCACGACATCGACCTGCCGGGGATCTGCGGCGGGCGCGGTCGCTGCCGCGAGTGCCGGGTCACCGTGGTCGGCCGCGAGGTCGCGCCGAGCGCGCTGGACCAGTCGCTGCTCGAGCCCGAGGACCTGGCGCGGGGCTGGCGGCTGTCGTGCCAGCTCACGGTAGACGGCGATCTCACGGTCGAGCTGCCCCCCGTCTCGCTCAAGCTCCTCGACCCCAGCGTGGTGCTGCCGCAGCTCGCCGACGTCGAGCCGGTGATCCAGGACGTCGAGGTGGACCTCTCCGGCGCTGCGGACGAGAGCGATCGCCCGGCGGTCGCGCTGCTCGAGGACGCGCTCTCCGGGAAGGGCATCCGGTTGCGCCGCTCGGCCGTCGGCGCGCTGCGCGAGCTCGGCCTGGCGCTCGCGCGGCGGGAGCCGGGCGTGCGCTGCCTGCTGCACGAGGGCACGCTGCTCGACGTCCGGTCGCGTTCCTCCTCCTCCGTGTACGGCCTCGCGATCGACATCGGCACCAGCTCGGTGTCGATGGCCCTGCTGGACCTCACGACGCTCGCCATGCTGTCGGTCGAGACGGAGCGCAACCCGCAGGGCGCCTACGGCGGCGATTTCATGTCGCGCATCGCGTTCGCGATGGAGAAGGAGGAGAACCTCCTCGAGCTGCACGGGAAGATCGTCCGCCGCGTCAACAAGATGATCGAGCGCCTGCTCCTGAGCTACGGGCTCGCCCCCAAGGACATCGTCCTGATGACGATGGCGGGCAATGCCGTGATGCACCACCTGTTCTTCGGGCTCGACGTCAGGACCCTCGGCGGCTTTCCCTTTCGCCCCGTGCTCAAGGACCTGCTGGTGGTTCCCGCGGCGGAGCTCGCGCTGCGCCTCGAGCCGGCGACGCCGGTGGTCGGCCTGCCGCTGATCTCGGGCTACATCGGCGCGGACACCGTAGGGGTCGTGATCGCGCTCGACCTGCTCGGGCGCTCGGACACGGTCATCGCCGTGGACGTGGGCACCAACGCCGAGGTGGCGCTCGCGCATCGCGGGCGGCTGTACGTGTGCTCCGCCCCGGCCGGGCCGGCGTTCGAGGGCGCGCAGATGGCCTGCGGCACGCAGGCGAGGCCGGGCGCGATCACCAGGATCGCCATCGACGAGGCGCGCGAGCGCCTCCGCATCGACACGGTGGAGGAGAAGCCGCCGTTCGGGATCGCGGGCACGGGGATCGTCGACGCGGTGGCGGAGCTGGTCCGGGTCGGCGTGCTGGATGAGTCGGGGCGGATGCTGGAGACCGGGCAGTGGCCCGCGTGGCTGCGCGGCCGCGCGCACCTCGCGGGCGAGATGCGCGCGTTCACCGTCGCGCGCGACCCCGAGGACCGGCCGCTCTACCTCCACCAGGGCGACGTCCGGGAGTTGCAGCTCGCCAAGGCCGCCACCGCCACGGCGATCCACTACGTGATGGGCGCGGCAGGCATCGCAGCGGCCGACCTCGACCGCGTCTACGTCGCGGGAGCCTTCGGCAGCTACCTGGACCCGGCGAGCATCCTGCGCATCGCGCTGCTGCCCGAGGTGCCGCTGGAGCGCGTGGAGTTCATCGGCAACGCGGCGCTCGCCGGCGCGGTGCTGGCGACGCTCTCGCGCCGGCACCTGGAGACCGCGGTGCGCGTCGCGCGCGAGGCCGTGCGGGTGGACATGGCGACGGACGAGTCCTTCCAGGACGTGTTCGTCGGCAAGCTGAGGCTGGCGCACTAGGCGCATGCCGGCGATCGCCGCGCGACGGCTCGAGCACCTGCAGGACCTCGAGGTCTCGGTGCGCCCCGAGCAGATCCTGCGCGCGCACTATCCCGAACTTGGGCCCGTCGCGTCCGAGGTGCACGCGACCGCCGCGGCGATGGCGGCACATGCGCTCGAGGTCGCAGCGCCCGCGGCCTGGCTGCGCGAGCTGACGATCCGCGCGATCGACGGCGCGCGCGTCGAGCTCGACGGCGGCGCGACGCTGAGCAGCGCGGCGCTCTCGGCGGCGCTGCAGGGCGCCGTCGCGGTGCAGCTCTTCGTGGTGACCCTGGGGCCGCGGGTGGACGCGCGCGTCTCGGAGCTCTTCGAGGCGATGGACGGCCTCGAGGGGCTGTTCCTCGACACCGCGGGGTGGGTCGTCGTGCAGTCCGCGCTCGGCGCCGTGCGCAAGCGCCTGGGCACCCGGGCGCGCGCCCGGGGCTTTCGCGTGACGCGCCGGGTCGGCCCGGGCTACCTCGACTGGCCGCTCGCCGAGCAGCCCGTCGTCGTCGGCGCGCTCGCCGCGGGCGAGGCGCTGCCGGGGATCGAGGTGCTCGAGAGCGGCGCGATCCTGCCCGAGAAGACCCTCACCGGCCTGTACGGCCTCGTACCGCTGGCGTCCCCGAACCAGGAGTGAACACGATGCAGAAGAAAGAGACCTTCCTCGAGCGCCTGGCGCGCGCCGGCGAGCGCCCGATCCTCGCCGACAGCGCGACCGGCACCTGGTTCCAGGACAACGTCAAGGACGAGGCCGGCACGTGCTGCGACGGCTACAACCTCTCGAAGCCCGACGACGTGCGCAGGATGTACCGCGCGAAGCTCGAGGCGGGCGCCGAGATGATCCTGACCAACACCTTCAACAGCTGCGTGCTGCGGCTGCCGGAGTTCGGCATCGACGTCGCCGACGCCGACCGGCTGAACACCGAGGGCGTGCGGCTGCTCAGGCAGGCGATGGCCGACACCGGCCGCAGCTGCTTCGTCGGCGGCGACGTCGGGCCGACCGGCCTCATCATCGGCGACACCGGCACCTATCCCGAGATCAAGGACAACTTCGCGCGGCAGATCCGGGCCCTCGTGCAGGCGGGGGCGGACCTGATCTGCGTCGAGACGCTGCTGCAGGCGCTCGAGGGCCAGGCGGCCGCCGAGGCCGCGCACGAGGTGTTCGCAAAGGAGGGCGTGAAGCTGCCGCTCTACATGACGGTCGTCTTCACCGACCTCGCCCCCGGACAGAGCGAGCATCGCACCTTCTTCGGCGACTCGGTCGAGGACCTGCTGGAGGGCAAGGACGACGAGCTCGCCGGGCAGCGCTTCGAGGGGCTCCTCAAGCTCGGCGCGGACGTCGTCGGCGCCAACTGCTCGGTGGGCCTTGCCGACGTGATCCCGATCGCGACGCGCTTTCGCAGGTACGTCGACTCGCACGGGCTCGCCGGCAAGGTGTTCGTCGCCGCGAAGCCGAACTCGGTCGTCATGTCGACCCAGAGCTACGAGGGGCCGGACGTCGCGGCCGCGCGGCTGCCCGAGCTGGTGGGCACCGGAGCGCACGTCATCGGCTACTGCTGCGGGTCGGTGCCCGAGCACATCCGGGTGACGGCCGAGGGGCTCGGCGCGCTTACGACGTCGCGGTGACCGCCGCGCGCGGCGTCGCCCAGATCCACGCCATGAAGGCGGCCGTCGCCGCCAGCGAGACGTAGGTGTAGGTGAGGTCCGTGGTCGTGAGTCCGGCATAGCTGACCAGCACGACGATGCCGCACGCGGAGCGCTCCACCGTGCTGAGGCGCCTCCTGAAGTACCCGTAGAGGAAGATCGAGCTTATCCACTGCACCAGCAGGACGTCGGCGACCGCGGCGAGCATGCGCCACGAAACGTCCGGAAACGCCAGCAGCGTGGGATTGAACACGAAAGCGAACGGGATGATGAACGTGGTCAGGGCGAGCTTCATCGCGTGCAGGCCCGTCTCCCAGAAGCTCGCTCCCGAGATCTTCGCCGCCGCAAGGACCGCCACGGCCACAGGCGGAGTCAAGGCGGAGTACACCGCGAAATAGAACACGAAGTAGTGCGCCTGCAGGGGGACGACGCCGATCTGGATCATGAACGGCACCACCGCCAGCGCGGCGACCAGGTAGGCGACGGGCGTGGGCAGCCCGATGCCGAGGACGATCGACAGCAGCGCCGCGCCGATGAGCAGCACGATCTTGCTGTCGGGCAGGATGGTGATCAGCCAGATGCCGAGCTTGCCCGAGAGGTTGGTGGTCTGGAACGCCTGGCCGAGCGGTCCGATCGCGATCAGGAGCAGGGACAGCAGGGAGACCAGCACCAGCCCGTCCTGGATCGCGGCCTTGAGCTCCCTGAGCTTCGGGCGATACGGCCCCTGGAACGCCGCAAGGACCAAGGCCACCGCAATGCCCCCGATTCCCGCGATCGAAGGCGAATAGTAGTTCACGAGCAAGACGATGACCGTGAGGAAGGAGAGGCCGAAGGTGGGCAACAGGCGCCACACGATCTGCATGTTCACCGGCTCCCTCAACGTCGGCAGCTTGTGGTACAGCGCGTACACCGCGACGCCGATCACCATGCCGGTGATGTACAGAGCACCGGGCAGCACGGCGGCCTTGACGACTTCGATGTAGGCGATGCCCAGGGTGCCGGCGATGAGGAACGCGGCGAGGCCGAGCACCGGCGGCATGATCTGCGCGCACGTGGACGCAGTTGCCTCTATGGCGCCGGCCATCGCCGGGCCGTAGCCGTAGCGGGTCATGAGCGGAATCGTGAAGCGGCCGCACAGCACGACGTTGGACACCGCCGTTCCCATGACGGCGCCGACCGCGGCGCTGCCGAAGACCGCGGGGGCCGCCGCCCCGCCCGGAAGGCGGCGGCCCGCCAGCCGCCCGGCCTCGACGATCATCGGCATCACGCCCAGCCCGAACAGCGTGGTCGCGTAGATGACGAGGAAGAAAATGTCGTCGGCCGCGGTCTGCGCGTAGAGAAACAGGCCCTGCGTCGCGCTCAGCGCGACGTAGTTCATGACGAAGCCGAGGTCGTATCCGGCGTGGGCGAATATCGGATGGGTGATGTGCTGGCCGAAGAAGAAGTACGCGATCGCCAGCGCCACGATGGTCGCCAGCGTCACCCCCCAGTGCATCAGCGTCAGCAGCAGCACGCCGAGAGTCAGGGCGCCGCCCATCCACATGTCCAGGCGCTCGAAGAACGGAGCAGCTTTTTCCAGACGATCCGCATGCGCCAGGACATAGGCGGCGCCCGAGGTCGCGAGCAGCGATGCCGCGAGCACCCATGCAGTCTTGAGCCACAGGCGCAGAGACTTTTTCGCCCGCGCCTCTCCGATCGCCACGATGGATCCGTCCTCCATCGTCTTGAGACCGAGGTGCTCATAGATCAATATCCTGGCCGAGGCGAGGCTCGACATGACCATCACGAACAGCACGAACGCGGAGTAGTGGCGCGCCGAGCTCGACACCAGCCCGAGCACCGCGATGGCGACGTAACAGATCATCAGCACACCCACCAGGAGGGTGAGCGCGTCGGTGACCTGGGCGGCCTTTTGCAGGCGCGCTTGCGAAGACGGGTTCATGCAGTCCAGAGCCGTGGGGCGCAAGCTTCGCACCCCGCCGCGGCGCTGCCCGCCGGCGGGTCCGGCGCTTGCCGGCGGGCCGGGGCCGCTAGTTCGGGTAGGTCATGGGCGGGAAGTTCTTGTGCTTGTCCCACCAGCCCAGCTCGACGTAGGCCTTCTTCGCGCCCGGATGGACGTTCTCGTCCGACAGGCCGGCCAGCATCAGCTCGGGGGACCATATCCTCCAGAGCACGTGCAGGTCGCGCAGCTTGGGCGCCAGCTTCGCCACCGACATCACGATCTGATAGGCGACGTCGTCCGGGAAAGACGGATGCACCGCTTTCATGCCGCGGTTGATGCCGGTTCCCAAAGGCTCGGTCTGCTTGGGGAGGGTGCCAGCCGGGACCACCACGTGAATGAAGGTCGTGCCGTACTTCTTGTTGACCCGGTCGATCGCCTCCTTGTCCACGCTCACGTAGCGCAGCGGCTTGCCGGAGGCCTCGAGCTGGCGCAGCGGCCCGCCGATCATCCATTCCTTGCGATTCGGCTCCATGCCGAACACCGTCACGCCGACGTCGGTGGAGCCGTCGATCAGCTGCTGGGTGAGCTGGGCGGGGGTGAGGTGGCGCAGGTCGACGTTCTGCGGGCCGATGCCATAGGCCTCGAGCACCAGCCGCGGGAAGTATCCCCAGTCGCTCTGGCCACGCAGCCCGATCGACAGGCGCTTGCCCCTGATGTCCGCCGGCGCCTTGATGCCCGGATCGAAGGTGACGAAGAATTTTCCGATCGGCCACCACATCTCGCCGTAGAGCAGCTTGAACCTGATCGGCACGCGCTCGGGCAGGAACTCCTTCGCCTCGGGCGTGCCGCCCCATTTCAGGGCCAGCTGGATCAGCGTGTCCTCGGTGCCGAAGACGGTGCGCTTCCAGTTCCTCTCGTTCAGCATCTCGCGAATGTTGTACATGTAGCCCGGGGTCTCCTGCGGCAGCAGCGTGACCGGGGAGCCTTCCTTGATCATCTGTACCATCAGGATGGTGTCGCCCTGGTCCGGGCCGCAGCCCGCAGGGCAGAGCAGCAGCGGCACCGACACCTTCTGCGCCACTGCAGGGGTTGCCGTGAGTCCGCCCGCCAGGGCGAGCGCACCACCCAGCACAACAGCTTCGGTCAGTCGCTTGAACATGAGGCCGTCCTCCTCTTATGGTCGCTTGCTACCGGTCGCTTGCGTGGTCGATCAACTCCGGATGTTACGTGCTGACGTTTTCATTGTACGGCTGCGCGAAGGCCTCCAGAATGCTCGCCGGGTGCCGATTGACGCCAGTTTCCCGCAATCGCGCCGTGAAAACTGTCCACTTCCGGACAAATCGGCCCGGATCTTCGGTTTCCCGGCGGCAGCGCACGGCCGGGGTAGCCACGGGCGACGGGGTCTGCGGCGGGCCCCCCCGGTGACTGCGATGCCAGGTCGTGGCGGGTCAATTCGCATTCGGTCAAGATCAGATTTTTGCCCTCGCAACCTCGATAAAGCCATTGTCCGCGTCCAGCCGGACCCAGTCGCCGGTCTTGATGAGCTCCCACGCGATTCCTTCGCGCAGCCGGTCCATGGCCGGTACGCCGGCGTAAATCGCCGCGCTCGCGCAGATGTTGTGGGCGTCGCGCCAGATGATCCCCTTGGGGCCGCAGCCGTACACCTGCACCATGTTGAGCAGCCCGAAGGTGCCGCTGGTCGACATGTAGTCCGTGTCGTACACCAGGATCCTGTCCTTCACCGACTGGCCCTCGAGCTCGTGGCCGCCGAGCTTGACGATCCCTGTGGTGAAGTCGAACACGCTGCCCATGAGGCTGAGCGGCCGGCGCGTGACCAGCGCCTCGCCCTCCGCCTTGCCCCGGGAGATGATCCTTCCCGTGTAGCGCCTCGTCTCCGGCATCGCGTCCTCCCCTACCAGCGCGTCGACCGGAACGTCCCGGTCTCCGCCGCGCGGATCAGGTCCGCGAGCGAGCCGAAGACGAAGTTCGGCTTGCCGAGCCCCCGGATGAGCCGGATCATCTTGACGCTGTCGGCGGCGAACACCTTGTCCGGGCCGAACATCCTGTCGTGCGGGATCATCACCGGGCAGGCGTCATGGTAGAGCCGCGCGCCCGAGCGCTCGATGCGCTCCCGCAGCCCGCTCGCCTCCGCCAGCTCCCAGATCGCGCGGTCGGTGTAGACCCAGAAGAAAACGTCCGGCTTGACGCGCCTGCCCTCGAGCATCCCGGCGAGCTCCTGCAGCTCGTAGACGGTCTTGTAGGGGCAGCCGGTGAGCACCCCGTCGATGCGCGTACTCGGCACCTCCGACAACGCGGCAAATCCATCCTTGAGCTCATCGAGGGTGACGCGCTTTCGCTCCACGTCCTTCGGGATGCGCCCGCCGAAGGCGGCCTCCAGCGTCGGCGCCTCGGGGCTGATCCCGACCATGAGGATGAGCGAGGTGGTGAGCGCGGGCGAGCACATGCTGCAGAAGGCCTTCAGCTCCTCGATCTTCATGCGCCGCGGCAGGCCGACGACCGCGGGAATCCTGTCGAAGGCGAGATCGCCCACCAGCATCCCGAGGCTGCTCCAGTCGCAGGACGTGCTGCCCGGGGCGCCGAAGCTCGCGATGATCTCCGGGTCGATCTCGACGATGACCTGCGCGCGCCGGTTCTCGTCGCGCAGCAGCCCGTACTTCGGCAGCCGGCCGGTGATCCCCGCCATCAGGCAGTTGATCGGGCTCTCGCGGTTGCCGCGCGCGCCCACCACCGAGTTCGCCCACCCGGTGGCGTTGCCCTCGATCCAGGCGATGTGGGCGCCAAAGGTGGGAACGTTCTGGGTGAGGTGGATCAGGTTGCTGTAGGTCAGCACCACCCCCATCTGCCGCAGGCAGCGGCTGAGCTGCATCTGCTTCGAGAAGTACTCTGAGGGCAGGTTGAATTCCTGCCAGCGGGAGAGATCGAAGCCGATCGGCTCGCAGGAGGAATGCACGCGCATCTTCGCGCCCAGACCAACGAAGCGCTCGTACAGGCGCAGGCCCGCCTCGTTCATCAGCAGCCAGTCGCTGAACAGGTGGACGCTGTCGATGTCGACCAGCTCGTCGGCCTCGAACGCCTCGCCGAGCTTCACCAGGTGGTCCATCGCCTCCCGCGCCGCGGGCCCCTCGGACCCGTCGAGCATGCGCTTGTCGCCATCGCTAAGCCGCATCGGAATCGCCTCTCCGCCCGAGAGCTATATAGCTCTATAAGACGCTCGATGTCAACCCGGGGCCGCTATAATCGGGCGGCGCATGGAGGCGTCCCGCAAGCTGCCGCGGCTGGCCGACGACGCGGAACCGCCGCGTCCCGGAAGTCCGCGCGCGAAGGGCCTCAAGCTCCTCCGGATCCGGTCCGACGACGGCCCGCGCCGCGCCCGGACGCGCCGGCCGAGGCAGGTGGATTTCTCGGACCTTCTGCGGCGTCCCGGGCAGCGCGGCGTGCCGAAGTACCTGCGGCTCGAGGAAGTGCTGCTCGAGCTGATACGCAACGGCCATTGGCGGGCCGGCGACAAGCTGCCGAGCGAGGATCAGCTCGTCGCCGAGACGCCCTTCAGTCTCGGCACCGTCCAGCGGGCCCTGCGCGAACTGGTGGAGAAGCGCGTGCTGGTGCGCCAGCACGGCAAGGGCACGTTCGTCGCCCACCTGCCGCGGCGCATGACGACCCCGTGGCATTGCCAGTTCCTGGACGACAGCGGCGCCGGCTTCCTTCCCGTGTACTCGAAGGCGATCGAGCGAAGGCTGGTCGGCGAGAAGGGATCCTGGTCCGACTACCTGCCCGCGACCGGAAAGGGCTGGCTGCAGATCGACCGGCTGTTCAGCATCAACCACGAGTTCCTCGTGTTCGGGCGCTTCTACTGCGATCCGGCGACGCTGCGCTACTTCGTGGACTGCCCGCTGGGCAGGCTGGCGGGCCTGAATTTCTTGGGCTTCATCGTTCGCGACCTGAGCATCCGGCTCACCACGCTTTCGCATTGCGTCTCGCTGATCGAGTTTCCGACGGGCGTGTCCCGAATGATCCAGGTGGGCGCGGGCACGGTCGGAATGCTGGTCAGGGCCACAGCCCGCGCCGGGAGCAAGTTCGTGTATTACCAGGAGTTCTTCATTCCGCCCTCTCGCCGGCAGCTGTACTTTTCGGAGGATTTCGAAGCTGGACAAGGGTGAGCGCGCGCGCGTGCCGGCGGTGCTCGTCCGCGGCGGCACTCTCGATGAACGGGATGCGGCGATCGCGCGGCTGGCCGAGCCGGCCGACGCGGAGAATCCGATCGCCGTGCTGCGCACGGGCGGCGGCATGTTCGGCGGCGGGGGCGCATCGCTCGGGCCGCATGTCGTGGTGAAGCGCGCGCCGGCCGGGTGCGCCTGCTGCACCGGCGCGGTGCTGTTTCGCGTCGCGCTGCTCGGGCTGCTGCGCTCGAGCTCGCCAGCACGGCTGGTGGTCGAGCTCGGGCCCGACGCCCACGTCGAGACGCTCGAGGCGCAGCTGCAGGGCGGATCGCTCGGCCGTTCGCTGCGGCTGGTCGGCCGCGTCGACCTGGACGCGGCCCCGGGGCTGCAGGCGTTGACCTGGCCGGCGGGCGGGCCATGAACCTGCGAACGGAGCGAACCGAATATCCCAGCGCGGACGGCACGGCCTCGATCCCGGCCTACGTCGCAGCGCCGGCGAGCCCGGGTCCGCATCCGGCGGTCCTGATCCTGAGGGGTGTCGCCGGGCCGGAGGATGGCTATGCGGAGATCGCCGAACGGCTGGCGAGCTGGGGCTATCTCGCGCTGCTGCACGGCTGGAAGATCCGCGGCGACGATCCGCCGGATGCGACGGTCGAAGCGGACCTGACCGGCGCGCTCGCGTTCCTGCGCTCGCACCCGGCCGCGGATCCCACGCGCCTGGCGGTCTTCGGATTCTGCCGCGGCGGCGTGCATGCCCTGATGGCCGCGGCGGCGCATCCCGACCTGCGCCTCGTCGTGATCTTCCACGGCTTCGCGTTCAGGCCCGAGCGCGCCCGGCCGGGGCTGCAGCCCTACGATCTCGCGCAAGCGATCGCGGTCCCCGCGCTGGTCCTGCACGGCACCCGGGACGAGCAGGCGCCGGTCGAAGGCATGCGCCAGCTGGAAGAAAGCGTGCGCAAGTCCGGCAGGCCGATCGAGTTCAGGTACTACGAGGACGCCCGGCACGGCTTTGCCGTGCGGACCCATCCGGGCTACGACGCGCCCGCCGCGCAGGCGAGCTTCGCCGAGGCGCGCAAGTTCGTCGACGCAGCGTTCAGCCCTCCGGGAATGTCCGGAGGTTGACATCCGGCGCTTGCCGCCGCGCGTATCATTTCGCTCGCCATGAAGCGCCCGGACCTTCCGGACCTGATGCTGATCTGGATCGTCGGCGCGGCCGCGCTCGCGATCGCGGCGTGGTTCGCGCTGCTGCGGCGCGCGGTGCCGCCCGCCTGGACCACGCCGGGAAGCCCCGAGCTGTACCTCACGGGCGTCCTCGGCGCGTCGCTGCTGCTGGTGTCGATGGTGTTCGTGGTGGTGAAGCGCTCCGGGCAAGGCAGCCTGGCGCCCGCCTGGTTCGTCGCGCACATCGTCTGCGGTACGCTGGGGACCGTGCTGGTCCTGGTCCATTCCGCGGGCTACCTGCGCCGGCCGCCCGCGCTGCTGCTGCTCGCGCTGCTCGGGCTGATCGTGCTCGGCGTGTGGGCGCGCGTGCGCCTGTCGGGGCGGATGGCGGCAACCTTCGCGACCAAGGAGCGCGGCTTCGCCCCCGCCGGGCGCGAGAGCCGCGCGGCGCTCGCGGCGGTCATCGAGCGCAAGCGTGCGTTGCTTGCGTCGCTGGATCCCGCCGCCCAGGAGGCCACTTTCTCGCCTGCGCTCGTGCACTGGCTCCGCTCGCCGCGCGGGAGCTTGCGGTACGCACGGCTGATTCGGCATGAAAACCGGCTGATGGGCACGCGCGCCTCGGTGGGCTTGGAGCAGGCCTGGTGGCGGCCGCTGCACCTTGCGCTCGCCTACCTGTTCGTGCTTGGCCTCGTGATCCACGTCATCACGGTCACGTTCTTCGCCGGCTACGTCGCCGACGGCGGGCCGATCACCTGGTGGCACCTGACGTCATGGTAGGAACACGGTAGCCGTGGAACGCCTCTCCCTGATGATCGACCTCGAGCGCTGCATCGGCTGCAAGAGCTGCGAGGCCGCCTGCAAGCAGGAGCACGGGCTGGGGCCGGGTGAGTACCGCAACAAAGTCGTGTGGCTGGGCGACGCGAGCGGCGCGGCGCTCGACTTCCTGACCGTGACCTGCCAGCACTGCGAGCGGCCTGCCTGCCTCAGGGCGTGCCCGGTCAATCCCAAGGCGATCGTCAAGGACCCGGAGACGGGCGTCGTGAGCGTCGCGGAGGACCGCTGCACCGGATGCGGCGAATGCGTCATCGCCTGCCCCTACGGCGCGATGGGCTACGACCGCATCGACCATCACGCCGTGAAGTGCGACCTCTGCTCCGATCGCCGCGCCGCGGGCGGCACGCCGGCCTGCGCGAGCGTCTGCCCCGGCCACGCCATCACGTTCGGCACGCACGCCGGGCACCTCGCCAGGGCGGCCGCCGAGGGCCGGCACGTGCGCGACCACGATCATTTCCTGATGGGGCCGGCGACGGTCTACCTGGACCGGATCGCGCGCGAGGGCGACGCCGTGCAGGGGCGCAGCCGCCCGGCGATCACGCGGCAGGCGCTGACGGGCGACGGCGAGACCGCGTCCTTCCCCTACCGCCGCCCACGAGTCGAGCGCAAGGCCGACCGCGTCGTGCCGGGCGGCTGCAACATCTGCTTCAACTCCTGCTCGACCAAGTATCACTTCCAGGGCGAGCGCCTGGTGCAGGTCACCGGCAACGAGGAGGACCCCGTGCTGCGGGGCAAGATCTGCCCGAAGTCGCAGCTGGCGCTGCAGCTGCACAACAGCCCGAAGCGGCTGACGCGCCCGCTCAAGCGCGTCGGTGCGCGCGGCGAGGGGCGCTTCGAGCCCATCTCCTGGCAGCAGGCGCTGGACGAGATCGCGGCGCGGCTCAAGGGCTTGCGCGAGCAGTGGGGCCCGGAAGCGCTCGCCATCTTCGCCGGCACGCGCACGGGCACGATCAGCAAGAACGGCATCATCCGGATGTGGGCGCAGATGTGGGGCACGCCCAACGTCGAGGGCACGGACCCTTTCTGCGCCGCCAGCAAGCACGTGGCCTACGAGCTGACGCAGGGCAGCGGCACCTGCCCGAACAGCTACACCGAGCGCGACCTGGGGAGCGCGTCGCTCTACGTCTACTTCGGCGAGAACCAGGCCGAGGCGCGGCCGGTGTACTTCGGCATGATCAACGACTGGCGCATCACCCACCGCGCGCGCATGGTGGTGGTCGATCCGCGCTACACGGTCACCGCGAGCAAGGCGGACCGGTGGCTGCCGATCCGCAGCGGCACCGACCTGGCGCTCGCGCTCGCGCTGGCGCACGAGATCCTCGCGAAGGGCCTGCACGACCTGCCGTTCTGCGAGCGTTGGGTCGAGGGCTGGGAGCGCTGGCGCGATTTTCTGTTCGAGCGGGGCTACACGCCGCAATGGGCCGCGCCGCTCACCGGGATTGCGGCGCAGGACATCCGCCGGCTCGCCGCCGAGATCGCCGAGGCCGAAGGCTGCGTGCTGTTCGCGAGCCGCGGCATCAACCAGCACACCAACGCGGTCCAGACCAACCGCGCGCTGATGTTTCTCGCCGCGATCACCGGCAACTGGGGCCGCCGCGGCGGCGCCTTCCTCAACCTGTCGATCGGCGCGCCGATCTCAGCAGCCGCGCCCGCGCACCGGCAGCACGTGCCGAAACGCCCCATGGTGCGGCGCAGCCCGGCGGGCTGGCTCGAGGCGATGCGCAAGGGGCGCCCGTACCCGATCAAGGCGCTGGTGTGCTGCAACAACCCGCTCTCCAACTGGCCGAGCCAGGAAGCGACGCGCGAGGCGTTTCAGGCCCTGGACCTGCTCGTGCACGTGGATCTCTTCGAGAACGAGACCTCGGCGTTCGCGGACTACGTGCTGCCCTGCGCCACGGGCATCGAGAAGGGCGACATCGGCCGCTCCACGGACGACCGGCGCGTGGTGTGGATCGACAAGATGATCGAGCCGCCGGGCGAGGCGAGATCGGACGACTGGATCTGGATCGAGCTGGGCAAGCGCTTCGGCTACGACGACGTCTTGCAGGAGAAGTACAAGGACCCGGCCGTCTTCTGGGACGAGATGTGCATCGGCAACGACCAGCTGCGCGGCATCACGCAGCAGCGGCTGCACTCGGTGCCGCACCGCTGGGTGCGTTTCCCGGTCGCCTCGGAGGATGCGCCCGAGCAGGAGACGCTGTTCCTCGAGGGCGGTTCCGGAAAGCGCTTCCCGACCCCGAGCGGCAAGCTCGAGTTCTACACCGCGGCGATGGAGGAGAAGTTCCGCGTCATGGGACTCTCGGCGCTGCCCGAGTTCTACAGCGAGCGCGAGCAGCTCATCGACATGCCGTACGTCGAGTTCGCGCAGGGCGACGACGCACCGGGCGTGCTCACTCCGTTCCACAGGGCACGGGTGTGCGCCTCGCCGGTGACGATACGCCAGCCCGGCGCCGATTCGCCCGGCGCGCGGCTGCGCGAGCAGGGGTTCGACCTGGAGCTGGTCACCGGGCGGCCGCCGGCGCCGCACTTCCACAGCTGGACGCATTACGCGTGGCAGGCGCAGGAGATGTGGCCGGACGTGTACGTCCAGATCCACCCCGCGGCCGCGGCGCGCGCGGGGCTCGCCGACGGCGAGCGCGCGCGCGTAGAGACCGCGCACGGCGCCATCGAGGCCGTCGCCTGGGTCACGCCGAACATCCGCGAGTCGAGCGTGTTCGTGCCGATCGGCTGGGGCGAGCGCCAGCCGTTCCATCCCTGGCGCTCGGTCAACTTCCTCACCGACCGGACGCAGCGCGACCCGATCTCCGACCAGACCAACCTGAAGACCCTGCTCTGTCGCGTCACCAGAGCCTGAAGGGAGCTGCAGCCGTGAACATCAGCGCGTGCAATCGCATCGAGGGCGTCATCAGCGACATGAAGAAGGGCAAGGCGACCACCAACGTGCGGCTGCGCACGGACCTCGGCGAGCTGATGCTGGTCATGACCAGCTCCGCGGTGGAGGAGTTGAAGCTGCAGCCGGGCGAGCGCGCGACAGCGCTGTTCCGGGAGGTCGACGTGATGCTGATGAAGGGCGAGGCGCCGATCAGCACCAGCAATCGGATCCCGGGCAGGGTGCTCGGCATCAAGAAGGGCAACGTCACCGCCGAGATCCCGCTCGACGCGGGATCGGGGCGCCGCATCGTGGCGGTGGTCTCGCGCACCTCGGCCGAGGAGATGGCGCTCGCCGTAGGCGACGAGGTGACCGCGTGCGTGCGCGAGGGCGACCTGCTGCTCGCCAAGCAAGGCACGGTCGGCCTGCGCAACCGGCTCGCGGGCACGATCACCGGGCTGCGCCCCGGCACGGTCACCACCGAGCTCACTCTCGACACCGGGAGCGGAGAGCTCTACGCGCTGCTCGCGCGCTCGACCGCGGACGACATGAAGCTCGGCGAGGGAGATCGGGTGAGCGCGCTGGTGCGCGAGCGCGACGTCCTGGTCTTGTCAACTAGTTGACACATCGTCGACCGCCGCAGTCGTAGGATGGGCAACGTCTACGCACGGGAGGAGGGTCCCATGAAGCGCACGTTTTGCCTGCCCGCCGTTCTTTGCGCTGCTTCGCTCGTCTTTGCCGGCGCCGCCGGTGCGCCCGCGGGCTTCGCGCAAGGCCGCTTTCCGGAGCGGCCGGTCGAGATCATCGTCAACTTCGGTCCCGGCGGCAGCGCCGACCAGGCGGCAAGGTCGGTCGGCAAGCTGCTGCCGGAAGTGCTCGGCGTGGCGGTACCGATTTCCAACGTCACCGGCGCTTCGGGCAACGCGGGCCTCACCCGGCTTCGCGACGCGCGGCCCGACGGGCACACCATCGGAACCTTCACCGGCATCGCCGTCACCACGATGGTGCAGGGCGTCGGCAAGCTCAAGCTCGAGGACTTCAGGTTCCTCGCCATCGCCGATGCGGGCACCTCGATGTTCTTCGTCGGCAAAGGGAGCGGCGTGAAGAGCTTCCGCGAAGTGCTCGACCTCGCCAAGAAGAGCCCGAACAAGATCCGGGTGGCGACGGCGGGGCTCGGAACCCAGGACGACATCGCCGTGCGCGCCCTGACCGCAGCCGGCTACCCGATGGTCAACGTGCCCATGGATCCCGGGCCGCGGCACACGGCGCCCATCGCGGGACACGCCGAGCTGCTGTTCCAGCAGATCGACGGCGTGGTCTCGTTCGTCGAAGCGGGAGATCTGAAGCCGATCGTCGTGTTCGACGACAGGCGCCACCCGAGCTTCGCCGACGTGCCGGCGATCTCCGAGTTCGGCCTCGACCTGAAGCTGCCCAACTGGCGCAGCTTCGCCGCGCCGGCCGCCCTGCCGGAGGACCGCGCGCGAGTGCTCACCGGCGCGCTGGAAAAGGTGCTCGCGAGCAAGGAATACCGCGACATCTGCGGCAAACAGCACAAATGCCTGCCGCGCCTGATCCTGGGCGAGGACGCCAGGAAGTATGCGGCGCAGTACTATGCGGAGATCAGCGCGCTGATGAAGCGCCTGGGCCTCGCGAAGAAGTAGCGCGCGGCGCCGCGGAGGTGGGCATATGGCGGGGATCGGCCGTCACTGGCGGCGCATTGTTTCGAGCGGCCTCTGCGGACCGGTCGCCGGGACGCTCGTTTCCCTGCTGCTCCTTTACCACGTTTCTACGGCGCAGGCCGTAGGCGTCCCGCCCGGGGCCTACGGGCCGCTTTCCTGGCCGCTTTTCGCGCTGATCCTGCTCGCCGCCGGGATGGGGCTGCTGTGCGCGTTCCGCGCGCGCGAGTTGCTGCGGCGCGGGTCCGCGCCGTTCGACGCCGACCGCCAGCCGGCCCCCGGCACCGCACGCGTCGTGCTGGCCATCGGACTCATCGCGCTCTACGGAGCCGCTTTCGTCTACGCGGGCTTTCTCTTCGCCACCCTGGCGTTTCTTGCCGCATGGCTCGCCTTCACGCACTACCGGCGGCCGCTCGCCCTGACGCTGGTCAGCGTGCTCGGCACGCTCGCGCCGCTCTACCTGCTGACGAAGGTCGTACACATGCCCCTGCCGCGGGGGGTGGGCGTGCTCGAGCTGGCGACGATCCAGCTCTATCAATGGCTGCGGCTGTTCTGAGCGGCGCGCGCTAGGGGGCGCGCCGCCATGGAGGTCTTCTCGCACCTCGCCATCGGCCTCGGCAACGTCTTCGGCCCCTGGACTTTCGCGCTCATGCTGCTCGGCACGTTCGTCGGCGTGGTGGCCGGCGCACTGCCCGGCATCTCCTTCGTCAACGCCATGGTGCTCGCCCTGCCGTTCACCTACGTCATGGCGCCGGCCCAGGCGATGGTCTTCCTGACGGGGATCTACGTCGGCGGGATATTCGGCGGTTCCATCTCCTCGATCCTGATCAATATCCCGGGCGTGCCCTCCTCGATGCCTTCGGCGTGGGACGGCTATCCCATGACCAGGAAGGGGCTCGCCGCCAAGGCGCTCGGCATCGCGGTGACCTGCTCGGCCGTCGGCGGCACGTTCAGCGGGCTGCTGATGACCTTCGGCTCCCAGCCGTTCGCCCGCTTCGCGCTGCGCTTCGGTTCTCCGGAGTTCTTCGCCGCCACCGTCCTGGGCCTGGTGTCGATCGTCGCGATCGCCCAGGGCAGGATGCTGGCGAGCATCATCTCGCTGTTCGCCGGCCTGGTGGTCGGCGCCGTGGGGCTGGATCCGATGTACGGCCAGCCGCGGCTCACGTTCGGCTCGGAGCTGCTCGAGAGCGGCATCGATTTCGTGGTCGTGCTGGTGGGGATGTTCGCCATCTCCGAAGTGCTGTGGTGGGTGGCCGAGGGCGGCAAGAAAGCCGAGGTGGTCAGCGGAACGCACACCCGGATGCCGACGCTGGGCGAGATCTACCGCCTCAAGGGAACCATGGCGCGCTCGTCGGTGATCGGTTCGGTCATCGGCGCGATCCCCGGCGCCGGCGCGGTGGTCGGCGCGGTGATCGCCTACGGCGTGGAGCGGCAGGTCTCGGCACGCAGGGAAGAATTCGGCACCGGAGTCGAGGAAGGGCTGGCGGCGCCCGAAACCGCCAACAACGCGACCACCGGCACGGCCACCATTCCGCTGCTGACGCTGGGGATCCCGGGCAGCGCGGCGACGGCCATCATGCTCGCCTCCCTCACGGTGCACGGCATCCAGCCGGGGCCGGCGCTGTTCCTGAGCAGCACCGAGCTGGTGTATACGATATTCGCCGGCTATCTCGTCGCCAACGTGCTGATGATCTTCGCCGGCCTGATCGTGGCGCGCGGCTTCGCCACGCTGATGCAGATCCCCGAGCCGGTGCTGTTCGGTTTCATCTCGGTGCTGTGCCTCGTGGGCGCATTCGGCGTGCGCAACAACGTCTCGGACGTGTTCATCTGCCTCGGCTTCGGGATGCTCGGCTACGCGTTCCGCCGCATGGACATTCCGGTCGCGCCGCTGATCCTCGGCGTCATCCTCGGCCCGCTCGCCGAGCGCTATTTCCTGACCTCGATGATGTCGCACGGCAACCAGCTGAGCGTGTTCCTCACCCGCCCGTTGAGCGCGTCGATCCTCGCGCTCGCGGCGGCGTTCCTGCTGTGGTCGCTGTGGCCCGAGCTCCGGGGCTGGCTGGCGCAGCGCACGGCGGGGAATCTGGCCCGGCGGCGGCCGGCTTCCCGCGCGGACCGGGGAACCTGAGCGGCGGCCGCGGGATTGTCAAGTTGTTGACAGCGCATCGGCTGCCGCATGTATATCGTTCCCCCATGAAGAAAGCCGGCTACAGGCGACACGTCTTCGTCTGCCTCAACGAGCGCGCTCCGGACCACCCGCGCGGCTGCTGCAAGCAGCGCGGCTCCGACGAGATCTTCAGGACGCTGAAGGAGGGCGCGAAAAAGGCCGGCCTGAAGGACGATGAAGTGCGGATCAACCGCGCGGGCTGCCTCGAGCACTGCGAGTACGGCCCGAGCGTCGTCATCTACCCGGAAGCGGTGTGGTACCACGTGCCGACGGTCGAGGACGCGCAGGAGATCCTGCGCGAGCATGTCGTAGGCGGCAACGTGGTCGATCGCCTGCTGATGGACCACATCATGTAATTGCACCGAGGAGCCGAGCATGGCCCAGACAGCCCTGAAGCAGAAGGAAAAACCGGCCGACCGCTACAAGGCGATCGGGGACGCGTACCGTTCGCCGACCAAGAAGCTCGGGCAGGAGTACTTCGTCATCGACTGCGACCGGCACATCATCGAGCCGCCCGAGGCGTTCACGATGTTCCTCGACCAGGAGTGGCAGCACATGGCGCCGCGGCCCGCGACCGACAACGGCGGCGCGCCGCGCCTGCTGGTCGAGGGGCGGCTGTACCAGAAGCCCACCGGCTGGGGCCCGGGCCGCACCGAGGGCTGCGGCGACCAGCGGCCGCGGGGCGAGGGGCTGCCCTACGAGCGCGCCTACAAGCACGCGTTCGAGAACCGCGACATCGACATGGACCTGAGCGGCATCGACTGCGCGGTCTGGATCCCGACGCTGGGGCTGTTCGTCCCCGACATCCAGAACTGGCGTTTCCAGTATGCGGTCGCGCGCGCGCTGAACGACTGGACCGCCAAGGTATGGTCGACCGGCAAGCGCCACTTCTGGTGCGTCACGATTCCGCTCAAGCCCGAGTGGGCGGTGGAGGAGATCAAGCGCTGCCACAAGCTCGGCGCCACCGCCGTGTGGATGCGGCCGAACGTGATGCAGGAGGTGCGCTGGTGGAACGAGGACTGGGACCCGGTCTGGAAGACGATGTCCGACCTCGGCATGGCGCTCGTGTTCCACGAGGCCACGGGAACCTACAACGCCACCTACAGCACCGACTACAAGTTCGACCGCTACTGGATCGCCCACGCCGTCTCGCATCCCCTGGAGATGGCCACCGCGGTCGCCGGCATCCTCGGCTACGGCGTGCTCGAGCGGCACCCGAAGCTGCAGGTGCTGTTCTGCGAGGCGGGCGCGACCTGGGTGCCGTACCTGCTCTTCCGGCTGGACAACCACTACAGCGCGCGGCCCAAGGAGATGCTGGGCCTGAGCATGGCGCCGTCGGAGTACTTCAAGCGCCAGTGCGTCATCTGCTCCTTCGAGCCCGAGGAGGCGCTGCTCGGCGAGACGATGCACTGGTTCCACGGCAGGAACATGGCCTGCACCAGCGACTATCCTCACTGGGACTCGAGCGGGGTCTCGGGCGTGGTGCGGTACCTGAAGAACTATCCCGACATCGACGAGGAAACGCGGGTCAACTTCTTCTCGCGCGCCGCGATCGACGCCCTCGGCCTGAAGGCCTGAGGCGACGGCCGGGCGCGCCGCGCCCGGCCCCGCTCGGGGCATGGAACCGGGCTTCAACGCGTTCCTTGCCTTCGGCTGGTGCGTGCTCGCCGGCTTCCTGATGTCGATGGGCGCCGGCGGCGGCGGCGTGGTGGCGGGGATCGGGCACATCTCGATCCTCGGCATGACCGACGCGAACGCGATCAAGGTCGCGAACCAGGTGCTCGAGTTCGCGAGCCGGATCGTGTCGGTGCCGCTCTACCACCGCCAGAAGCGGCTCGTCTGGAGCCTCGCGCTCAGCTTCGGCACCGGCGCGCCCGTCGGCGCGGTCGCCGGATCCTGGTTTTCCAGGACCTACCTGTCGGACATGGACCTCTACCGGCCGCTGTTCGGGCTGCTGGTCGCTCTGGTCGCCGGCCGCGTGCTCTACGAAGGCTGGTTCAAGCCCCCGCGGCGCCCGCGGGTGCCCGGCGCCAGCCACCCGCGCACCGTGGAATTCGGCTGGCGCCGGGCGCGCGTGCGCTTCGGCGGCGAGGAGCTGCAGTTCGATCCCGGCGGCGCGGCGCTGGGCGGCTTCGCCATCTCCTTCGCCGGCTCGGCGATGGGGGTGGGCGGCGGCTTCCTCGTCACCCCGTTCATGGCGAGCGTGCTGCTGTTTCCCATGTGCCTGGTGCTCGGCACGGGGGTGGTGGCGCTGATGCTCCCCCTCACGGCGAGCGTGCTCACCTATCTCGCGCTCGAGGTCGGGGTCGACTGGAGGCTGATCGCGGTGGAGGTGCCCGGCATTCTCGCCGGATCGCTGCTCGGGCCCGCGCTCAACCGACACCTGGACGAGCGGGCGCTCAAGACCCTCGTCGCCGCCGTGCTCGTCGCGATCGGCGTGTACTACCTGGTGGGCTGAGCGGCGGGAGGCAGAGGCAGCGGGCGCGGCCAGCGCGCGAGCGCCGCCCCCGCAAGCCTGAGCGCCTGGTGCGCGGGACTGCACTCGAGGCAGCGCGACTGCGCGCAGGCGCCCGCCCGGTACGCGAGGCAGTCGTTGCGGTGCTCGAGGTCGCACCGTTCGTCGCGCGCGTGCATGCCGATCATTGGGCCACGCCCCGCGCCGCCGGCCTTGACGTGGATCAAGCCGCCTATAATTCCAGCATGAAGGCGGACGTGCGCCCGAGCGGTCACCTCGACGTCCTCGGCTCGATCCCGCCGACGTACCGCCAGGCGGTGCTCGAGCAGTGCGTGCGCCGCCAGTTCGCCAAGGGCAGGACCGTCTGGTCCCAGGGCGAGCCGGCCGACTGCGTCGCGTTCCTGTTCTCGGGCCAGGCGATGTCGTCGTACCAGAGCCGCAACGGCAAGACGGGCACCACCGGGTTCTGGTGCGCGGGCGACCTGCTCGGCGCCGGCGACATGGGTGGCTCGACCACGCGCCACATGACGGTGCGCTGCCTCGAACCCTGCGTGATCTACACACTGTCGTTCGAGCGCTTCGACGACCTGGTGCGACGGTCCCCGGAGCTCGCGCTCGCCATCATCCGCGCCATGTCGGTGCGCCTGCGCTGGGTGTCGCTGCTGGCGGTGACCCTCGAGACGCAGTCGGCGCTGGAGCGCATCTGCGGCGTGCTGCTCGCGCTCTCGGAGCGCTTCGGCAGCGCCTGCGGCGAGGGCACGCTGATCGACCTGAACCTCACCAACGAGAACCTGGCGGCGATCGCCGGCGTCTCGCGGCAGTTCACCAACTCGACGCTGCGCGAGCTGCGCGGCCGCGGCCTGCTGCTCAGCCGGCGGCGCGCCCTGATCGTCACCGACGCCGCCGCGCTCGAGCAGCTGGCGCGCAGCAACTAGCCCGCTGCGCGCGCCGGAGCGCGCCCCCCTTGACCCATAAGGAGGTCCTTCTGGGCCACTTATGACGTGATACAAACTACTCGTTGGAGTATCCCGCGCACCCGGCCGAGAATCCGCGCCGCCGTGAGCACCGAGGTCAAGACCACCACCTGCTACATGTGCGCGTGCCGCTGCGGCATCCGCG
>CAZOWR010000008.1:0-31736 GCA_964583645.1 uncultured Enterobacteriaceae bacterium
TGCACCCGGTCGCGCTCGCGTACGGCATCGACCCGCTGCATTTCGGGTTCCTGTTCGTGCTGAACTTGGTGATCGGCATGCTCACGCCACCGGTCGGCGTGGTGTTGTTCGTGGTGTGCGGCATCACCGGCATCAGGATGAGCGAGATCGTCGGCGCGCTGTGGCCGTTCATCGCCTGGATGTTCGCCGTGCTGTTCGCGAGCATGTTCTACCCGCCGCTCTGCCTCTGGCTGCCCAGGGCGCTGGGCTATTAGCCGGGAGGCTCGACCCAGTGCTGCCAGCGGCGCCGCATCGCCTCGCACTCCGCCACGCGCACGCCGGTGACGAGCTCGAGCGAGGCATGGGTCAGGGCGAGCAGCTTCTCGACCGAGTAGGCGCCGTAGTCGACGCGGCGCATGCCGGCGTGGCGCGCGCCGAGGACCACGCGGCCGATTCTCGCCTCCCTGATCGCCCAGCAGCACATCGGGCACGGTTCCATCGCGGAGTAGAGCGTCGCGCCGGACAGGTCGCCGCTGCCGAGCCTGCGGCTGGCGTCGCGGATCGCCTCGACCTCGGCGTGCGCGGTCGGGTCGCCACCGGTCGCGGCGCGGTTCTGGCCCTCGCCGATGATGCGGCCGTCGCGGACGATGATCGAGGCCACCGGGCAGTCGCCGCGCTCGAGCGCCCGGCCGCAGTGCGAGAGCACGAGGTCCATGTACTGTTCATGGCTGGGCATCGCGGCATCATGGTACATGAGCACGGCTGAATACGATCTCGTGATCCGCGACGCCCGGGTTGCGACCGCGGCGGACACGATGCGCTGCGACATCGGCGTCGCGGCGGGCAGGATCAGCGCGCTCGCCGCGTCGCTCCCCCGGGGCATATCGGAGATCGACGCCGCGGGAAGATGGGTCACGCCCGGCGGTGTCGACGGCCATTGCCATCTCGACCAGCCGATGCCGCCGCCGATGAAGATGGCCGACGATTTCGGCAGCGGCACGCGCGCGGCGGCCTGCGGCGGCACCACCACGGTGATCCCCTTCGCAGCCCAGAGCAAGGGTCACGCGCTGCGCGCGGCGGTCGACGACTACCACCGCCGCGCGCAGGGCAAGGCGCTGGTTGATTACGCATTCCACCTGATCGTCAGCGATCCGACCGAGAAAGTCCTGCGCGAGGAGCTTCCGGCGCTGATCGGCGAGGGCTACACCTCGTTCAAGATCTACATGACCTACGACGATCTCAAGCTCGGCGACGGCCAGATCCTCGACGTTCTCGCCGTCGCCCGCGCGCACGGTGCCATGGCGATGATCCATGCCGAGAACTCCGATTGCATCGAGTGGCTGACGCGCCGCCTCGAGGCGGCGGGCAAGACGGCGCCGCGCTTTCACGCGGACTCGCGCCCGATGCTTGTCGAGCGCGAAGCCACGCACCGCGCGATCGCCCTCTCGGAGCTCGTGGACGTGCCGATCCTGATCGTGCACGTGTCCGGACGCGAGGCCGTCGAGCAGATCCGCTGGGCGCACGCGCACGGGTTGCGCATCCACGCCGAGACCTGCCCGCAGTACCTTTTCCTCACCGCGGAGGCGCTGGGCGTGCACGGCTACGAGGGCGCGAAGTGCGTCTGCAGCCCGCCGCCGCGCGACCGGGCGAACCAGCAGGTGATCTGGGACGCCCTCGCCGACGGCCTGTTCACGGTGTTCTCCTCCGATCACGCGCCGTTCAGCTACGAGGACCCGCAGGGCAAGCGGCTCGGGGGCAAGGAAGTGCCGTTCCGCTACATCCCGAACGGCATCCCGGGCATCGAGACGCGGCTGCCGCTGCTCTTCTCGGAAGGCGTGCTCACGGGCCGAATCAGCGTCAATCGCTTCGTCGAGCTGACTGCGACCAACCCGGCGAAAACCTACGGGCTCTACCCGCGCAAGGGCGCGCTGGCGGTCGGCGCGGACGCCGACCTCGTGATCTGGGACGCGAGCCGCGAGATCACGCTCACCAACCGCATGCTGCATCACGCGGTGGATTACACGCCTTACGAGGGCATGCGCTTGAGGGCCTGGCCGGCGCTGACGCTGTCGCGGGGCGAGGTGGTTTGGGACGGCACCGGGCCGCGCGGCGCGCCCGGCCGGGGGCTGTTCCTGAAATGCGCCGCGCTCGAATCGGCGCGGCCGAGCTCCGCGACGTGCGAGCCGGCTGCGTCGGCCCCGCGCCCCAAGGCGGTCGGGTCCTGAGATTGAGCCGGCGGCCGTTCAGGTGATGCACCCCTGAAGGACCGCCGCTTTCTATTTCCGCGCGGCAGCAAGGCGCAGCAGCGACACGGCGTACGCCGGTGCAGTCGCCTCGTGCATGAAGTACGCGTAGATCTCGCGCCAGCCGGTCGCCGCCAGCCTCTCCGTCCACCGGGCGAGATCCTCTTCTTGATACGTCTCCAGCCGCAGCCGCACGTAGCCCCACGGCGCCGTCTGCACCAGCGGCGGCGGCGCGTCGTCCTCGCGCTCCGAGAGGCAGAGCGCCGCGCCGGACCTTTTCAGCGCGTCGTAGACGTCGTCCGCGAACCAGCTCTCGTTGCGGAACTCGAACGCGGCGCCGTGGCCCTCCGGGAGCAGGGCGAGGAAATCGGCGAGGCGCGGCAGGTCCTTCTTCAGGAACGGCGGCAGCTGGAACAGCACCGGGCCGCGCTTTTCGCCGAGCGCGGCGAGGTTGCGGTACAGGTAGGCGACCGACTCGGCCGCCGTGTCCGCCTTGAGCCGCGCCATGTGGGTGATGCGGCGCGAGGCCTTGATGGCGAAGCGGAAGCCCTCGGGTGTGGTGGCCGCCCAGTTCGCGAGCACCTCGGTCTTGGGCATGCGGTAGAAGGTGTTGTTGATCTCCACGGTGGGCAGGCGCTCGGCGTACCACGCGAGCATGCCCTCGGCCTTCATGTCCTGCGGGTAGAAGGTCCCCTTCCACTCCTTGAAGGAGTAGCCGCTCGCGCCTGCGAGTAGCCTGTAGGAGCCGGGCATGGCGGGAGCAAGCTTAGCGGATACTGGCCGGCGCACGCGGCACTGTGTAGACTTGTGTGTAGGAGACCACACATGGCGACCAACCTGTCCCTCGACCCGAAGCTGATCGAGCGTGCCCTCGAAGTGAGCGGCGAGCGCACCAAGAGAGCGGCCGTGACCCGCGCCCTGGAGGAGTTCATCGCGCGCCGCAGGCAGAAGCGCCTCGTCGAGCTGATGGGCAAGCTCGAGTGGGACCGTTCCTTCGACTACAAGGCCGAGCGCTCCCGCGGGTGAGCCTGTTCGTCGACACCAGCGTCTGGTCTCTAGCGTTCCGCCGCGATGAGCCTGCCTCGGGGCCGGAGGTGCGCGCGTTGCGCAGCGCGCTCGAGGGTGGCGAGATCGTCGTGACGACCGGCCTGGTGCTGCAGGAGGTGCTGCAGGGGTTCGCCGGGCCCCGGGCCCGCCGGGACATCATAGACCGCTTCGCGGCGCTGCCGCTCCTCATGCCGGACCGGCAGGATCACGTCGCTGCCGCGGAGCTGCGCAACCGGTGCCGCCGGGCCGGCGTCCAGATCGGCACGATCGGCGCGCTGATCGCGCAGCTTTGCATTCGCAACGGGATTGCGCTGCTCGCCACGGACCGCGACTTCGCGCTCATGACCTCGCACTGCCCGCTGCGGCTCTGGTCGCGGTCGGACTGAAGCGACGCGCCGGGCTCGGGGCAAATGGCGCAGGGCAGGCTCAAGGAGTACTCTGCCAAGCGCCGCTTCGCCGCCACCCCCGAGCCGGGTCCGGCGGTGCCGGCGGCGCGGCACGGGCCGCTGCTCTTCGTCGTGCAGCAGCACTCGGCGCGCCGCCTGCACTACGACTTCCGCCTCGAGTGCGACGGGGTGCTCAAGTCCTGGGCGGTGCCGAAGGGCCCCTCGCTCGACCCGGCCGAGAAGCGCCTCGCCGTGCCCACCGAGGACCATCCCTTCGACTACGCCTCGTTCGAGGGCGTGATCCCGCCGGGGCAGTACGGCGCGGGCGAGGTGATCGTCTGGGATTGCGGCGTCTACTCGCCGGACGAGGGCGGGGCGCACTGGTTCCACGACCGCAAGCAGGCCGAGCGCCGGGTGCTCGAGGGCATCGCGAAGGGGAAGCTCGGCGTCCTCCTGCGCGGCGAGAAGCTGAAGGGCTCCTTCGCGCTGGTGCGCACCTCGGACGGCAAGAGCTGGCTCCTCATCAAGCACAAGGACCGCTTCGTCACGCCGGACGACGTCACCGCGCGCGAGCGCTCGGTGCTCTCCGGCATCGCGGTGCAGGAGATGAAGTCCCATCCGGTGCAGCGCATTTCCGCGGCGCGGCTGGTCCCCGCGGGTGGGCGCGAGGCACTGCCGGCCACGCTCGCGCCGATGCACGCAGAGTCCGCCGAGGCGCCGTTCAACCGCGCCGGCTGGGCCTGGGAGCCGAAGCTCGACGGCTACCGCGTGCTCGCCTTCGTCGGCGACAAGGGGGTGAGGCTGCGCTCGCGCCGCGGCCTGGAGCTCGCCGGCTCCTTTCCGCGGCTGGTGGGCGAGTTCGGGCAACAGAGGGTTTCCGGCATGATCCTCGACGGCGAGATCGTCGGCTTCGACGAGGCGGGCCGGCCCTCATTCAACGCGCTGCAGAGCCAGATCAAGGCGAAGATCGAGCGCGCCGTGTTCTACGCCTTCGACCTGCTGCACTTCGCCGGCGTCGATCTGCGGGGCGAGCCGTATGCCGACCGGCGCCGCTGGCTCGCGCAGTGCCTGCTGCCTTCGCGGCTGGTGCAGCTGGTGCACGCGCAGGAGGACGGCGTGGCGCTCTACGCGGCGGCGCTCGCGAGCGGCTTCGAGGGCGTGATCGGCAAACGCAAGCACAGCCGCTACGAGGCGGGGCGGCGCTCGGCGTCGTGGGTCAAGGTCAAGGCCGTGCAAAGCGCCGATTTCGTGGTCGGCGGCTACACGCGGGGCAAGGGCTCGCGCACGCCGCTCGGGGCGCTGCTGCTCGGTTACTGGGAGGACGGCAGGCTGCGCTACGCGGGGCATGTCGGATCCGGATTCGACGACGAGGGGCTGGCGAAGGTTGCGCAGGCGCTCGCGCCGCTCGCGCGGGGAACCTGCCCCTTCGCCGCGCAGCCGCCGCTCGAGCGGCCCACGACTTGGGTGGAGCCGGAGCGGGTGGCCGAGGTGAAGTTCCAGGAGTGGACCCCGGACGGGCACCTGCGCGCGCCGGTGTTCCTGCGGCTGCGCGACGACGTTGACCCGAAGCGCGTGCGCCGCGCCGGGACGAGGCAGGCCGCGACGCCGCGCCCGGCCTCGGGCGAGCCGCTGGTCGACGAGGTCCTGCGCCAGCTGCAGAGCGCGAGATCCGGCTTCACCCTGGCGGTCGGCGAGCACCGCGTGCGGCTCACGCACCTCGACCGCGTCTACTGGCCCGCCGACCCGGCGCTGAAGCAGCCGGCGCTCACCAAGCGCGACCTCTTGCGCTACCTCGCGCGCGTCTCGCCCTGCATGCTGCCGCACCTCGCCGACCGGCCGCTCACGCTCATCCGCATGCCGGACGGCATCGGCGGCCAGCGCTTCTACCAGAAGCACTGGCGCGAAGCGCGTCCCGACTTCGTCCACACGCTGCAGGTGTTCTCCGAGCACAAGGAGGAGCGCCACGACGTGCTTCTTTGCAACAACCTCGCAACGCTGCTGTGGCTCGCGCAAGCCGGGACGCTCGAGCTCCACGTCTGGCACTCGCGCGCCGCCGCCGGGGCGGACGCGGAGGGGCTGGGAACGGACTACGCGAGCTCACTCGCCGCGCTCGAGGGATCGCTCCTCAATTACCCCGACTACGTGGTCTTCGACCTCGACCCCTACATCTACTCCGGCCGCGAGGCGAAAGGGGAGGAGCCCGAGCTGAACACGGTCGCCTTCGACAAGGGCAAGGAGGTCGCGTTCCGGCTGCGCGAGCTGCTCCAGAGCATGCAGCTCGAGCCGATCGTCAAGACCTCGGGCAAGACCGGGCTGCACGTCTTCGTGCCGATCCGCCGCACGCTCGACTTCGACATGGCGCGCGAGGTCTCGGAGAAGGTCGGGCGGCATCTCGTGCGCGCGCATCCGAGGGACGTGACCGTGGAGTGGAGCGTGCCCCGGCGCACCGGCAAGATCTTCCTCGACTACAACATGAACGTGCGCGGCAAGACGCTGAACGCCGCCTACTCGCCGCGCGGCGTCCCCGGCGCGCCGGTGTCGATGCCCTTGACCTGGGAGGAGCTGGCCGGCGCGCACCCGCTCGACTTCACCCTCGCCGGCGCGGCCGAGCGGGTGGAGCGGACGGGGGACCGATGGCGCGACGCGCTGACGCGCAAGCGCAGTCTCGAGAGCGCGCTGCGGCGCGCGAAGGCGTAATCTCGGAGCCGCCGAAACCCGGGAAGGGACCATCCGTGCTGACATGGCGGGCGCTCGCGCTGCTGCTGGGGAGCATGGCGGGGCACGCGCATGCTTCCGGACCGGAGCTCGAGCCCGCGCGCCAGATCAGGTATTCGCCGCAGCTGCGCGCCAACGTCTCCAACACCGAGCGCTACGTCGCCGACGGGGTCTGCGAGCGCCGGGGCGTGCGGCAAATCGCGCGGATTCTGCAACGCGCCGATTTCGAGGAGATGTGGGCCTTCCTGCCGCGCGCGCAAGGGCGCGGCTGCCAGTGGCACGAGATCGGCCGCGAAGAAAAGGCCGAGCGCGACAGCGCCTCCCTGCGGGTGGACATGGCGTACCTCGAGCAGCTCATGCTCGAGAACAGCGAAGTTCACGTGTATCACTTTCACCCGCTGCGCTACTTCCCGTGCGCGGCGCGCGCGCGCTGCCCGCGGCGGGCACCCGCCGGCGAGGCCGGGGTGCTCGACGCGCGCTGGATCACCGACCTGGTGTTTTCGATGCCGAGCCCGAGCGACGTGCATTTCATGATGGACGTGACCTCGCGCTTTCACCGCAGCCGCGGGGGCGCGGGGACCATCAGGCACAGGGTCGTGACGCCGTACGGGGTCGTGGACTACGGCTTGACGCAGCAGGGGCTCGCCAAGTTCGACGCGGAGAGAAACTCGCGCAGCGAGGGCCTGTACATCACGTGGGTGGTGGCGAGCGCGCTGGAGGAGGATCGCGTGGCGCAGGTGATCAGGCAGCGTCCGGGGAGCCTCGTCGAGGGCGTGCGCCGGCTCGCGCGCACGCTCAATACCGGCTTCCTGCGGGTCCGGTACACCCCGAGCCTGGAAAATCCTCATGGATTACAATAGCCTGTAACGCCCCGTCCCGGAGGCAGCATGGCCGCACGCTCGATCGCATCGCTCACCGTCTCGTTCGGACTGGTTTCCATTCCGGTGAAGCTCTACTCGGCCACCGAGGCGAGCCGCGCGCTCTCCTTCAACATGCTGCACAAGGGCTGCGGCTCGCGCCTGAAGCAGCAGTACCTCTGCATCAAGGAGGAGGTGCCGGTCGCGCGCGAGGACATCGTCAAGGGCTACGAGTTCGCCAAGGACCAGTACGTCATGTTCTCGCCCGAGGAGCTGAAGGCGCTCGAGGAGGCGGGCACGCACAGCGCCGAGATCACCGAGTTCGTGCCGATCGAGTCGATCGACCCGGTGTACTTCGACAAGGCCTACTACCTCGCCCCTGACAAGGGCGGCGCCAAGCCCTACGCGCTCTTTGCGCGCGCGCTGCGCGACTCCAACCGCTGCGCGCTCGGGCGCTGGGCGGCGCGCGGCAAGCAGTACATCGTCATGATCCGGCCGGTGGAGGAGGGCCTCGTCATGCAGCAGCTGCTCTACGCGGGCGAGGTGCGCTCGATCAGGGATCTCGAGATCCCGCAGACCGAGGTGAAGGAGGCGGAGCTCAAGCTCGCGCAGCAGCTGATCGAGCAGCAGGCCGCCGAGCGCTTCGACCCATCGGCCTACACCGACGCGGTGCGCGCGCGCATCGAGGCCGCGGTGCAGAAGAAGGTCGAGGGCCAGGAGATCACCCTGGTGGATGAGCCCGAGGCGGGCGCGCAGGTGATCGACCTGATGGAGGCGCTGCGCGCGAGCCTGGAGAAGAAGCCCCCGAAGCGCGTCGAGGCGGCGAAGCCCGCCCCGGCCGAGAAGCCGGCCTCGCGCAAGTCCGCCAGGAAGTAAGTGCAGGGCTATGGCGTGCGCGAGGTCGAGCGGCTGCTGCGGCTTTCCCGCAGCACCCTGCGCGCGCTGATCCGGGCCGGGTTCGTGACCCCGGCGCGCGGGCCGCGCCGGGCGCGGCAGTTCTCCTTCCAGGACCTGATCGTGCTGCGCACCGCGCAGGCGCTCGCGGGCGCGAGTCTCCCCGCCAGGCGCATCACGCGTTCGCTCAAGCAGCTTCGCCGGCGCCTGCCGCCCGAGATGCCGCTCTCGGGCCTGGCGATCGCCGCCGAGGGCGACCGCGTGGTGGTGAAGGAGGGCCGCGGGCGCTGGCAGGCGGATTCGGGCCAGTACCTGCTCGGCTTCGAGCGCGATCCCGCGGCGGGCGCGCTCAGGGTCGTGGAGCGAAAGCCCGGCGCGCAGGAGTGGTTCGAGCGGGGCGCCGCGCTGGAGGGAAAAGACCCGGCAGGCGCGACGCGCGCCTACGAGCAGGCGATCGCCGCCGCGCCGAAGCTCGCCTCGGCCTACCAGAACCTCGGCTCGCTGCTGCATGGGCAAGGGGAGCTCGCGCGCGCCGAGCGCGTCTACCGAAGCGGCATCCGCGCCTGCGGCGCGCAGGCGCCGCTGCTCTACAACCTCGGCGTGCTGCTCGAGGACCGCGAGCGCAAGCGCGAAGCGCTCGAGGCCTACCGCGCCGCGCTGCGCGCCGACCCGGAGCTCGCCGACTGCCACTACAACCTCGCGCTGCTGCTCGACGGCCTCAAGCGCCCGAAGGAGGCGATCCGGCACCTCGCGCGCTACCGCAAGCTCGTGGGGCGAAAGGAGTAGCGATGGAGTTCGGGGCCTTGATCAAGCGCATGACCGTGGCGATCTGCGCCGGCGACGCGGAGGCCGCGGCGGCGTGCTTCACCCCGCGCGGCGTCTACCACGACGGCTTCTACGGCGAGTTCTCGGGGCGCGCCGAGATCGCGCGCATGGTGCGCGAGTTCTTCCACCGCGACGCGCGCGACTTCGAGTGGCGCATGCTCGATGTGCTGAGCGACGGGCGCCTCGGCTACGCGCGCTACGCCTTCTCCTACGTCTCGAAGCTCGCGGGCAGCGAAGGCCGGCGCGTCGGCTTCTCGGGCATGTGCCGCTGCGCGCTCGAGCACGGGCTGATCGCGCGCTACGAGGAGGTGTTCGAGCGCGCGCCGGTGCTGGCGAAGCTCGGCTTTGCCGACGAGCGCATCCTCAAGGCGGTGAAGCGCTGGGCCGCGGGCTGATCCGGCGGGTGCTCTTCTGGATCGCGCTCGCCGCGGCCGCGGCGGGATTCCTCTGGTTCATGGTGTGGACGCCGGGCGAGCCCTGGCGCGGCGCGCTCGAGCCCCCCGGCGAGGAGGAGAGGGAGCTCGAGGCGAACCTGCGCCGCCACGTCGCGGCCATCGCGAGCCGCGAGCACAACCTCGAGCGGCCTGCCGAGCTGGAGGCCGCGGCGCGCGAGATCGAGCGCGTGCTCCGGTCCTACGGACATGCGCCCGCCGCGCAGCGCTTCGAGGCGCGCAGGATCGAGGTGCGCAACATCGAAGTGGAGATCGCGGGCGGGGCGCAGCGCGCCGAGATCGTGCTCGCGGGCGCGCACTACGACTCGGTCTCGGGCGCCCCCGGCGCGAACGACAACGGCTCGGGCGTGGCGGCGCTGCTCGAGCTGGCGCGGCTGCTGCGCGAAGCCAAGCCTGCACGGACCCTGCGCCTCGCGTGGTTCGTGAACGAGGAGCCGCCGTACTTCCTCGGCGAGGACATGGGGAGCCGTCGCTACGCCAGGCGCGCGCGAGAGAAGGGGGAGAAGATCGTCGCCATGTACTCGCTGGAGACCATCGGCTGGTACTCGGCGGAAGCGGGCAGCCAGCGCTATCCGTTTCCGTTGGGCTTCTTCTACCCCTCGCGCGGCGACTTCCTCGCCTTCGTCTCGAACCTCGGCTCTCGCGCGCTGCTGCACGAGTCGATCGCGGCGTACCGGCGCCACGCGCGCTTTCCCTCCGAGGGAGTGGCGGCGCCGGCGATCATCCCCGGCGTGGACTGGTCGGACCACGCCAGCTTCTGGGAGCAGGGCTACCCCGCGCTCATGCTCACGGACACGGCGCCGTACCGCTATCCCTGGTACCACGGCCCGGGGGACACGCCGGACAAGGTGGATTACGCGCGCCTCGCGCGCGTGGTGCAGGGGATTCGCCGCATGCTTCTCGAGGTGGCGCGGGGATGAGAGCGCACTGGAGCCTCGACGCCGCGGTGAGCTACCTCAACCACGGCTCCTTCGGCGCCTGCCCGCGCGCGGTGCTCGAGGAGCAATCGCGGCTGCGCGCGGAGCTGGAAGCCGAGCCAGTGCGCTTTCTCGTGCGGGAGCTGGAAGGCCGGCTGGATGCGGCGCTCGGGGCGCTGGGCACCTTTCTCGGCGCGCAGGCGGCGGACCTCGCGTTCGTTTCCAACGCGACGAGCGGGGTGAACGCGGTGCTGCGCTCGCTCGACTTCGCCCCCGGGGACGAGATCCTGATCACCGACCACGCCTACGGCGCCTGCGAGGCCGCCGCGCGCTACGTGGCGCAGCGCAGCGGGGCGAAGGTGGTCGTGGCGCAGGTGCCGTTTCCGCTCTCCGGGCCGGGCGAGGTGGTGGAGGCGGTGCTCGGCGCGGCGGGGCCGCGCACACGGCTCGCGCTGCTCGACCACATCACCAGCCCCACCGCGCTGGTATGGCCGATCGCCGATCTCGTCTCGGGCCTCGCTTCGCGCGGCATCGACACCCTGGTGGACGGTGCGCACGCGCCCGGCATGGTGCCGCTGCAGATCGCCTCGCTGGGCGCGGCGTACTACGCGGGCGATTGCCACAAGTGGCTGTGCGCGCCCAAGGGCTCGGCGTTCCTCTACGTGCGCCCCGACCGGCAGGAGCGCATCGTCCCGCCCGTCATCTCGCACGGCTGGACCGAGCGGGGCTCCGGGCGCAGCCGCTTCCGCCGGCTCTTCGACTGGACGGGGACGTTCGACCCTACGCCCTCGCTCTGCGTGCCGGAGGCGCTGCGCCTCATGGCCTCGCTCGTGCCCGGCGGGTGGCCGCAGATCATGGCGCGCAACCGCGGGGCGGCGCGCCGCGCGCGCGATGCGCTCTGCGCGGCGCTGGGGCTCGCGGCGCCCGCGCCCGACGGTATGCTTGGGGCGATGGCTTCCATTCCCCTGGCGAGCAAGGCCCCCGAGTCGCCTCCCGGCGCGATCGATTTCGTCCAGGAGTCGCTCTGGCGCGAAGAGCGCATCGAGGTCCCGGTGCTGCGCTGGGGCGATCCGCCGCGGCGCGTGCTGCGCGTCTCGGCGCAGCTCTACAACGTGGAGGCAGAGTTTGCGCGGCTCACGGAGGCGCTTTCCGACCGCGTCGAGCGTTACTAGCTGTGTCAGGAGACCCAGTTGGCGAGGCGTTCCTCGACCATGCGCTGGCCCGAAGAGTCATCCACCCTGGAGATGAAATAGAACTCCCATTGCAGCTCGCTCCGGGCGCCCGCGACGCGCTCGATGATGGTCCGCCACCACTGCATCGGCCGGATAGTGCAGTGGGCATTCTCTCCATTGGGTAGGCGCTTGCGCGCGGGATAGCATGCGACACTTGCAAACACGAATCGCCCCGCAAAGCCGAATATCTCCTCGAGAATCCAGCCTACATCCTCTTCCGGGCAATGCTCGAGCACATCAGTGCAGATCACGCCATCGTACCTTGCGGTCGGCAACTCGGAAAATGGGGCGTAGGTCGGGTCGTAGCAGCGTATGGCCCCGACCTCCCAATAATCGAGAAGGTTGCTCCACTGGCCTTCGCCCTCGATGCGCACCGGACTGATTTCGTATTGCTGCCCCTTGCCGGATCCGTAGTCGAGGATGGTGCATGCCCCAGTGCGCTCGATCAGCCTCTTGATACGGCGTGCCTGTGGCAGAAGGCTTAAGCCGGGAAACGTCTTCTGGGCAGGAATGCCGAGTGTCGATTCTCCCTCGAGGTGCATGCGGCGATAAAGCTGCTGGAGTTCTCGATAGCGAGGACTTGGATTAGCACGCGTGTGCATGACGATCATGGTGCATTCAATTCTAGCAATGGCGACCCGCCGCGCCCGTACCCCGTCTCGCGACGCCGCTTCCGATCCTGGTCGCGGGCTGCGGCACGGGGCGCGAGCCGACCCAGGTCGCACGGACCTACCCTGACTGCGAGGTGCTCGCGATCGATCTGAGCCGCGCGAGCCTTGCCTATGCGAGGCGCCGAGCCGCGCAGCTCGGCGTCGCGAACATTGCCTTCGCGCAGGCCGACCTTCTCAGGCTGCGCGGACTCGACAGGCGGTTCGCGGTCATCGTCTGCGTCGGCGTCCTGCATCACCTCGCCAATCCGCTCGCCGGCTGGGAGGTGCTCGCCGACCTGTTGCAGCCCGGCGGCCTGCTGAAGATCGGCCTGTATAGCGCCGTGGCGCGGCGCGGGATCGTGGCGGCGCGCGCTCTTGCGCGCGAGCGAGGCTTCGCCGCCGATGGCGACGGAATCCGCAGTTGTCGCCGTGCTATCATGGACTTAGCGTACGGTCAGCTCGCCCGTGAGGCGACCGGTTTCATCGATTTCTATTCCACCAGCGGCTGTCGCGACTTGGTCATGCATGCGATGGAGCACGGTTTCACGTTGCCGGAGATCGGGCGTTGCCTCGAGCGTCTGGGGCTGCGCTTTCTCGGCATGGAATGCGATGCCGCGCTGCTCGAGCGCTTCGACACGCTCAACCCGCGTCCGGATGCGCGCACGGACCTCGCGGCCTGGGACCGCTTCGAGCAGGCGGATTCGGAGGCGTTCAAGTCCATGTACCACTTCTGGTGCGACCGACCCACGGCGCACTCCGCAGTGACGCGCGGATGAGCCAGGCGCAGGAAGTCGTGTCGCAGGCGTTACCGGCGACGCCGGCCGCGGCGCTCGAGGAGGGGCTGCGGCACCATCGCGCGGGGGACCTGGGTCGCGCCGAGGCGCTGTACCGCGAGGTGCTGCGGGTGCAGCCCGAGCATGCCGATGCGCTGCACCTGCTCGGGGTGGTGGCGCACCAGGTGGGACGGCGCGAGCTGGCGGTGAAGCTGATCGGGCGCGCGATCCAGATCGACCGGGGGCAGGCCCGCTACTACAACGCGCTGGGCATGGGGCTGGCGGCGCTGGGCAGGCCGGGGGAGGCGACGGCGGCGTACCGGCGCGCGCTGGAGCTTGCTCCCGGGATGGGCGAGGCGCACAACAACCTGGGCAACGTGCTGCTCAAGCAAGGGCGGCTGGAGGAGGCGCTGGCCTGCTACGAGCGGGCGCTGGCGGCCGACGCGGGCATTGCCGAAGCGCACAACAACCTCGGGAACGTGCTCAAGCGAAGCGGCAGGGTGGCGCAGGCGCTGGAGAGCTACCGGCGGGCGATCGCGCTGCGCCCGGAGTACGCCGAGGCGTACGGCAATCTGGGGGAGGCGCTGGAGGCGCTGGGTCGCGTCGAGGAGGCGATCGCGTGCTATCGCAAGGCGATCTCGCTCAAGCCCGGGTATGCCGAGGCCTGCAGCAGCTTGGGCAATGCGCTCAATCGCCTGGGGCGGCTCGAGGAAGCGGTGGCCGCCTATGAGCGCGCCATCGAGCTGCGGCCGGATCAGGCCGCCTTCCACAACAATCTCGCGGTCGCGCTCGGCGGCCTGCGGCAGCTCGAGCGCGCGATCGCCTGCTACCAGCGCGGGATCGCGCTGCAGCCGGATTACGCCGATGCCTACGGCAACCTGGGGGTGGCGCTGAAGGACGCCGGAAGATTGGAGGAAGCCGAGGCCGCCTGCCGGCGCGCAATCGCGATCAGCCCCGGAAACGCCGAGGCGCACAACAATCTCGGCAACGTGCTCAAGGAGCGCGAAGACCAGGAGCCGGCGATCGAGTGCTACCGGCGCGCAATCGCCCTCAAGCCGGGGCTCGCGGACGCGTGGAACAACCTCGGCAACTCGCTCAAGAAGCAGGGGCGCCTGGACGAGACAGTGGCGGCCTACGGGCAGGCGCTTGCGCTCAAGCCGGACCTTGCGGCCGCATGGTGGAACCGCTCCCTGGCGCGACTGACGGCCGGGGACTACGCGCAGGGGTGGAAAGAGTACGAGTGGCGGTGGGAGGGCTGCCCCCCGCTCAGGGGAGGCAACCCCGCCCTGCCGCCGCCGCCGTGGCGCGGGGAGGATTTGTCGGGGCGGCGGCTGCTGGTGCAGGCCGAGCAGGGGCTGGGCGACGAGATCATGTTCGCCTCGATCCTGCCGGAGATCGTGCGCGAGGCCGGATCGTGCCTGATCGAGTGCTCGCCCAAGCTCGAGAAGCTGTACCGGCGCTCGTTTCCCGGGGCAGTGGTGTTCGGCAACGATCGCACGGTGGCGGGCTGGGAGCAGCGCCTGGGCGATTGGCTGGCGGGGCAGCCGGCGGCCGACGTGCGTACGCCCATCGGCAGCCTGGCGCTGTACCGGCGCAGGGGGCTGCAGGAGTTTCCGCGGCACCGGGGCTACCTGAAGGCCGATGCGCAGCGCGTGCGCACCTGGAAGGCGCGGCTGGGCAAGCTGGGGCCGGGGCTGAAGGTGGGTTTGAGCTGGCGCGGGGGCCGGGCGGCCACGGGCCGTGTGCGGCGCTCGCTGGAGCTCGAGCACCTGGTGCCGCTGCTGCGCCGGCGGGGGCTGCGGTTCGTGAGCCTGCAATACGGGGAGGGTGCCGAGGAGCTGGGCCGGGTGCGCGAGGCAAGCGGCGTCGAGGTGGCGCACTGGCCGGAGGCGATCGAGGACTATGACGAGACGGCGGCGCTGGTGAAGGCGCTGGACCTGGTGCTGAGCGTGTGCACGGCGGTGATTCACCTGGGGGGTGCGCTGGGGCAGCGCACCTGGGTGCTGGTGCCGCACGTGCCGGAGTGGCGCTACGGGATGCAGGGCGAGGCCACGCCGTGGTATCCGTCGGTGCGGCTGTTCCGCCAGCCCTCGCCGGGGAACTGGGACAGCGTGCTGGCGCGCGTCGCCAGGGAGTTGCCCGGGCTGCGCAGCTGAGTGGCGGAAGCCGCGAATCCGGACCCGCGGAGCCCCTCGGCGCCTGCGCTGCTCGAGGAGGGGCTTCGGCATCACCGTGCGGGGGATCTGGGGCGTGCCGAGGCGCTGTACCGGGAGGTGCTGCGCGGGCAGCCCGAGCACGCCGAGGCGCTGCACCTGCTGGGGGTGGTGGCCCACCAGGTGGGACGGCACGCGCTGGCGGTGAAGCTGATCGGGCGCGCGATCCAGGTCGCGGGCGCCGAAGCGCGTTTTCACAACGCGCTGGGCATGGCGCTGGCGGGGCTGGGCAAGCTGGGCGAGGCGGCGGCCGCGTACCGGCGGGCGCTGGAGCTCAGGCCCGAGTTGGGCGAGGCGCACAACAACCTGGGCAACGTGCTGCTCAAGCAGGGCCGGCTGCCGGAGGCGATGGCCTGCTACGAGCGGGCGCTGGCGCTGGATGCGACGATTGCCGAGGCGCACAACAACCTGGGCAACGCTCTGAAGCAGAGCGGCAAGGTGGAGCGGGCGCTGGAGAGCTACCGGCGCGCGATCGCGCTGCGGCCGGGGTATGCGGAGGCGCACAGCAACCTGGGGGGCGCGCTGGAGGCGCTGGGCCGCACCGAGGAGGCGATCGGTTGCTACCGCAAGGCGATTGCGCTCAAGCCCGGCCATGCCGAGGCCTACAGCAGCCTGGGCAACGCCCTGAACCGCCTGGGCCGGCTCGAGGAGGCGGTGGCCGCCCACGAGCGCGCTCTCGCCCTGCGCCCGGACTATGCGCTGGGGCGCAGCAACCTCGGGGTCGCGCTTTACAGTCTGGGTCGCCTCGAGGATGCGGCGGCAGCATATCGCAGGGCGTTGGCGCTCGCGCCTGCGCTTCCCGAGGCGCACAACAATCTCGGCCGAGTGTTCGAGGATCAAGAGCGGCTGCACGAAGCCGTCGAGAGCTATCGGCAGGCCGTTGCGCACGCGCCGGACTACGCCGACGCCTGGAACAACCTCGGCAAGGTGCTGACGAAGCTGGGCGCGCTCGACGAGGCGTTGCGCGCTTACGGGCAGGCGATTGCGCTCCAGGCGGACCACGCGCTCGCGCACAGGAACCGCTCCTTCGTGCTGCTCATGCGAGGCGACCTGACACGCGGCTGGGAGGCATACGAATGGAGACGCCGGGATCCGTCCGGTTCCGGGACCGACGGGGTACCCTTCACGCAACCGCCGTGGCGCGGGGAGGATTTGTCGGGGCGGCGGCTGCTGGTGCAGGCCGAGCAGGGGCTGGGCGACGAGATCATGTTCGCCTCGATCCTGCCGGAGATCGTGCGCGAGGCCGGATCGTGCCTGATCGAGTGCTCGCCCAAGCTCGAGAAGCTGTACCGGCGCTCGTTTCCCGGGGCAGTGGTGTTCGGCAACGATCGCACGGTGGCGGGCTGGGAGCAGCGCCTGGGCGATTGGCTGGCGGGGCAGCCGGCGGCCGACGTGCGTACGCCCATCGGCAGCCTGGCGCTGTACCGGCGCAGGGGGCTGCAGGAGTTTCCGCGGCACCGGGGCTACCTGAAGGCCGATGCGCAGCGCGTGCGCACCTGGAAGGCGCGGCTGGGCAAGCTGGGGCCGGGGCTGAAGGTGGGTTTGAGCTGGCGCGGGGGCCGGGCGGCCACGGGCCGTGTGCGGCGCTCGCTGGAGCTCGAGCACCTGGTGCCGCTGCTGCGCCGGCGGGGGCTGCGGTTCGTGAGCCTGCAATACGGGGAGGGTGCCGAGGAGCTGGGCCGGGTGCGCGAGGCAAGCGGCGTCGAGGTGGCGCACTGGCCGGAGGCGATCGAGGACTATGACGAGACGGCGGCGCTGGTGAAGGCGCTGGACCTGGTGCTGAGCGTGTGCACGGCGGTGATTCACCTGGGGGGTGCGCTGGGGCAGCGCACCTGGGTGCTGGTGCCGCACGTGCCGGAGTGGCGCTACGGGATGCAGGGCGAGGCCACGCCGTGGTATCCGTCGGTGCGGCTGTTCCGCCAGCCCTCGCCGGGGGACTGGGACAGCGTGCTGGCGCGCGTCGCCAGGGAGCTGGGCGCACTGAGGGCCTGAACGCGGCGTGATCCTCGACATTCTCATCGGCGAGCGTGAAGCGGCGGTTCCTGCGCTGACGATCATCGACGTGGGCGCCATGGCCGAGGGTGAACCGCGCTACGCACCGCTTCTGCAGCGCTGCAGCGCGACGCTGATCGGGTTCGAGCCGCAGCCGGCGGAGCTCGAGAAGCTGCGCAGTCGGGCGCCGGCCGGCCGCACCTACCTGCCTCATTTCCTGGGGCGGGGCGGGCCTGCAACCTTTCACGCGACGCGCTACCCGGGCTGCTCGTCGCTCTATGAGCCGGACCCCGGCCTGATCGACATGTTCTCCACGATCGGCGCCGGTTCGCCGGCTGGGAACTTCCATGTCGTTTCGACCAGCGAAGTGCACACGACGCGCCTGGACGACGTTCCGGGGTGTGCACGACCCGATCTCATCAAGCTCGACGTCCAGGGCGCGGAACTGGACGTGCTCGAAGGCGGGGTCGCGACGATGGCGGGTGCGCTGGTGGCCGAGGTCGAAGTCGAGTTCGTGCCGCTGTACCGCGGGCAGCCCCTGTACGGGGAGATCCAGATCTTCTTCCGGAAGCACGGATTCCAGTTTCACAAGTTCATCGACGTCGGCGGCCGTGGTTTCGCGCCGCTGACAGCGACCGGCAATCCGTTCCTCCCCATCAGTCAATTGCTCTGGGCAGACGCGGTTTTTGTGCGCGATTTTGCGGACCTGGGCCGGTACGCGGATGACGACCTGCTCAAGGCGGCCCTGATCCTCGACGAGGTCTACCGGTCGTATGACCTCGTGGCGCGCCTGCTCCTCGAGTACGATCGCAGGCGGCGCAGCGGCCTTGCCGGGCGGTACATGGCCGAGCTCGCGCGCGCCGAGCGCCGCACGCTGGTGCTCAATCTGCGCCAAGCCCCCTGAGCCGGGAGCCGTGGTGAGCGCTGACGTCAACCTTTCGCTGACCCCCGCCCGTCTGCTCGCCGCCTACGACGAGAAGCGCTTCGAGGAGCTTGCCGTGATGCTGCTCGACATCCTGCGCCACTTCCGGCAGCACACGCATCGCGGCTTGGACGGAGAGTCGCGGCACTTCCTCGACGTCTTCGTGAAGCACTTCCTGCACCTGTTCACGCAAGAGGACTTCATTCCCTCCGAGCCGCAGATGGTGAAGTTCATCGAGCTCAACCCGACGATCTCGAATCTCGTGGCGATGTCGAGCTTCCGCACCACCGACGCCTTCGTCGAGATCCTGAAGAACCAGAAGCTCAACTTCGCCAAGATCCTGGCGCTGTACTCGGCGCGCAACACCGTCGCCATCGACCGCAGGATGCTGTTCGACACCGAGCCCGGTCTGGCGACGCAGTGGTACTACTGCTTCTGGGAGGGCTACCGCGGCGGCTGCGCCGGCCGCGAGACGCTGGCGCAGCTGCGCGAGCACCTGCGCTTTCGCGACGCGCGCATGGGGGCGATCAACAACTACGTGCACCACGCCTACTTCGGCTGCACCTACGCGGACTTCGAGAACGACCACCTGCTCAAGCGCCACATCAACCGCATCTTCCAGCAGTGGGGCCCGGCGCAGACCCCGATCGTGAACCGGCCCGACCGGCGGCGCATCGCGCTGATCACGGCGATGTGGTTCCCGCGCCAGTCGGTGTACCGCTGCACGCACGCGTTCGTGAAGGCGCTGGCGGGCGAGTTCGACCTGACGCTGGTGCACCTGGGCAAGGACAACCCGGACCTGGACACGTCGCTGTTCAAGGAGGTGCGGCGCTTTCGCATGGGCAGCCCGCTGGACCTCTCGGCGCTCACGCCCAACGACTGGGCGATCGCCTACTTTCCGGACATCGGCATGAACATCGAGAGCATCTTTCTTTCCAACCTGCGGCTGGCGCCGATCCAGATCTGCGGCTACGGGCACCCGGTGTCGACCTTCGGCTCGAAGGTGGACTACTGGCTGGGCGGGCGCGACATCGAGTCGCTCGAGGACCACGAGCGCAACTACAGCGAGCGGCTGGTGCTGGTGCCGGGCTCGGGGGTGGCCCCCAACCGGCCGGACTACGTGCCGCGGGGCAACTACGCGCCGGGGGAGGTGCTGCAGATCAGCTGCGCCTGGTCGGCCCAGAAGATCAACTACCCGCTGCTCGAGCGCCTGCGGCGCATCCTCGGCCGGTCGCGACGCCCGATCCACTTCCGCTTCTACACGGGCGGGGCGCTCGTGGAGAACGCGCTGATCCCTACACGACAGGTGATCTGTGACCTGCTGGGCGTGCCGCATGCCGACGTGGTCGAGGGCATCCCGTACTCGGACTACATGCAGGAGATCGAACGGGGGGACTTCAATCTCGACAGCTATCCGTTCGGCGGCTACGCGACGGCGATCGACGCCCTGTACCTGCGCAAGCCCTTCGTGGCCTGGGAGGGGACCAAGTTCTACAACCGCTCGGCGGCGTCGCTGCTGCGCCGGCTGGGGCTCGAGGAGCTCATCGTGCACGACGGCGAGGCCTACGAGGAGCTCGCGCTGCGGCTGATCCACGACGACGCCTATCGCAGGCGGCTCTCGGCGCGGCTTGGCGAGGCCGATCTCGACCGGGCGCTGTTCGCGCACGACGATGCGGGAAACGTGGCCAAGGCGTTTCGCCACCTGCTCGAGCGCCACGAGGCGCTGCGGCGCGACGGCCACCGCCAGCCGCTCTGCGTCGATGCCTGAAGCGTCCGCCGCCGCGGTCGACCAGCTGCACCTGAGCTTCTCGCCGGGCGCGGCGCTGAAGGCCTATCGCGAGCGCCGCCTGGAGGACCTGTCCGCGATGCTGCTGCACGTCCTCGAGCACTTCCGGACGCTGACCTTTCATGCGCTGGATGCAGGCGCGCAACACTTCATCGACGTGTTCGCCAAGAATTTTCTCTACTACTTTACCCAGGAGGACTACGTCCCGGCCGACCCCGACATGGCCAAGTTCATCGCGCTGAACACGGTGATCTCGAACCTGGTGGCGATGTCGAGCTTCCGCACCACCGACGCCTTCGTCGAGATCCTGAAGAACCAGAAGCTCAACTTCGCCAAGATCCTGGCGCTGTACTCGGCGCGCAACACCGTCGCCATCGACCGCAGGATGCTGTTCGACACCGAGCCCGGTCTGGCGACGCAGTGGTACTACTGCTTCTGGGAGGGCTACCGCGGCGGCTGCGCCGGCCGCGAGACGCTGGCGCAGCTGCGCGAGCACCTGCGCTTTCGCGACGCGCGCATGGGGGCGATCAACAACTACGTGCACCACGCCTACTTCGGCTGCACCTACGCGGACTTCGAGAACGACCACCTGCTCAAGCGCCACATCAACCGCATCTTCCAGCAGTGGGGCCCGGCGCAGACCCCGATCGTGAACCGGCCCGACCGGCGGCGCATCGCGCTGATCACGGCGATGTGGTTCCCGCGCCAGTCGGTGTACCGCTGCACGCACGCGTTCGTGAAGGCGCTGGCGGGCGAGTTCGACCTGACGCTGGTGCACCTGGGCAAGGACAACCCGGACCTGGACACGTCGCTGTTCAAGGAGGTGCGGCGCTTTCGCATGGGCAGCCCGCTGGACCTCTCGGCGCTCACGCCCAACGACTGGGCGATCGCCTACTTTCCGGACATCGGCATGAACATCGAGAGCATCTTTCTTTCCAACCTGCGGCTGGCGCCGATCCAGATCTGCGGCTACGGGCACCCGGTGTCGACCTTCGGCTCGAAGGTGGACTACTGGCTGGGCGGGCGCGACATCGAGTCGCTCGAGGACCACGAGCGCAACTACAGCGAGCGGCTGGTGCTGGTGCCGGGCTCGGGGGTGGCCCCCAACCGGCCGGACTACGTGCCGCGGGGCAACTACGCGCCGGGGGAGGTGCTGCAGATCAGCTGCGCCTGGTCGGCCCAGAAGATCAACTACCCGCTGCTCGAGCGCCTGCGGCGCATCCTCGGCCGGTCGCGACGCCCGATCCACTTCCGCTTCTACACGGGCGGGGCGCTCGTGGAGAACGCGCTGATCCCTACACGACAGGTGATCTGTGACCTGCTGGGCGTGCCGCATGCCGACGTGGTCGAGGGCATCCCGTACTCGGACTACATGCAGGAGATCGAACGGGGGGACTTCAATCTCGACAGCTATCCGTTCGGCGGCTACGCGACGGCGATCGACGCCCTGTACCTGCGCAAGCCCTTCGTGGCCTGGGAGGGGACCAAGTTCTACAACCGCTCGGCGGCGTCGCTGCTGCGCCGGCTGGGGCTCGAGGAGCTCATCGTGCACGACGGCGAGGCCTACGAGGAGCTCGCGCTGCGGCTGATCCACGACGACGGCTATCGCGGCCAACTCTCGGCGGCGCTTGCCGGCGCCAATCTGGATGCGACGCTGTTCCTGCGCGGCGACGCAGCATCCGTTGCCCGTATCTTCCAGTACCTGATCGGGCACCACGCCATGCTCCGTGGACAGCCCGGTCGCGAGCCGGTGAACATCTGAGAGCCGCGCCTGGCATGATCGATACCCCGGAGGCGCTGGCCAGGCTGGCCGCTGAGCATTTGCGCGCCGGTCGCATCGTCGAGGCTCAGGCCGTGCTCGCGACGCTGATTGCGGTGGAGCCGCGGCGCCGTGGCGCCTGGTTTCTGGTGGGCCGCTGCCGTGCCGCGCTGGGGCGCCCGGACCTCGCCGCGACGGCTTACCGGGCCGAGCTCGAAATCGACCCGGAGAACCTGGACGCACTCAACAATCTCGGGGTGTGCTGCTACGAGCTCGAGCAGCTCGAGGCGGCGGAAGCCTGCTTTCGCCGGGCCGTCGAGCTCAAGCCGCAGGCCGCGTCGTCCTGGAACAATCTGGCTTCGATCCTGCTCGAGCGCGGCAGTCCGACCGAAGCGGCGCCCCTGTTCGAGCGCGCGCTGACATGCGATCCGGGCTACGCGACGGCGCTCAGCAATCTCTGGATGTGCGAGCAGTATCGGCCCGGGGTGACGCCGGAGCGGCTCAAGGCGCTCGCGATGCAATGGGGCGAGCGCTTCGGCCCGGCGCCGCAGCCGGGGCGCGCTGTCGCGCCGCGCCGAGATCGCGCGCTCAGGATCGCGTTCGTTTCGCCCGACTTCGGCCGCACCCCGACCGGCTACTTCCTGTGCGGTCTGCTGGAGGCGATGGACCGGGCGGCGACGCAGACCTTCCTGTACTCGAACTCCTCTCTGAACGACGACCTCACCGGGCGAATAACCCGGGCCGCGCACGAGTGCCGCGACGTGCGATCGCTGGACGATTCACAGCTTGTGGCGCTGGCGCGGGCAGATGCCATAGACGTCGCCGTTGATCTCGCGGGCCATACGCGCGGGAACCGATTGGGCGCGTTCGCGCGGCGCCTCGCGCCCGTGCAACTCGTCTGGGGCGGCCTGACCGGGACCACGGGTGTCCCGGCGATCGACTACCTGGTCGGAGACTGGCATCAGGTCCCGCGGGGTGAGGAGCGCAACTACAGCGAGACGGTGCTGCGCCTGCCGCACGATTACGTCTGCTACTCGCCGCCCGCCTACGCGCCTGCCGTGGGGCCGCTTCCGGCCGAGCGCAACGGCCATGTCACGTACGCAGCATTCCACAACGCCGGAAAGATCGGGGCGCAATCCCTCGGCCTGTGGGCGCGCGTGCTGGCGGCGCAGCCTACGGCGCGCCTGGTGCTCAGGTACAAGAAGCTGGACGACGTGCGGAACCGCGACCGCATCCTGCGCGCCTTCGCGCAGGCGGGCGTGGACCCGGCGCGGATCGCGATCGAGGGGGCGAGCCCCCACCTCGCCATGCTGGAGCGCTACAACACGGTCGACATTGCGCTCGACAGCCTGCCCTACAGCGGAGGGCTGACCACGCTGGAGGCGCTATGGATGGGCGTCCCGGTGATCACGCTTCCCGGGCGCACGTTCGCCGGTCGGCACTCGCTGACGCACCTCGTGAACGCCGGCTTGCCGCAGCTGGTTGCGCGCGACGAGGACGACTACGTCCGCCTCGCGGTCGAGCTCGCCGACGAGGTCCCGCCTCTGGCGACGCTTCGGCGCGCGCTGCGAGCCTCCGTGGCGGCCTCGCCAATCTGCGATGCACCCCGGTTCGCGCGAGATTTCCACGACTTGCTGGCATCCGCTCTCTGGCCGCAGGCGTCCCGTTAGGTGGACACGATCGGGCACGCCCCGCCCGGACGGGGGAGGGTCAGGACTCGAGCTTGCGCACGCTCGGCAGCTCCCTGCGATACGCCTTGAGGATGAGATCGAGCGCCGCCTCCATCCCCATCTTCGGCCGCCAGCCGAGCTCGCGCCGCGTATTGCCGATTGCCGGCACGCGGAACTGGATGTCCTGGTAGCCCTCGCCGAAGTATTTCTCCGCCCTCACGCTGCGCAGCTTTACCCGCCGCGCGCGCGTGCGGTACTCGGGGTAGCCCCGGGCGAGCCGCAGCAGGGCCTCCGCGAGCTCGCGGATGGAGAGGTTGTTCGAGGGATTGCCGATGTTGTAGATCTTGCGGCTCGCCACTCCGCCCTTGTTGCGGATGATGCGCATCAGGCAGTCGATGCCGTCGTCGATGTAGGTGAACGTCCTGCGTTGCGAGCCGCCGCCGACCAGCATGATGTCCTTGCCGCGCGCGATCTGGACGAGGAACTGGGTGACGACGCGCGAGCTGCCCTCGCGCGCGGCGTCCATGCTGTCCAGCCCCGCGCCGAACCAGTTGAAGGGGCGGAACAGGGTGTAGTCGAGGTCCTCGTGCGCGCCGTACGCCCAGATGACGCGGTCCATCAGCTGCTTGGAGCAGGCGTAGATCCAGCGCGGCTTGTTGATCGGCCCCATGACGAGCTCGGAGGTCTCCGGGTCGAACTCGCGGTCGCGGCACATGCCGTAGACCTCGGAGGTGGAGGGGAAGATGAGGCGCTTCCCGTGCTTCACGCACGCGCGCACGATCGGCAGGTTCGCCTCGAAGTCGAGCTCGAAGACGCGCAGCGGCTCCCTGACGTAGGTCGCCGGGGTGGCGATCGCCACCAGTGGGATGACGGCGTCGCACTTGCGGACGTGGTACTCGACCCATTCGCGGTTGATCGTGATGTCGCCCTCGAAGAAGTGGAAGCGCGGGTGCGCGAGCACGTCGGCGAGGCGGCTCGTGCCCATGTCCATGCCGTAGACGTGCCAGTCGGTGGCACGCAGCACCCGGGTGCTCAGATGGTGGCCGATGAAGCCGTTGACGCCCAGGATCAGCAGGTTCATCCGCGCTCGCCCTCCGTTTCCCGCTCGATGCGCTCAAGGAGCGCCACCACCGCCACCGCCAGGTCGAGCGACCGCGGCTCGAAGCCGCCGGCCCGGATGGTTGCGCAGAACGCCTCGATCGCGCAATCGAGCGGCGGCCGCGACAGATCGCTTGCGGCCACGGCTTCGCGCACGCGGGCCTCGGTTCCCTCGTAGGCGAGCTTGCGGGGCGCAACGTCGTCGTAGACGAGCGTGCCACGCTCGTGGTCGACCTCCAGCCGCCGCACCCGGGGCATCGCGTTGCCAACGGCGATGGAGACGCGCAGGGCGCGCGGGAACTCGAGCTCGATGGCGTAGTTCGCCTCGAGCCCGGCGGCGCTGCGCCGCTGCAGCGTATGGCGCGCGCTCACGCGCTGCGGCTCGTCGCCGGCGAGATCGAGCGCCATGGCGAGGTCGTGCGGGCCCCAGTCCCACAGCGGCGGGGTGTCGGCGCGCAACGGCCCCTCGCGACCTCCGGCCGTGGCGATGCGGGTCACCCTTCCGAGTGCAGGGGAAAGCTGCCTCAGCAGCCGGTATGCAGGGCTGAACAGATGGACATGGTTCACGAGCACAGGCACCTCGCGGCGCGCCGCCAAGTCGCGGAAGGCGAGCGCCGAGTCCGGATCCAGGCACAGGGGTTTCTCGACCAGGACCGGGATGCCGCGCTCGATGAAGCGGGTGGCGACGGGCAGGTGGGCGGCGGGCGGCGTGGCGATGACCGCTCCGTCGATCGTCTGGCCGAGCAGCCGCTCCCAGTCGCGGCCGGCGGTGGCGGCGAGCACCGCTTCTTCAGAGGCCCGTACAGTGCGCGCGATCCTGCTTCCCCACGCGCCTCGGCCGACCAGTGCGAGATGAAGTTTGCCCCGTGCGATCATGAACTTGCAACGATACGCACCTCGGGCAAGGGGACGACAAACCGGCCGCCGGCGCGCAGGAACGCCTCGTGCTTGGCGATGATCGGACCCGCGAAGTTCCAGGCGAGGAGGAGGAGCACGTCCGGTTTGCGCGCTGCGATCTCGGCGCCAGCGACGATCGGGACGTGCAACCCCGGGGAGTAGAGGCCCTGTTTGAGCGGGCTGTCGTCAACGATGAAGTCCACGATCTCGGGGCCGATCTCGAGGTGATACATGAGCGTGGTGGCCTTGGCCGGCGCGCCGAACCCGGCGACCGAGGCGCCGGCGGCCTTCATCTGCGCGAGCACGCGCCCAAGCTCCCGCTTGACGCCATCGATGCGCTGCGCAAAGGCGGCGTAGGTTGCCGCCCGCTCCAGCCCGAGCGACTTCTCGTGCGCGACGAGCGCTTCGACCGAGCCGTCCGGCGCGACGCCCGCGCCCGCGGCCCGGGCGAGGCCGCGGATGCTGCCGCCGTGGGTCGCGACCCGCTCGGTGCGCACGAGTCGCATGCCCTGGCGTGTGAAGAAGCCGACGAGCGGCGCCACCGCGTGATAGTCGAGGTGCTCGTGGTAGATCGTGTCGAAGAGGCAGTGCTCGTAGACGTCGGCGAGGTACGACACCTCGAAGGCGAACAGTCCTTCCGGCGCGAGCAGTGCGCGCACCGCCTGCACGAACCCCGCAAGGTCGTCGACGTGCGCGAAGACGTTGTTGGCCATAACCAGCGCCGCGCGCCCGTGCTCGCGCGCGATGCGTTGCGCGAGCTCCACGCCGAAGAACTCGGGCAGCGTCTCGATCCCGGCCGCCGTGGCGCGCTCGGCGATCGCCCGCGCGGGGTCGACGCCCACCACCCGGCAGCCGCGCGCCTTGAAGAAGCCGAGCAGCGTGCCGTCGTTGGAGCCGACGTCGATGACGAGCGCGCCGGGCCGCACGGGGGCGTGCGCCGCCAGGTCCTGCGCATAGCGCTCGAAATGCCGCACGAACGCGGGTGAGGTGCCCGACACGTACACGTAGTCACCAAACAGCGCCTGCGCGTCCACCACGTCGCGCAGCTGCAGGTGCCCGCAGGCGGCGCACAGAGCAAGCTCGAGCGGGTATACGGGGTCGGCCGCGCCCAGCCCGGCGCGGGTCACGAACGCATTGGCGAGCGGCGTCGGGGTGAGGCGGAGAGCGTTGACGAGCTCGCGGCTGCCACACAGCCGGCAATCAGGCCGCCGGCGGCACGGCACCGTCATCCGCCGGGGGCGGCCCGCGGCAGGAGCGATTTCACGCGCACCACATCGGCCTCGTACACTTCCTGGTCGCGCGAATTGCGGCCGAGCGTGAGGAACACCGTGTCCTCGGGGAATACCATGGCGTGCTCGACCATCGGCGGCGTGAAGAAGAGCTGCCCGGACCGGATCAGCACCTTGCGCGGCGCCGCGCCGGAGCCCTGCGGACGGTGGTAGTACTCGATCGAGCCCGACAGGACGTAGCAGTAGTGCCAGTCGGTGCGGTGAAAGTGGTTGGCGCGCACCGTGCCCTTCTTCGAGCGGATCAGCACGCAACTCTCCATGGTGGCATCGACCAGGGGCTGGATCTCGCCGCGGGCGTCGGCGAAGGGCGCGGGCAACTGCACGACGACCTCGCCGGGGAACGCTGAGCGCTCTTCGGCGCTCGGGGGTCGGATCGCGGCGTGGCCCGGTTTCTCGCTCATGCGCGGAGTCTATCGCACGCACCCTGTGACCCCGGCCCCTTGGGGCCGGTCGGGTCACGGGGGCTGCCGGAGGAGGCCGTTCCGCAGGCCGGAACGCTTGTTGGCAATTTGCAACAGTGACGCTCGCGGGGGCGCTTGGGCACCCTAAACCTTCATTGCGACAGGGCAAAATTCACGCTATTCTCACGGACGAGCGCATGGATTTCAGGTCGAATATAAGAAAAGGCTCATAACTCTTGGATCTGGAAAAGTTTCGCGGTTCCTTGGCCTGGGGTTCAGGGACGGCGGGCGCACCCATGCGCAGCGCCCTTTTCGCATCGGCGGTGGCCCTCGCGGGCATCCCCGCCACTGGCTACGGGCAGAAGCCCCCGGACGCCGGACAGATCCTGCAGCAGCAGACAAAGGAGCCGCCGCGCGAGCCCGCGCGCCCGGCCGACGTGCTGCCGCGCGTCGACGCGCCGCGGCCCGCGCTCTCGGCGACGCCGGGGCTGAAGGTCAACGTCACGCGCTTTCGCATCAGCGGCAACACCGTCTATAGCGAGGAGGAGCTCCTCGAGTCGATCAAGGAATTCGTCGGCAAGGAACAGGACATCGACGGCCTGAACGATGCCGCGACGCGCGTGCGGGCCTACTACCGTGCACGGGGCTACTTCCTTGCCCAAGCGTACCTGCCGCGCCAGCAGATCAGGGACGGCGTCGTCGAGATCGCGGTGATCGAGGGCCGCATCGGCAAAGTCACGCTCAACATGAAGCCCGACGTGCGCGTGTCCGAGGATCTGCTCAAGTCGATCCTCGAGGCGCACCTGCAGGAAGGCTCGCTCATCACGGAGACGGGGCTCGAGAAGCCGCTGCTCCTCATCAACGACCTGCCGAACGCGATCGTCACTTCGGAGATCAGGCCGAGCGCGACCATCGGCGCGGCCGACATGCAGGTCAACGTCGAGCAGGTACCGGACTTGGTGAACGGCTTCGTCGACTTCGACAACGCGGGCAGCCGCTTCACGGGCGAGTACCGGCTCGGCATCAGCTTCAACGTCAACAGCCCGATGCGCCTGGGCGATCAGCTGACCGTGCGCGCCTTCGCCACCGAGGAGCGGTTCCTGCTGCGGCGCATCGCCTACGTGGTCCCGGTCGGCAGCTACGGCACGCGGGTCGGTTTCAGTTATCTCGACTTCGACTACCGCGTCGGCAAGGACTTCTCCGCGCTCGAGTCCCATGGCTACGGCGTCACGGCCAGCGTGTTCGGCTTCCATCCGATGGTGCGCACGCGCCGCGCCAACGTCATCCTGCAGGCCGCCTACGAGGACAAGAAGCTCTTCGACCGCATCGACAGCACGTCGACGCAGGAGGACCGCTACGTCATCGCCTACAAGCTCGGGTTGGTCGGCGACCTGCGCGACGCATTGTTCGGCGGGGGCCTGAATTCGTTCGGCGCCACGTGGACCGAGGGCGACGTCGTGCTTTCGCAGCCGGGCCTGCTGGCGGCCGACCAGGGACCGACCGGCCTCAAGACGGCAGGCAAGTTCGCGAAGCTCAACTACGAGTACCGGCGCCTGCAGCGCGTCACCGAGAACAGCAACCTGCTGCTTGCGGTCGCCGGTCAGCGCGGATCGAAGAACCTGACCTCGGCGGAGAAGTTCTCCCTCGGCGGGCCCACGGGCGTGCGCGCCTATCCCGTCGGCGAGGCGATCGGCGACTCGGGCATCGTCATCAACGCCGAATACCGCTACATCGTGCCCGATCTGAAGCTGCAGGGCGGGGACGTCACGGTGTCGGGCTTCTACGACATTGGCCACGTACGGGTGAACAAGGACCCGCTCGCGACCGAAACCAAGAACGAGAGAAACCTCGCTGGCTACGGTCTGGGTCTGTCCCTCGGCAAGGATGGGGATTACCTACTGCGCGCCTTTGCCGCCTGGCGGGCCGAGAACGAGGCCCCGCTGGCCGACGGGGCCAAGCGGATCCCGCGGATCTGGTTCCAGGCGATCAAGTGGTTCTAAACACGCGTCCGGAGAACGCATTCCGGCCGTGCGAAATTTCACACGGCCTGACGCGCGGTTGGACTAAACTGAATCGCAGTGGGCGGCGCGCCTGCGTTTCGCGTGCGCGCGCCCGCGTGCGCATTCGGGGGAGCACGTCATGAGCAAGTCGAAGAAGGTCTCCGCGAAGCCCGGCGCGGTGCCGGCGCTGCGCACGCGGCGGCGCACCATCGCCACCGCGGTCGCCACCGCGATGATCCCGATCGGGCAGCTTGTGCACGCGCAGGGCCTGCCGACCGGCGGCCACGTGGTGGCCGGCCAGGCGACGATCACGCAGGCGAGCGCGAGTTCGCTTCAGGTCGACCAGGCCTCGCAGCGCGCCGCGCTCAACTGGCTGACGTTCTCGATCGGCGCCGGTAATTCGGTCGTCTTCCAGCAGCCCAACGTCTCGGCGATCGCGCTCAACCGCGTCCTCGGCAACAACCCCTCGCAGATCTTCGGCAGCTTGATCGCCAACGGCCAGGTGTTCCTGGTCAACCCCAACGGCGTCATCTTCAAGCCCGGCGCGAGCGTCGATGTCGGCGGCCTCATGGCCACGACGTTGTCGATCTCCAACGCCGACTTCATGTCGGGCAGCTACGTTTTCAGCAATGCCGGCGGGGCGGGGAGCGTGGTCAACGAGGGGAACATCACCTCGGTCGGCGGCTACGCGGTGCTCGCGGGCCCGCAGGTCGCGAACCGGGGCGTGATCGCGGCCCGCCTCGGCACGGTGGCGCTGGCGGCGGGCGACAAGGTGACGCTCGACATGGTGGGCGACGGCCTCATCAGCGTCGCCGTGAACCAGTCGGCGCTCAACGCCTCCGCGCTCAACAGCGGCACGATCAAGGCCGACGGCGGCAACGTGCTGCTGACCGCGCGCTCGGCCAACGCGCTGCTCGACACGGTCATCAACACGGACGGCGTCATCCGCGCCAGCACGATCAAGGAGCGCAACGGCGTCATCGTGCTCGACGGCGGCGAGGCGGGCGTGACCAGCGTCAGCGGGTCCGTTTCGGCCACCGGCGGCGCGGATGCCGTTGGCGGCACCGTCCAGGTCCTGGGGGAAAGGGTCGGACTGCTCGCCGGCGCGACCATCGACGCTTCGGGCGGAGCGGGCGGCGGCACGGTGCTCGTGGGCGGGAACTGGCAAGGCGGCGGGCCCGAGCGCAACGCCGCGGTAACCTATGTTGCCCCCGACGCCACGATCAGGGCGGATGCAACCGACAACGGCGATGGCGGCAAAGTCGTGGTGTGGGCCGACGACACGACCCGCTTCCTGGGGACCATCACCGCCCGCGGCGGGGCGCAGGGCGGTAACGGCGGTGTCGCCGAGGTGTCCGGGAAGAGGTGGCTGGATTTCCGCGGCCAGGTTGACCTGCGCGCGCCCAAGGGGACCAAGGGAACGCTGCTGCTCGACCCCGCGAACCTGACGATCTCCGCGACCGGAGTCACGGACGCCGACTTCAACGGTACGAACAACAACGACGCCGACCCAAACACCTACGCGTTCACGGAGAACGACGGTAACGATCCTGCGGTGGTTGATCCCGCAACGGTCGTTGCGCAGCTCAATAACGCCACGGTGACGCTCCAGGCGCAGGTCGACCTCACCGTGGCGGCCGACGGAGCGATCACCGCCACGGCGGGAAACAACAGCCTCAATCTGCAGGCCGGAAATAACGTCACGATCGGCGCTGCGATCACGACGCGCGGCGGCAATATCAACATCACCGCCAACGATGCGGGCGGGCCAGCGAACGGCACCGGGACCGTCCACGTCAATGCGCCGCTCAGCACCACGGGCGGCGGCGGCACCGGGGGGGCGATCAACCTGACGGTGAGCGGGGGCACCGGCAACATCCGCCTCGGCTCCGATCTGACTACCGGCGACGCCGCGGTGACCTTGAGCGGGCCAGTGGCGCTGACGGCGGATTCGACGATCGCGGCTGGCACCGGCAACGTCAGCTTTTCCAGCACGGTGAATGGCGCGCAGGCGCTGGTGGTCAATTCCACGGGCCTGACCAGTTTTGGCAGCACGGTCGGCGCGACGACGGCGCTGACGAGCCTGACGACCAACACCGGGGGCACGACCAGCCTTGCGGGCAACGTCACCACCTCGGGTGCGCAGACCTACAACGACGCCGTGGTGCTGACCGCCAACGTCACGGCGGCATCGACCGGCAACGCGAATATCACGTTTGGCAGCACGGTGGACGGGGCGCAAGTGCTCGCGGTGAACACGACGGGCGTGACGACGTTCGGCAACGTGGTGGGCGGGACGACGCCGCTCACGAACCTGACGACCAATGCGGGTGGTACGACCAGCCTTGCGGGCAATGTCACGACCTCGGCGGGCCAGATCTACAGCGACGCGGTGGTGCTTGCGGGCGACGTGGTGGCCAGCTCCGGCGCTGCTGGCCTCATCAGGTTCATCAGCACCGTGGATGGTGCCGCCGCGCTGGCGGCGAACACGGCGGGGCCGACGGTGTTCTCCGGCATAGTGGGCGGCACGACGCCGCTCACGAGCCTGACGACGAACGTGGGGGGCACGAGCAGTTTTGCGGCCAACGTCACGACCTCGGGTGCGCAGACCTACAACGACGGGGTGGTGCTGACGGGGGCGGTGACCTCGAGCTCCACGGGCAACGCGAACATTACGTTCGGCGGCACGGTGAACGGGGCGCAGACGCTGGCGGTGAACACCACCGGTACGACCTCGTT